>JAUWHP010000040.1 GCA_030605765.1 Dehalococcoidia bacterium
TCCTAAGAATCTTGCTGCCAGCAGCCATAGCTACTACTTCTATTTTCAGGATGGCAAAGGTGGCACAGCCAGGCTGCCTAGTTCAGGTAGCTATTCTGGACCAACGGTTAGTCAGGCAAACAACCCACCGAGTCTGCCAGGCAATCCTTCACCAGCAAATCATGCCACTGGCGTCTCCATCAATGCCGACTTAAGCTGGATAGGAGGAGACCCTGATGCCGGGGATACGGTAACTTACGATGTTTACTTTGGCGCCAGCGCAACTCCTCCTTTGGTTTCCAATGACCACACGGGAACGAGCTATGACCCAGGCGCTCTAGACAACAACGTTACCTACTACTGGAAGATAGTTGCTGCTGATAATCATGGAGCGCCAACTACAGGACCTGTATGGGATTTCACCACCCAAGCTGAAGCAGGCCGCAAAGGTGATTTTGACAATGATGGCCAGATTGACATAGTTGACTTTTGCCTCTTTGTTGCGGCTTACGGCTCGAAGCTAGGAGACGACAACTACAACCCTGCTGGAGACTTTGATGATAATGGTGACATTGACATAGTTGACTTTTGCCGGTTCGCCGTTGATTATGGAATCTGAGGATTAATGTAGGCTTGCTCTAGTTCAGATGGAGGGATGACACTTCAGGCGGTTCTTTATGTCATTGCGAGCGGAGCGAAGCAATCTCCCTCCTCTCCCTTAAAGGGAGAGGATTAAGGTGAGGGTGAAATTTCCCCCTCCCTCTAACTCCCTCCCCTGGCGGGAGGGAGTTAGAGGGAGGGTTTTTGCTTACTCCTGCCAGGGAGGATCAGCATAGATTGTTTTGAGATAGCAACAAAGGAAGCGATGCGCCACTAATCATATGGACGAGTACTGCATATTGACAAATACTATGCTTTGCTGCTAGCTTAGTTTGCACAGTGAAATGGCATGCTGGGAAATTAGTCAGGAGCTTCCGTAATATGGATAAGAGAGGAATACTTAATATGAGAAATGGATGGTTGGTGCGAGTGCTAAGCGTTATTTTATGCCTCGTTTTGGTCTTTTCGGTTGTAGGGGGTGTCCAGGCAGATGATGACGGCAAGTGGTCGAATCCATATCTGGTGAGAACTTTCGTTGATGAAGAGGGACGGCAGATAGACAAAATCATCGTCCCCGGGCGACCGCCGGAAATCAAAGCCGCGGTAGCAACCATTCCTGAACCCAATCCCGCTATGGGAATTAATGTCCTTTTCAATGTGCCTGTCTTCGATTGGAGCTACGGCTGCTCTGCCACTTCTGATGCTATGCTGATGGGCTATTATGATAACATTGGCTACGGCAATATGTATGCCGGTCCCACCAATGGTGGGGTTTGTCCCATGGACAACTCTGTGTGGGGCCCGGGTATTGGTGGCTCGGACGGCGAGTGTCCCCTGAGCGCTACGCATCAGGGCATAGATGGACGAACAACGAAGGGGCATGTAGATGGCTACTGGGTAGAAAGTGATAGTACTGAGCCCGACCCCTTTATTGGCAATTGGGCAGAGCGCACACACGGGGACTGCACCTGTGACTACATGGGAACCAACCAGTCTAGATTTGACAACACAGATGGCGAAACTACGTTTTATTATTACCCAAACGGTGACCCTCTCTATGACTATACTGGTTATGAACCTGATGAGCGGGATGGCTGCCACGGGATGCGCCTATTTGCTGAGTCACGAGGCTATACCGTTAGTACCAATTTCAACCAGTATATATACGGTTATCAGGGTAACACACAAGGATTTACTTTCATTGACTTCCAGGCTGAGATTGATGCCGGTAGGCCTGTGCTTATTCAGGTCGAAGGCCATACAATGCTTGGTTATGGATACGATACCTCAGGTCAAATTGTCTACATACATAATACTTGGGATTACGATGACCATCAGATGACCTGGGGTGGAAGTTACGAAGGGTTGCAACACTATGGTGTTACTGTCATTCAGCTGGAACCAGCAGGACAGCCTGACATCACAGTTTCCCCGCCTAGTTTCGACGTAACTCTGCCTCCGAATACAACTCAGGACTACACGCTAACTATTGGCAACAATGGCGGTGCTACCCTTGATTACAGTATTAGCGAGGAGGAAACGACAGGCGTGGGCAGCACGGCAGGGGGTGAGGCACCGGCTCTTCTAACTAGCCAGATTAGAGAGCGTGATGGTTTGATAGAACTAAGCCCCTCCCAGCCGATGTCTTTCGCTACAGCACCTGCATCAGGCACTGAAATTGAAATAGCCTACGACGATGGTGAGGCTGAAGACCATTACACTGCGTTGGGCGCTGGTGATGGATTTGCTGTCAGGTTCACCCCCTCTGAGTATCCCGTTGACCTCAGGGTTGCCCGTTTCTGCTTTTGGGCTGAGGAGTGGCCTGATGACGACCATGAGGAGTTTGCTGTGGAGGTCTACGATGATGACGGGACTGGTGGAGCACCAGGCACACAGTTGGGGACAACTGTCCATGCTACCGCTACTGACTGGGGCTGGTGGGATGTGGATATATCCGGGCTGGGAATTACCATAACCAGCGGGGATTTCTATATTCTTTATAAGCACCTAACCGACTGCCCTGACTGTGAAGGGCTGTGTGTTGATTCGGATGACCCGGTTGGGCGTTCCTGGGATTATTATTTGGGAGGAGAATGGGAGCCATGGGAGTATGACAACTACATGATCCGCTGCGTGGTTGAGGGACCAGGCTGCCCCTGGCTGGATGAGGAGCCTAAATTTGGCACGCTGCCGCCGGGAGGGGAGGCTGACATAACGCTCATTGTAAATACCACAGGGCTTACTCCTGGGGAGGATTATGGCGCTGAGATAGTCATTGGCAATAACGACCCTGATGAGAACCCCAAGACAGTGCCGGTAACTCTGCATGTTGGCGAAGCAGGCCGCAAAGGCGATTTCAACGGCGATGGCGATATCAACATATTTGACTTTGTCCTCTTCGCTGCTGCCTATGACTCGGAGCTAGGAGACGCGAACTACAACCCTGCTGGAGACTTCGATGATAATGGTGTTATCAACATATTTGACTTTGTCAACTTTGCCGCTGTTTATGGGACCTGAGGATTAATATAGTGATCTAATTCAGATAGAAGGTGGGCACCTCAGGCAGTTCTTTGTGTCATTGCGAGCGGAGCAATCCCCCCCCTCTCCCTTGACGGGAGAGGGCTCGGGTGAGGGTGAAATTTCCCCCTCCCTCTAACTCCCTCCCCTGACGGGAGGGAGTTAGAGGGAGGGTTTTTGCTTACTCCTGCCAGGGAGTACCAGCATAGATTGCTTTGGGATAGCAACAAAGGAAGCGATGCGCCACTAATCATATGGACGAGTACACAGGTTTGCTACTGTGCGCTATACAATGTAGGGTGTGGGGTGGCCTTGAGAGACAGGGGGCTAAAGTCCGATGTCGCCCATCGAGATTTGGATGAGAATCAAGTTATACCAAGTTTATCCCAGAGTTCGGTTACCCTGGCTTCAAGCTGACTTATATCGCCATCGTTGTAAATTACTTCATCGGCATGTTTCATCTTTTCCTCTGCTGACATCTGTGATTTAAGCCTGGCCAATATCTGAGCTTCGCTTATTTCTTTGTGTTGGGTGAGCCTTTGGGCCACCATATCATCCGGGGCTACCACCAGCCAGACCTTATTTACCAGATCTGTCCACCCTGCTTCAAGGAGCAAAGTAGCTTCTACTACGATGGCTTTAGCTTTCTGGCGGCGGCAAATCTCGATTCTCTCCTGAGCCATACGATGTGCTTCGGGGTGCACTATCTGGTTCAGTTGAGTTAGAGCATTGGAATCAGAAAAAACTATTTGCCCTAATTTTTGGCGGTCAATTTCCCCATCGGCCTTAACTATATCTTTACCAAAGGCGCTGATTAGCTCCTGCCAGGTTTGGCTATATGGCTTATAAGCCTCATGCGCCAGTTTGTCGGCATCAATGATAGTAGCTCCAAGTTTAGCCAGGATTTGGCATACCGTGCTTTTCCCACTGCCGATATTACCGGTTACCCCAATAATAAGCATTTATCAGTGATGATATAATAGCTCATAATGGAGAAGGAAGCGATACTTTATGAGAAACTGGCTGGTGGAAGGGTGCGGTGTAATGTTTGCCAGTGGCGCTGTCTGATTAATCCGGGAAAACTTGGCGTTTGTCGCATGCGTATTAATCGTGATGGCATCTTGTATGCCATGAATTATGCCGAAGTATCATCAGTGGCAGCGGACCCTATTGAAAAGAAGCCCCTATTCCACTTTTTCCCTGGAACCAATGCCTTTTCCCTGGGCACCTGGGGATGCAATTTTCACTGTCAGGATTGCCAAAATTGGGAGATTTCCTGTGTTGATATTCCTGATATTTCACAACAACTATTGCCCGAGGGGGAGATAGAGTTGGCCAAGAAGCATAACTGTGCCGGGATTGCCTGGACTTATAATGAGCCCACGATATGGTTTGAACATACATTGGATTCAGCCAGGCTGGCTAAAGAAAATGGCCTCTACACCGTCTATGTTACCAACGGCTATATTACGCCTGAGGCTTTGGATACCATAGGGCCTTACCTTGATGCCTGGAGGGTTGATATAAAGGGCTTCAGCGATGGACTTTATCGCCAATTAGCCAAAATCTCTCACTGGCGTGGTATTCTGGATGTGGCCAGGCGTGCTAAGGAGAAATGGGACATGCATGTTGAGGTGGTAACTAATATCGTTCCCACCATGAACGATGACGAGGAGCAACTCAATGGCATCGCTAGCTGGGTTCGAAATGACTTGGGCGAGCTTACTCCGTGGCACGTAACTCGTTTCTATCCTATGCGTGATTTGAATTATTTGCCACCTACCCCTGTATCTACCCTGGAGAAGGCTTACCAGATTGGCAAACAGGCAGGACTGAAGTTTGTTTATCTGGGCAATGTCTCTGGACATAAATATGAAAATACCGTTTGCTATTCTTGTGGCAAGTTGGTTGTCAGTCGTGTGGGCTACAATGTGGAAGTGGTGGGACTTGATGACTCTAGATGTAAATTCTGTGGAAGCGAGCTCAATTTCAGAACAAAGCTAAAATAATGGGAGGTGATTATGGTGAAGAAATTTCATCCCCTGGTGGAATTGGCTAAGGAAACGGTGGAGAGCTATATCCGTGAGGGCAAAACACCTCAGCCGGAAGAGCTTACCCCAGAGATGAAAGAGCGAGCTGGCGTTTTCGTTTCTATTCACAAACATGGTGAGTTAAGAGGCTGCATCGGCACCTTCGAGCCGACCAAGGATAATGTAGCTGAGGAAATCATAGCCAATGCCATTAGCTCAGCCACTAGAGACCCTCGTTTTCCACCAATGGCCGCATCTGAATTGAGTGACCTCGAGTATAGCGTGGATGTTCTTACTAAGCCCGAGCCAGTCGAGAATGCAAGCCAGCTTGACCCAAGAAAATATGGGGTGATTGTGGAGAGCGGTGTCAGGAGGGGTCTTTTATTGCCTGATCTGGAGGGTGTAGCTACAGTTGAAAGGCAAATCGAGATTTGCCGGCTGAAGGCAGGAATATTGGCTGATGCACCTGTCAAGCTTTACCGCTTCCAGGTGGAGAGATTTAAATAATGGGCATGGAGATGCCTCTTTTCGATTTGCAGCAAAAGGAGAGTATGGCTGGCACTGCGCCTCTAGCGGCAAGAATACGTCCGCAGACTTTCGCAGACTTTGTGGGGCAGGAACATTTGTTGGGGAAAGACAGGGTGTTCAGGAAATGCATTGAGGCAGACCAGTTGCCATCAATGATTCTCTGGGGTCCGCCGGGGAGTGGTAAAACAAGTTTGGCTTATGTTATCGCGTCGGGCACTAAATCGCATTTCAGTCCTTTGACTGCTGTCAGTGCTGGTGTAGCTGATCTGCGCCGTATCACCAGTGAAGCTAAGCAGAGGTTAAAGTTGTCGGGGCAGCGCACAATCCTTTTTGTGGATGAAATTCACCGCTTTAATAAGGGACAGCAAGATGCCATTCTGCCCTTTGTGGAAAATGGCACAGTAATCCTGATTGGGGCCACCACGGAAAATCCTTCTTTTGAAATTGTATCCCCCTTACTTTCCCGGTGCAGGGTTTTTCAATTGAATCTGCTCACTAATGAGCAGATTCGACTTATTGTAGAGCGAGCTATCAGAGATGGTGAGAAGGGATTGGGGGAATTGAAGGTGACCTTGGAAGATGAAGCTCTTAATCACTTAGTAAGCATGTCTAATGGCGATGCTCGTATAGCTCTTAATGCTTTGGAGATGGCGGCCTTTGCCACTCTGCCTGATAGTGATGGTCAGCGCCGAATAGGGCTGACAAGCATTGAAGAAGCATTACAGCATCGAGCCCTGCTTTATGATAAAAGCGGTGACCAGCACTATGAGCTTATTTCTGCGCTGCACAAATCTCTGCGTGGTTCTGATCCAGATGCTGCCCTGTATTGGCTGGGACGTATGGTTGAAAGTGGGGAAGACCCTCTTTATATTGCCCGCCGTTTGGTACGTTTTGCCTGTGAAGATGTGGGAATGGCTGACCCTCAGGCCTTAGTGTTAACCGTAGCTGTCCAGCAAGCAGTTCATTTTATTGGCATGCCTGAAGGCAATCTGGCTTTGGCTGAGGCAGTAGTATTTCTGGCTTCGGCCCCCAAAAGTAACTCTTTATATCGGGCTTATTCTCTGGTGCAGCAGGATATAGAACATGGCCGAAATGAACCAGTACCGCTCTGGCTACGTAATCCAGCCACGTTCTTGATGCGGGAGATGGGATATGGCCAGGGCTATAAATATGCCCACGATTATCCAGGGCACTTTGTGGAGCAACAGAACCTGCCAGCTTCCCTTCAGGGAAAGCATTATTACACTCCCGGTGACCAGGGTTACGAGGTGGAAGTCGATGCCAGGCTTAAGGCTTGGTGGGGGAAAAAGAAGGCGGGGACAGAATAATTTGCCCTGCCGATCGATTTCAACCAGCGTTATGAGCCTTGCAAAACTATTGGACTTTTAGAATTGTTATAGGGCCTCTCTTAATAAGAGTGTGCTACAATACAGTGCCAGGTAGAGGGAGAAGAGTGCTTTTGTCAATTGTTTCTTTTAACTGGGAGAAGAAGGAGGTGTGTTTTGCCTAAATTCTTGTTGACACCTAAAGATACTAAATTTTATGACTTGTTTGAGCAGGACTCTGCTAACCTGGTTCTTGCTGCAGGAAAACTCGTTGACCTATTCGAAAATTATACAGATGTTGAGGTGAAGGCAAAAGAGCTCAAAGATATGGAAAGTCATGGTGATGTTATAACTCATGAGATAATGCAGCGGCTGCATCGCACCTTTGTGACTCCTATTGATAGAGAAGATATCGCTCTCCTTGCTAACAGTTTGGACGATATGATGGATTTTATCGAAGCTGCTGGCAGAACGGCCTTTCTTTATGGCATTACCAAACCCACGGTAAAGGCACAAGAGCTAACTGTAATCATAGCCAAGGTTGCTTATAAGCTGAACGAGGTGATGCCTTGTTTGCGCCACCGTGACCAATTCCAACAAATTCTAGAGCAGTGCGTGGAGATCAACAGCCTGGAAAACGAAGCTGATGATGTGCACCATAGTGCCCAAACTGAGCTGTTCGAAAATTGCACTGATGCGCGCAGGATAATTAAATGGCGTGAGGTGTACCAACACTTGGAAGATGCTACTGACCGGGGGGAAGATGTAGCCAACGTACTTGAAGGCATAGTGTTGAAGTATGCCTGAATCCTTCGCTTTATTAATCATAGTAATTATAGCGGCTGTTGGTTTTGGTGTGGTTAATGGCTTCAACGATGCCGCTAATGCTGTCGCTGCTTCGATTGGCTCTCGCGCCCTTTCCGTCAGGGATGCCTTTGTGATAGCTGTGTTTTCTAATATGGCGGGCACGGCTATGGGCCTGGAGGTTGCCAGGACCATAGGCAAGGGAATCTTAATTCCTGAAGCAATCTCATATTTGACAGTGATTGCTGGTTTGGCTACAGTTATCATCTGGGGTACCATAGCTACTCGCTTGGGTTTGCCGGTAAGTATAACGCACAGCTTCATTGCGGGGCTAGCGGGGGCAGGAGTAGCAGTGGCGGGTAGTGGGGCAGTGATGTGGGGAGTCATGCAACGGATTGGGCTGGGGGTGGTTATTGCCCCTACTCTGGGCTTTATCGCTGGCTTTGCGCTGATAGTTATCCTACTTTGGATATTTAGACGAAGCGCTCCAGCCAAAATGAGGATTGTCTTCAGCCGTCTCCAGATATTTACTACCGCCTTTTTAGCTTATAGCCATGGGAAGAATGACGGCCAGATGCCCATAGGTGTTATTACCATGGCACTGGTTATTCACACAGGGCAGAGTGATCTGTGGAACAACATACCGTGGTGGGTAATAGGCCTATCAGCGGTAGCTATTAGTTTGGGTACGGCTATTGGCGGCTGGCGAGTTATCAGAACAGTAGGATTAAAAATTACCTCCCTTCAACCTATTCACGGTTTTGCTGCTGATGCTGCGGCGGCTATGATTATTGAGTTAGCTTCAAACTTAGGCATTCCTGTGAGCACCACTCATTGTGCCACTACAGCAATTATAGGGATAGGTGTCACAAAACGACTTTCCGCCGTGCGGTGGGGGATAACAAGAGATATCGTGTTAGCCTGGGTTTTAACCTTTCCTGCGTGCGGTATCCTGGGCTGGGGCATAGCTTCCATTCTGAAAATCTTTCTTTGACCTGAGAATCCTAGAGGCTGTGGAGTCATTGGCATACTATTGAGGGAAGAAAAGCTGGCATTAGAAACAGCCAGGGAGGTGTTATTGCCGTATCCACATATCTACTGGATATGGCGGCTGCTGGTGAGAAGTTCTATCACTGGGAGAATAGGTTCCTGGGATAGGTAGTTAGCATTTTTGCCCCGGATTCTGTTATGACTGCGGTATCCTCCAGCCTGATACCAAGGTTTTGTTTCGCCTGTATCGAACCCTGGAAGAAAGCTACGACCATATTCCTCTCAATTTTCGAATCTGGGCCTGCTGCGGTGGATGACTCTAAGAAAGGATGTTCTTCAACTTGTAGGCCAACATTATGCCCCACATGACCTAGCAGTTGATATCCGGTAGCTTTTATAGCCTCTTTGGCTGCAATTGCAATTTCTCCGATGGCTACGCCGGGGCGGAGCTGCTGCAAAACCGTGTCCTGTGCAATGCGGAAGGCGTTAAAGGCATCTTTTAGCTCTGCGGTTGGTTTCCCAACGACGGCGGTCCGAGCTATATCTGAGCAGTAGCCGTTATAGACTGCTCCCAAATCTATCGCGACCAGGTCTCCGTTTTCTATTTGTTTCTGAGTTGCCCAGGCATGGGGAAGTCTAGCTCGAGGTCCAGAACCTACAATAGTGGGGTGTTTCAATCTGTCGGAGCCCAGTGTTATCATATGGTGTTCTGCCAGGGAAGCGACTTGAAGTTCTGTCATCCCTGGTTTCAGAGACTCTAGAGCAATCTTCATCCCCTCATCTGCGATTGCACAGGCTTTCTGGATAAAACTGATTTCCTCCTCAGGTTTCACCGATCTCAACCCCTCTGCTTCCTCAGTAGCATTTACAAGTTCAATGTTTGATAACGATCGTCTCAATGAGTTCCCTAGTACTTCAAGGGAAGCATCATCCATGCCAATTTTTCCCTTCGTGACGCCGAGATGTTTGAGTGTTTTTATTATTATTGTGCCTTGAGTGTGAGGAGTGTATGTTTTAATGTCAATGTCTTTTGCTTGTTTTTGCGCAAACTCTGCATCAAGCCACATTACTGCTAACACTGGTTGGCTTTGCTGGGTGACTATAACGACACCACATGCATGTATACTGGGCTCTGTCACACCTGTAAGGTACTGTATGTTCTCAGCAACAGACAATACCAATGCCTCGTAGCCCCTGTCTCTCATCAGGTTTTGAGCTTTCTCTTGCCTTTGTATAATTTCGCTGTTCATAGATCAGCTTCTACTGTCACAGAAATAAGTAACTTGCTTATCACAGGGTGGGCAATTCCTTACCTACCTCAGATAGCGATTGGATTTTCTTGTGAGTTTCCTCTAGCTGGATTTTATGTTCCTGCCCATATTGAACGGCTTTCTCATAAAGCTCTTTCACCTTGGGCACGAAAGAGATCTGAGACAATATCAAAGTGACATCAATGAAATGCTTTTCCCCGGGGAAGTCGCCACCTCTGATTAAGGCGGTGGGTGCGATTTCCTTAATACACTCACTAATGCTTTTGACCATATCCATATTCATTTCTTTGGACGGGCCAGCTATAATGTACATAGCCCTGGAGGCATCTTTGGGGTTACATGCAATGGAAAGGTCAGACAGGGTAGCATCGAGGGCTTGTGATCCTCTGAAGCTTTCCAGAGCCTTTTCACGGAAGTTTTTCTTTCTTATCTCCCAGGGGAAGCGAAGTGACGGAAGTGGAGTTCTACCAATACCAATAGTTGTCCAGCCTTCCAGTGTAGCAATAAGGTCTCCGGCATCTATAGTTCTGGCGCCCACGAATTTGTGCTTGGTTACCTCCCCGGCACACATCAAATCATAGAAAGGCTCGGCAATCTGGCGGTTTATTTTTTCTATGTTGTTAACCAGGCTGGCGTCTTTTCTAACATATCTCTGGTTATCGGCCAGAAAAACGGCGTCTGCTACCTCAAACGTGGACTTGAGGCATGTAGCTGTGTTGTATACGCTCCTGGTTTCGCTGCTAATTTCGTGCTCAAAGGGCAGTACAAGAAGGGCATAAATCGGCTTATTGAGATATCTATCCTTAATCATCTGAGCAATCACAGGCAAAGCCCCAGAGCCGGTGCCACCTGCGGTACCACCGATGAGCAGAAAGGCGTGTGTCTCATAAAATCTTGGTTCCGCTTTTATGGCTTCCATCACCTTATCGCCATCTTCCCTGGCCAATTGGGCGCCTATTTCGTTTATCTTGCCTACCCCGTGTCCCAATGTCTGGCGTAAGCCGATGAGTATACTATGCATATAGTCTTTCTTGATAAACCTTAGTCCGGTTAAATCCGCCTGGTCGCTGTTTACAGCGACTATGTCTGGCGCTATAGTCGCCCTGCGCTCAGTCTGTGCCTTCAAATTAAGTCTGGCGAAATGGTCAGCAATGCGGCAACCACATTGTCCCAGTCCAATAACTGTTAGTTTCATTTATAATCCTCCTTTGTAATCTACTTTATGTGAGTTTATATATTCTCGTGGCCGAAGTCAAAGCAAGTCATGCCATGTGTCTTTTACCTCAATCATAAGATGTTCTTCTTCTGATAAGGAGGTAAATTAGAGCGCCAATCAGCACAGCTATTGAAGCAACAATAGATATAAGCGCCCAGAGAGGCAAAAGCCCAGCCTTAAAGGAGTAAGTGGTGCTCCAGCCAGATTCATTCTGAGCTCCGTCTACGGCTTTTACCCTCCAATAATAGCTGCCGTAAGGTAAAGCGCTATCCCTGGGCAGGGCATAACTAACTGTATTTGACTCAGTGCCAACAGTCAAATGTCCCTCGGCCAGGTTTTGAGAAAATGATATGGCTTCGCTGGTGAACTGTGCGTTGCTGGCTATTTGTAAAACGTAATGGCTAATTCCGCTGTCATCCGATGCAGCTTGCCACTCAAATGTAGGGCTAAATTTTATACCTGCAAAGCCAACTCTGTCTCCAGAAGCCGGTGAGGTGGGCGTGGGGGCAGGTGGCGCAACTGATTCCATGGTGAAGCTGGTAGTAAGCGTAGTAGAGCCACAGGTAACTACCACAGGATGTTCCGTGGTATGCGTTGTCTGAGTATGTGTGGCTTCAAAGCTTATGCCTGAGAAGGTGCCGTTGCTTTTGGTGGTACCACTGCCTTTGTTCACTCCATCGTAGGTGATAGTTACCGATGTGTTCTTGGGAAAGGCGCTACCACTGACGGACAAAGTTGTGCCCACATGCCCTTGGGTGGGGGACAATACCAATCCCGGTACTACCTCAAATTCCACTTCGTCGATGTCGTTTTTATCAGTGTAACTGCCCTCGGCTGTTACATCGTATTTGCCTTTGGGATACTGGGGCACATCAAAGGTTTTTGTCCAGCAGCCATCCCTATCAGCCTCTATACCGTCAGCCACTGTATCGCCATCGAACAGTATCTTAATGCTTTTCTCCCTCTCCTCAAACCCGCTGCCTGTTACTGTTAGGGGGTCGCCTGGGGAACCACTTTTTACATCCAGGCTTATGCCCGGCGTTACTTCAAAGTTGGCTTCCTCGACATCATCTTCATCGGTATCTTCGCCCTCGGCGGATACATCATGGTCTCCCTTGCTGGTACTAGGCACTTCGAAGGTTCCCTCCCATGTGCCATATTCATCTGCTTCAAATTTTTCTTCTGATACTACTTCGCCCTCGAACAATATATCGATATCCTCTTCATCCTCACCGAACCCTGTGCCTTTCACCTTGACCTCAGCTCCCGTTGCTCCTTTGGCATCATCAGGATCATCTATTTCGTCGCCTGCTATCTCTATTATTTCTACTTTTGGTTTTACAGTGAAGTCCCTTGAGAATTTTTCATCGTCTTCAACATCATCATCATCATCAACATCATCACCCAGGTCTTTATCGCAAATCGTGATTGCGTGTTTCCCGCTGCAGCTCTCAGGGATGAGGAATTTGTCGTCCTTTGTGGTATAGTCATATTCCTCCCCATCCGCATCAAACTCAAAATTATCATCATCCAGTACTTGCACCCATTCATCAGTGTCTATTTGGTAGTATACCCAATAATCATCGTCGTCGTCGCATGAGCCTGTGATATATACTTCCTCTCCTACTGTGCCACTGCTCGGTTTTAGTGACATGCTGGAGATGTCAGCAGCTTGAACTGGTGTAGCCATCACGGGAATGGCAATAAGACAGACAAGTAGAGCAATAAGCAGCCGAGATAGTAATTTCATTTGACAATCCTCCTAATCATGTTAGTTTATATTATACACATTAACCTATATTATAAACGAAAACATACCATAAAAGTAAATAGCAAAAGAAAGATAGTTCAGCAACTTCGTTTTTGTCATCGTGAAGTTTATGTGCGCAGAACCGCCTAATAGATTTCCTCCTTTGTTTTTCAGGGCGGAGTACAGTTTGCTATCAACAAACATCCTCGTTGGGCATTTGATTGAATAGCTCCATGGTGCTAAAGTATATTTCCCGCCCCTGTAGCTCAGAGGATAGAGCACTGGCCTCCGGAGCCAGGTGCAAGGGTTCGAGTCCCTTCAGGGGTAGTTAATCACGTCGGAGGAGGTTTTTATTTTATGGCTGAAATTCTTGAGGTGAGGTGGCATGGTAGGGGAGGTATGGGAGTGGTGACTGCGGCTGAATTAGTCGCCCGCGCAGCTA
>JAUWHP010000038.1 GCA_030605765.1 Dehalococcoidia bacterium
AGGCTCTTTCTTCAGGGCACTGACTTTCAGAATAGAAAACCCTATGACATGCCCTTCTACGTCTACTTTCTCCATTACTTGATCGGAGTTCGTCTCTCGGAAATAGCCTTCCTTCTGCTTAAACATTACCTCAAGGAAAGCTCCTTCAGTGTCATACCAGACCTTTACCCTTTCCATAGTATCCCTCCTCTTTCAATCTTGCCAGTAAGATACGCAGTGGTAATAAAGGCGTTACCAACCTGGGGATATTTTACCACCACACAGAGATATTTATCCCCCACGATGGTTCCTTTATAAAGGCGGTGGAATAGCCTGACAGCTCTGCCACTCTGTGACTGTATTATTACATCAGGTTCAAGTAGCGTCTCGGCAAGTTTGTCTTTTTGCTCTTTCATTTCAGGGTGTTCTGAAAGGTGTGCTAAACGCTCTTGTGTAAGCCGAACCTCATTCCCCCAGATACCCCTCAATACAAGGGTCTCCTTTTAGGTCGTAATATATAGCATTCCAAAGACATTGCCCCCTATGTGGGTTTCATCATGCCTGCTCAAACGGATTAACTGCTTTTATCTCTTCAAATATGGCGAAATCTTGTTCATTCACAGTATAAATCGTGGTTACTCCGTTATCCAGCATAGTAGCTACTATCTGAGCATCGAAGAAGTCTAAAGCCTTAATTTGATAATGTTTAACCAGTTTTAAAGTTAGTTTCAGGGTGCTCTTTTGGGGGTAGAGCTTCAGCACAGCATCCGCTGACAAAAACCTTTCAACCACATCGGCTGCTTCCTGTGGGGGCAGAGCTCGTTCCAGTTTCCGAGGGTTAGTTATTACAGCGTAGAATTCACCCAACACTTGAGGGGAAAGGCAAACTCGAAGCTCTCCTTTGTTGATTATATCAAGTATAGCTCTAGCACCAGTGTAATATGGGCTCTTTTCATTGACGGCGTAAACCAGGATGTTGCTGTCGAGGAAAACAGGGCCGTCCATCATAAGTCCTTATATATTTCCCTGCGGCTCAAACTACCTTTAATCACACCGAGGTCATAACTAGGAAGGTCTAACACCCCGGTTTTCCTGGATGCTGCCTGACCTTCAGACACGACTTCTCTCCTTAACCAATCATCAATCTGATGTCTATAGAAGCGGTAGCTTCTGTAGCCCATTTTGATTGCCGGGATTTCCCCCTTCCTGGCTTTGCGGAGAACAGTCTCTCGATTTAGCCTGAGATATTCAGCAACTTCGTTAACAGTTAACAGTTTGTCCATTACTCATGCTCCTTTTATTGCTCTATGAGGATTATACTGGATTAATGTTGACTTATCAAGCATTTACAGGACGATTAAAGGTAAAAGCCTGTCCGAGGACTTTTGGGCTGGAAGCTTCTTCGCCTGATTCAAATAATCTCTCGTAGCCGGGCTATGTGGCTGTCGAACATCCCCCCGCAGGATTTCTCATGCTCGGCGATGAAAGCTTTCCATTGTGGGCTATTTTTGACGTTGGCCTCTATTGAACTTTCCACATCAACCTTCAAACCCTGTTTTATTACCTGTTGCGCTACTGCCTGGAGCTGGCCTTCCAGCGCGCTTTTGAGCTGCTCATACGTTTGTTCTTTGATTTGTGTGTATTCCTGGCATAGGGCTTCAACCGAATTCAGAGCTAGTTCTAAGGTAGAATATTTCCCCTCACCTTTCATCGTTTCTATGGCTAAAATAGCACTGCGGCGCT
The DNA here is from genome assembly GCA_030605765.1 of Dehalococcoidia bacterium. Taxonomy (GTDB): domain Bacteria; phylum Chloroflexota; class Dehalococcoidia; order GIF9; family AB-539-J10; genus JAGMDB01. The sequence continues at coordinate 1,723 of JAUWHP010000038.1, forward strand.
GGCCAAAATCTGCCTGGCTCATTTGCAAACGAAGTGTGTCTATCAACTTGCTCTGCGCTTCCTTTATGATAGATTCATCGCTTTGTTCTTTGAGGGAGTTCAGCTCTTTCCATAAATCCTCTGAACTCATCTCGCCTTTGAAGTATTGGGAGAGCAAAGAGCCAAGCTTGCTTGATCGCCTTGCTCTCTCCTTTTCCTGTGGCGATAAATCGCCGATCCTGGCTAATCTTTCTCTTGCCAGCGGAGAAAGTTCCATGTTCATAACCTCCTGACAGTATTTTCTTACTTTTTCTGCTCAGCACCCTTTGTCCTGAAAGGCGGCTTTGCTGGTACCTGCAGGTTGTAGCCAATCTTCGATGCGAAAGCGGATATCAGCCTTTCCCCTTGAGCACCGCAATCAGGGCAGAAGCCAGGTTTATCGAAATCACTCAGCGGCTTCTTAAGCTCAAATTCTCTTTCACATTTTGGACACCAATACTCATATGTGGGCATCTCCTTACCCCCTCGCTATTTTCTTTAGCTCTTTTTCATACGGCTCTTTTATTATACCTCTTTCGGTGATGATAGTGCTTATGTAATTATGAGGAGTTACATCGAAAGCAGGATTGGCCGCCTTCACCCCTTCCGGTGCAATGGGAATCCCCTGAATATGAGTTACCTCCCGAGGATTTCGCTCCTCTATAGGAACCCTATCCCCTGAAGATAGAGAAAAATCAATGGTGCTGCTCGGGGCAGCGACATAAAATGGGATATTGTTTTCTTTAGCCAGAACGGCCAGGGCATAGGTGCCAATCTTGTTGACCACATCGCCGTTGGTGGCAATCCTATCAGCTCCGACAATGACGCAGTCTACTTTCCCCTGGTGCATAAAATAGCCAGCCATAGAGTCGGTGATTAAGGTCACTGGAATGTTTTCCTGCCTGAGTTCCCAGGTCGTGAGCCTGGCCCCCTGAAGAAGGGGGCGCGTCTCCGTGGCGATAACGCTCACTCCCTTTCCCTGCTCCTTAGCGGCTTTAATTACACCCAGTGCAGTGCCGTAGCCAGCGGTGGCTAAAGGGCCAGCGTTGCAATGAGTAAGGATGGTAAAGCCATCCTTGATAAGCTCTGCTCCTACCTGGCTGAGGCGCCTGCTGGCTTCCATTTCTTCCTGGTGAATTCGCTTCGCTTCATTAATAAGGATCTCCTTCATTTCAGTAATGGTACTACCTGTGGCAGTTATTTTCCTCATCCTGCCAATAGCCTTGAAGAGGTTAATAGCAGTAGGCCTGGAGGCGGAGAAGGCCTGCAAAATCTGCTCAAACTGGCTGAAAAACTCTGCTTTACTGCTCGATTCTATACCCTGCGCCCCCAGAGCTATGCCATAGGCGGCAGCAACTCCAATAGCTGGCGCCCCTCGAACCCTCATCTCTTTGATAGCTAAGACTACGTCACGATAATTAGCCAGGTTCATAAAGCTTTGCTCCTGGGGAAGCTTTGTCTGGTCTAATATTCTTAGCCTATCACCAAGCCAGTATATTGCTTTCGGTTCCATTGCCAATTTCAAATCTTATCAATATAATAGAGGAAATCTGGGAGTAAAGAAAACAAGCGGAAGGCCGTATTACCAGTTTAAGGAGCGAGCATCTGTAATTGCAAGAGCTTGCAGAGCAAATAACATAAACGGAATGGAAATAAAATGAAGGTTTGCATAGTAGGTGGCGGGGGAGGCGCAAATAATGCCGCCAATGTTATTCGCCGTTTGGATAAAGAGGCTCAAATCGATATATTTGACAAACGCAGTGAGATAGGACATGAGCCATGTGAAATCCCCTACGTACTAAGCGGGTTTCTTCCCTCCTGGCAGGATAGCTTTGTGTTCAGGCCGAAATTCTACAACGAAAGAAATATCAACGTTCACCTGAACACAGAGGTTACCGATATCATTAGAGAGGAAAAACGCCTGATAGCCGGTGGAGAAAGCTACAGTTACGATAAAGCGATCTTAGATTTGGGCTCTATCCCCATTATCCCTCCTGTACAGGGCCTGGATGGCCGCAATGAATTCGTTTTGGACACCAGCCTGAGCACCGCCAGAACTCTGGAGAAAGCCATCCCCAGATATTCCAGCGCAGCCATTGTGGGCGTGGGACAAATTGCTCTGGACCTGGCTGAAGTTCTGCAAGCAAGAAATTATGACAGGATATATCTTATAGGCAGGGCAGACCGTGTCCTCCGGGCATATCTGGATAAAGATATGGCGGAAATCGTTAAGGCGAGGATAGAACAAAGAGGTATCGACCTGATTTTGTCGGCGCAAATCAACAGCATAAAGAGTCGTAAGGGCAAGAAGGTCATATCCCTGCCAGAACGAGAGCTAGAGGTGGACTTAGCCTTGTTCGCTACCGGTTCCAAGCCCAATGTAGAGCTGGCCAAGAAAGCGGGCATCAAGGTAAGCGAATCAGGGGCCATCGCCGTGAACGAATACCTCCAAAGCAGCGACCCAAGTATTTATGCTATAGGGGATTGCATGGAGAATTGGGATAGAATAGCGGGTAGCAAAAGGATCTACCAAACAGCAACTTCTGGAGCAACAACAGGGAGAATAGCAGCGACAAATCTAGTTCTGGGCAACATTCTTCCCCACCAGGGCACTGTGATGGCCCTGGTTACCGAAGTTTTCGGCTATGAGGTAGGCACGGTGGGATTCACTGAAACTCACGCCCGAAAACAAGGCTTGGATATCGTCTGTAGCATAACGAGGACTGCCACGCGGCGGCGCTCATATGGAGGTAAACCTATCCACATCAAACTTATTGCCGACCACAAGGCTCAATACCTGGTTGGAGCACAAATCATTTCGGAAGAAATGGTGGCAGGGAAAATCGACAGGCTCGCTCTTGCCATAGCGGAGAAAATACCAGTTCAAAAACTGGCTGTGATTGATACCTGTTATTCCCCCACGGTTGGCTCAGCATACGAGTCAACAGTAATGGCACTGGATCAATTAATACCGCAGCTCAGGGAAAAAGGATATGTTGCTAGGTCTTGACGGTTATGGCGGCTTACAGTTATCATTGCTTAGCAGCGGAGAGTTGCAAATGTTTAGAAAAGGAGGCGTTCTATGCAAGGTATATGGAATAAGGTACTACGTGTAGATTTAAGCAAAAGAACTACACGTGCGGAGGAACTTCCAGAAAGTTTTTATATGGACTTCATCGGTGGTGATGGGCTGGCGGGGAAAATAATATATGACGAAGTAGGGGCAGATGTTGAACCTTTGGAACCCGAAAACCGGGTTATCTTTGCCGTTGGCCCATTTCAAGGAACTGGAATACCGGGAGATGCAAAGTTTTGCATCTCAACTAAATCTCCCCTTACCAGAACTTACGCTAACACTTTGGCGGGAGCGAACTGGGGGCCCACCTTTAAGAAGACAGGATATGATGCACTGATAGTTCAAGGTAAGGCAGATACTCCAGTATATCTGTGGATTAATGATGGAGCTGCGGAAATACGTGACGGGCGCAAGTTCTGGGGAATGGACACATCTGAGATTGTTGAAGCTCTTAAAGAGGATGTTGGTGAAAAACGAGCTTCGGTGGTAACTATAGGCCCGGCTGGAGAAAAACTAGTTGCCATAGCTTGTGTCGTAGCAGATGGACACAGTTTCGCCGGGAGATGTGGTGTAGGAGCGGTAATGGGCTCAAAAAACCTTAAAGCGGTTGTTGTACATGGAACAAAATCCACTCCTATAGCAGACCCCGATGGATTTACCAAGCTGCGGAAGGAGTTAGTACAAAAAGTTTCAAAGCAGGGTGAGGGTATGCGGCAGTATGGCACGCCAGACCTTGCTGACTATCATTCACATGGGAATATACCTATAAAATATTGGTCCCAGGATTCTTTTGAGGAAGGAGCCAAGAACCTTAGCCAACCGCTCTACAATGAGGTTCTAAAAGCCAAGCCGCTACCCTGTTTACACTGCCCGGTGGGTTGCCACCGCCATGTTAAGGTTGAAGAACCTGAAAAGTATATCTTTGAGGGAGCTGGACCAGAGTATGAGGCAGTGGGAATGCTTGGCATGTCGAATTTGGTTAGTGATCTAAAGGCTGTAGCCAAAGCCAATGACTATTGCAATAGAATCGGAATAGATTGTATATCAGCGGGCGCAGCCATAGGTTTTGCTATAGAGTGCTATGAGCGCGGCTTGATTACGAAAGAAGATACAAAGGGACTGGAGCTCAGGTGGGGAGACGGAGATCTCCAAATAGAGCTGGTTAAACAGATAGGTTTGAGGGAAGGATTTGGAGCTCTGTTTGCCGAAGGGGCTTTTGAAGCGGCCAAAAAGATTGGAAAGGGAGCAGAGGAAATAGTTGTTCAGGTCAGGGGTTTGGATTTCCCATGCCACGATCCTCGCATTTCCTGGAGCATGGCGGCAAATTATGCTACATGTACCCGTGGAGCATGCCATTGTAAGGGACTTCCAGGCGATGTGGAGTTTGGCTTGTACACGGTGCCAGAGCTCGGCTTTCCTGAGAAGACTGAATTTTTCGACCCCCAGGACAAGGCGTACTTGGCCGCTAAATGCCAGGACTTTTCTACTTTACTGAATTCAATTTCCTTGTGTATGTTCATGACCTACTGTGGAATGACGTTGACCGATATACTGAATGCCTTTAATACAATAACTGGATTGCATTGGTCAATAGAACAGCTAATAAAGGTGGGTGAACGTAGCTTCAATCTGCAAAGGCTCATAAATATCAGGGATGGCAAAGGCAGAGAATACGATAGAATGCCCAAACGTATGTTTGAGCCGGCAAAAAGCGGTTTTCGTCAGGGTAAGGTTCCACCGTTTGGTGCATTAATGGATGATTATTATAAGCTTCGAGAATGGGATAAGAAAACAGGTGTTCCGCAGAGAGAAAAACTTGCTGAGCTTGGCATGAGTGAATTGTCTTCATAGTGAGGAAACGATATAGCGGAAAGGGGTTTCAGGCAACCCGGTTAACAAATCTTGAGATTTGTTAAAAGAGATTGGAACGAGCATTCACCATCCTTTCTGCAATCTGAATTCAAGCGCCTCACTCCCTCTCAGAAATTGTCTGACCTGTTCTATTGTTTGTAGATTCCTATCGTTCATGATCGGTTGCATGCCCCAATCATAAACCAGTTGCCTCTCCTCTCAGGCTCAGCTTGTATTGGAAGAGACTATCCCTTCCCGCATTAGCCAATATAATATATAATTACCGTATTCATCTTGTAGTAAGCGGTATTTTCCAGGCCGGGAGAAGTATGATGCTATGATACCAATGACAATAAATTGGGGTGAGGCAAGTTCACTAGCAGGAAAAGGGGTCGGCACTGTTTTTCTCGTATTAATCATCCTCGCTGCGCTAACCTGGCTGCTAGGATTCGCATTTCAAAGGGTTAAGAGGGGAAAGGAAAAAGCTAATCCAGCGGCTAAAATAGAAGAAACCAGGGCGAAAAGATAGATGAAACCTTTCGCTGTTACGGGGCTATACTCAAGGCAATTTGGAGGCTAATCATGTTTGGCATAGAAGCGGGATTTGCTTACCTAACCTGGCAGCACCTAATAATGTGGGGGATGGGAGGCATCCTGATTTACCTGGGCATAGCTAAGAAATGGGAACCGCTACTTTTAGTACCTATAGGCTTTGGCATTATTCTGGTTAATATACCTCTGGGCTACCATATTATGGGATTCCAAATGCCCGATGGCACCATGGTGGATTATTTGCCACCTACCTGGTCGGAGCTAATAGAACAGGGAGGGAAGCCAGTTGGATTTCTATCCCGCATCTTTCAGTATGGCTTTGGCTGGGGGCTAATTCCGCTGTTCATATTCATAGGCATAGGAGCGATGACCGACTTTGGCCCTCTTATCGCCCGGCCTATCTACTTCCTCTTGGGAGCTGCTGCTCAGTTCGGAGTTTATGCTGCTTTCTTCATGGCTCTAGCCTTGGGATTCAATATCCCGGAAGCTTGCAGCATAGGGATCATAGGTGGTGCCGATGGGCCCACCACAGTCTACCTTACCACAATGCTATCGCCCTGGCTTGTAGGTGCTACTGCTATTGCCGCTTATACCTATATGGCTATGGTGCCGTTAATCCAGCCTCCGATAATCAGGGCGCTTACTTCTGCTAAGGAAAGAAAAATATACATGCCACCAAGATTGCGAGAGGTCTCTAAGGCAGAGGAGATAATATTTCCCATTATGGTCACGGTTGTTGTTGGGCTTCTTGTCCCTGAGGCATTGCCCATTGTTGGCTGTTTTATGCTCGGCAATCTTCTACGTGTAAGTGGTGTTACTGACAGGTTAGGTGCGACCATGGCCGGGGCTTTCGTAGACATAATAACGGTCTTTCTTGGTGTCTGCGTGGGGGCTTATGTGGCAGCTACATCATTCTTGCTTCCCAAGCCATTAATGGTTTTTGGTTTAGGCATACTCGCCTTTGCCTTCGCTACTATGGGTGGGGTACTCTTTGCCAAGTTAATGAATCTATTCTTGAAATCAAAGATAAACCCTATGATTGGAGCCGCAGGCGTTTCAGCAGTTCCTATGGCAGCAAGAGTAGTGCAAACAATGGGAGTGAAAGCCAACCCCAAGAATTTCCTTTTAATGCACGCTATGGGGCCTAACGCTGCTGGCGTTATTGGCACAGCTACTGCAGCAGGAGTATTTCTAACTATAGCGGCAGGACTTTAATCTACTAAAGCGAAGGTTTACCCTCTTTTTCCTGCCACAGAAGAGCCGTTGTGTGCTTTATGACCTCGTAATTGAAGCCACGATAACTGAGATAGTTCGATAAGCGCCGGTGAAATCCAGGATAATCCAAATGAGCAAATATATGTATCCTTCTACGGCCCAACTTACAGGCATTGTCCATATCATCTATGTCTTCGGTTACCTGTTCCACAATCTCCCTGGTTACCTTCTTGTCATTTAGCTCTTTCATGATTAACCTCTTGCTCCTGGGCCTAAAGGATAACCGATTCTCCTTCCAAAATCGGGCAAAGGCAAGATCATCAATCAAACTCTGTTCTTTAAGTTTGGCGATTGTTTTGTCTACTACTTCAGCATCAAAACCACGCTGGTGAAGTCGTTGCTTTACCTCCACTTCGCTGCGTGGGCGATAGCTAAGATAGCGATAAGCTGCATCGAGGCATTGCTGGAAAGTACTGTTGTTTACCAACCGACCCTTTTATGCTTGAGTGGCGCTATTTTCTACGGAGGCCTCCCCTCCCTCACTCCTGGGTGGTGTAGGAGCAGCCGCCGAAGCTCTGATTTCACGCTCCAGTTGGGAAACAAGTTCAGGATGTTGTCTCAAGTAATCTTTGGCATTTTCCCTGCCTTGCCCCAACTTTGCCTCATTGTAAGTAAAGAATGAGCCAGCTTTCTTGACTATGCCTGCTGGCACCCCTAAGTCAATCAGATCCCCTTCTTTGCTTATGCCATGATTGAACATTATGTCGAACTCAGCCTTGCGGAAAGGAGGAGCTACCTTATTCTTGACCACCCTGGCTCTCACCCTAGTGCCTATTATTTCAGAGCCCTGCTTAATAGGCTCACCCCGCCTTAAATCTATCCTCACCGAACTATAGAATTTGAGTGCTCTGCCGCCAGGAGTTACCTCAGGATTACCAAAAATGATGCCCACTTTCTCCCGTAGCTGATTAATAAAGATTACGGCTGTTCCGGACCTACCGATAGCAGCCGTCAGTTTTCTTAACGCCTGGGACATCAATCTAGCCTGCAAACCAACGTGGACATCGCCCATCTCACCTTCTATCTCCGCTCTGGGTACCAGGGCTGCCACGCTATCAATCACTATCACATCTACAGCACCACTTCTCACCAGAGTTTCAGTAATCTCTAAAGCTTGCTCCCCATTATCAGGCTGCGAAATGAGCAAATCATCTACCCCAACTCCGCAATTGGAGGCATATAAGGGGTCAAGAGCATGCTCAGCATCGATGTATGCCACAATGCCACCACCCTTCTGAGCCTCAGCAATTATGTGCTGTGCAAGTGTACTTTTACCTGAGGCTTCAGAGCCAAATATTTCTGTAACTCGCCCTCTAGGTATGCCACCTATCCCTAAAGCTAAATCAAGAGACAATGACCCGGTCGGAATAGCATTTTCTGACAATCGACAGGCAGTCTCGCCCAACTTCATAATCGAACCTTTGCCAAATTGCCTTTCAATTTGCTCAATGGCTAATTCTACTGCCTTTTCTTTCCCCGTGGCCATTTTGAAATGCCTAAAAGTTAACTAACCCATCATACCGCAGGCAACAGGCTAAGTCAATGGAGCAAGGGGCAAATCAAATCCCTCCTTTGAAGATTGAGCGGGCAACAGGCTATAATGCCTGAACTAAGAAAAACAAGATGAAAAATCTTGATAGCATCTTAAACCAGGTTTCCAAGCCCGCTCGCTATACCGGAGGTGAATGGAATAGCGTTGCAAAAAAATGGGTACCAACACACATCCGAATTGCCTTGTGCTATCCGGAGACCTATGAAATCGGCATGTCTAATATGGCACTACCTATTCTCTATGAGATACTGAACTCTCAGCCAGATGTGCTGGCAGAAAGAGTCTATGCTCCATGGATAGACATGGAGGCGGTTTTGCGCAAGCAGAATATCCCACTTTTTAGCTTAGAATCTAAACACCCACTAAAGGAATTTGATATTATTGGCTTTTCCTTAGGCTACGAGCTTACCTATACCAACGTGCTGAATATCCTCGATTTAGCTCAGATTCCTTTATTTAGCTCTCAGAGAGAACATTCTCATCCCCTGGTAATAGCCGGAGGGAGCTGCGCCTTTAATCCTGAGCCTATGGCTGATTTCATTGACCTGTTTGTAATCGGCGAAGGCGAGGAAATAATACTGGAGCTGCTGGAGGTGCTTCGCGCATATAGGGGCAACAAAGCAGAGCTACTACGACAAGCCGTCAAGCTCGATGGTATATATGTTCCCAGTTTTTACCAAGTCGATTACAGAAAAAACGGCACTGTAAACAGCATTATGCCCCAGATACCTGAAGCTAAACCGAAGATTCAACGCCGGATAGTAACTAAACTGCCGCCACCAGTCACTAAGCCAGTTGTCCCTTACATAGCGGCAGTGCATGACCACGGCAGTATAGAAATTCAGCGAGGTTGCACCCAGGGCTGCCGCTTCTGCCAAGCAGGAATGATTTACCGACCGGTGAGAGAGAGGCCACAGGAGGAAATAATAGACGCCGTAGGTAAGCTATCAAAATACTGTGGTTATAACGAGGTGTCTTTGCTCTCACTTAGTACTGGCGATTATTCTGCCATCGAGGAACTTGTCGCCAAGCTGTCACACCGGTATTGTGGAGATAACTTGACTTTATCCTTACCCAGCCTGCGCCTAAATACAGCCGCAGTAAAGCTAATAGATTTATTAGCTTCACAGCGCAAAATAACGTTGACCTTCGCTCCTGAGGCTGGAAGTGAGAGGTTACGCCGCGTCATCAATAAAAGTATCTCCGAAGGCACGATATTGAAAATGCTAGCTGCCGCTCTGGACAGAGGCGGGGCGAACCTCAAGTTATATTTTATGGTGGGGCTGCCCAGCGAAACTACTGACGATATGCACAGCATCGTTGAACTGGTGGCTAAGATACAGCACTTAGGGCGAAAATTTAAACTACGAATTAGCATCTCTATCCTTATTCCCAAAGCTCATACTCCCTGCCAGTGGTTAGCCCAGGAAACAGAGGAGCAACTACTCCCCAAATATGGCATACTAAAGCAAGGTTTGCGCCGAGAACAAGTACAATTTTCATGGTCTGACCCCAAAGCCAGCCAAATTGAAGCAGCCTTATCCCGGGGTGACCGCCGCTTAGCTAGAGTTATCCACCACGCCTGGCAGTTGGGCTGCAAATTCGATGCTCTGAGCGAACATTTTGATTATCAGAGATGGCTCAACGCTTTTGAAGAATGTGGACTTGAGCCTGCCTTCTACGCCAATCGGGAACGAGGCTTAGATGAGGTATTACCCTGGGGACATATTGATGCTGGAGTTACTCCCGAGTTCCTTAAGAGAGAATACCATAATCTCTGGCAAGAAAAGGAGACTTTGGATTGTCGACAGGGAAAGTGCCATGCTTGTGGGCTACAGCGCTGGCAAGTTAGCTGCCAAAGCGCCCTCGATTCTCTCCCGCTTTAAGGGCAAAAGACCCTATTGGCATCTTCACAATAAGGGCAAGAATGTGAAGTCTCTACGGGGAAATCTGGACTGAGCTATCTTAAATCAAATCTCAAATTGCATGCCAGTGTGTAAAGGTGAGAATCTTTCTGCAAAGACAAGGTAAAGCTCAACCTGCGCCTCGAACCCCGTGCAGTGGCCAGCGCACATCCAGGCCGGATTCAGCTTAGAAAGTGCATCAACCGTCCTTTTTATTCGACCGTCAGGTGCCCCAACAAGATGTAATCCACCGATAATAGCCTCTATTTTCTCACAACTGGTTAATTTTATAGCATGCCTGGCAATATTAACGATTCCAGCATGGCTGCAACCTGTTACAATTACCAGACCTTTCCCTTTAACATTGGCTATAACAGAAATATCGTCGAGCATAGAGTCATCTTTGACTTTCCCGTTTTCTATAGTTTTCAGCCCTATGCCCACTCCCTCAAAATCAGTCTGTCTCTTCACTTCGCCAGTCGTCGTAATCCCGGGCATGAGCATAACAGGGTCTTTAGTGAGAAAAAGGCTGGCGCCAGTTTTCTTTATTTCCTCCTCCGAATCTGTCTGCATGACGCCCACATGCTCAATACAGGGGTCCGTGAGGAAATTCAGGCGGAATATGTCTGAATGAGCGATTACAGGAATATCACCTTTACCCATCTCCTTGAGCATACTCACCACTCCCTGTGTATGGTCGTAGTGGCAATGAGTTAGCACTATGGCATCAATAGTCGCTGGGGAAATATGCATAAGCCTCATATTGTTAAGAAGGGCTTGTGAATTTTGACCCACATCAACCAGTATTCTTCTTGTATTCGAGCCCTTTGTTCCTTCAAGAAAGAAGGAAACTCCATGTTGTGCTAAATATGGGCTTTCGTAAAGGACAGAATCTTCCACCAGAACTGTAATTCTTAAACCATCCAGTTCGCCAGTTTTCCCCATATTTTGTTCCGCCATAGAAACTCGACTTACCAGATAGCGTGCTACCACCGTAAAACTGCGATAGCACGCTATTTCCTCTATCTTATATCAAGAACCAAAATTGCTATAGTTTACATACTCCAGGCAACTGTCTCTATGGCAACGTTTTTATAGCCAGTTTCAGTCGTAGCATCCTTCACCACTTGCCAAATCTCAAAGGTACCGGCGGTGCGATCGCCTATTTCGTTAAAGGTGATACGGCCTGTAGCACCATCGAATTCAAGCCCGGTCAAAGCAACCCTTATGGCTTCACCATCATAGACGCCGGCTGCCTCTATTGCCTTAGCGGCTGCCCATACCGCGTCATACATGCTATCGCAGTAGACCTCAGGAGCTTCTCCGAATTCCTCCTCGTATGCCGTCTTAAAGTGCTCATTCACTGAGCCTGAGCCTACAGTCCTGGTACCAGCAACAAATGTCTTCTCCATAAGTTCAGCAGAGCTCCGTTCTGCAAACAATCCTGAACCATAGTTGCCATCACAGCCCATCCAGGCAATCTCATCCAAACCCATATCTAAAGCTTGCTTGAAGACTATGATGCCATCGTCACAGTAAGAACAGCAAAAAACCACATCTGGACCGCTATCCTTAATTTGCTGTAGCTCAGCGCGATAGTCCTTTCCACCCTCGGCATATCGCACCGCTGCCACATGCTCTCCCTGCCATCCCTCCGCTTGGAGCCGACCAACAATCGCTTCCTCTAAACCTTTGCCATAAGTATTATCCAGAACTATGGTGGCCAGCTTAGTATAGCCCTTATCCATGATGATATCAGCTAACACGTTACCTTGAGCATCGTCCCGAAGACATGTACGGAAGAACCACTCCGTCCCATCTTTCTCGGAAAGCGGGATTCCCGTGGCCGATGGTGTTATCAACGGGACTTTCTGTTCTTTCACATATGGTATCGCCAGCAAAGAAGCGCCTGTGATCATGGGGCCAGCGATCACCTCTACACCGTCTATCTCCACCATCTTCTTAATTCTAGCAAACCCAGCATCCGCCTCTGTCTTGCCATCCTCTTCCACTAGCTCCACCTGCTTTCCCAACACCCCACCAGCAGCATTGATTTCATCAACTGCCAGCCTGGCTCCATTTAGTATCCTGATACCCATGGCACCTAGCCCGCCAGTGGTATCCAACAGGCAGCCTATTTTGATTGTCCCAGTTTCCGCCGGTGCGCAGGCTACCGCTGGAATTAGAAGACTCAAAACAGCTACCACCAGTAACAGTTTCTTAACCATATCTCACCTCCTTCTAGAAATTCAATGTTGATTATGCATAAAATGCACGCTAGCTGTCAATACTCTTAGTCTCCAAACCTAAAAATCGCTGTTGAGAAGATTCCTCAGCAAATAGGGAATCAGCATCTCCCTCCATAACACAAGTGCCGTTAACCAGAACATAGCCGCGGCTAGAAACGCTCAAAGCCTTCTTGACGTTTTGCTCCACTATCATTATAGCTACGTGATTTTCCTTTATCAGCCCCAGTTTGGACAGGATAACTGAAGCTGGCTTTGGAGATAAAGAAGCCAATGGCTCATCAAGCAACAAGACTTTTGGTTCCGCCATCATAGCTCTTCCTATAGCTAACATTTGCCTTTCCCCACCACTCAAATTCCCTGCCAAAGCACTTTTCCTTACCTCAAGCTCAGGAAACATCTCATATATCTCGGTCATCCCAGCTTTGATAGAAGCTTTACTCTTTCTATGATAAGCCCCCATATCTAAATTTTCGCTTATGGTAAGATTAGGAAAGATATTATTGATCTGAGGAACATAGCCTATACCGGAGCTCACCGCCCGATCCGGGGCTATTCCAGTGATGTCCTCGCCTTGGTAAAAAACATCGCCCTGAAACAGCCTGACAAAGCCGAGAAGGCTTTTGAGCAAAGTTGATTTGCCACTGCCATTGGGCCCCACGATAGCCACAATCTCACCCTCGGCAACCCTCACGGAAACATCATGAACAATAACAACATCACCATAACCAGCACTGATATTTTCAGCCGAGAAGATAGGTTTCATTTACCCTTCACCCAGATACGCTTGATAAAAAGCGGGGTCATTCATTACTTGCTGCGGTTCCCCCTGGGTCACTGTCCTCCCTTTATCCATAACATAAACCCAGGAAGCGAACTCAAACAATATCTCCAGCCTGTGCTCTACAATGAAAAATGTTGTGCCATTACGCGAGAAATCTTGCAATCTCTGAAATATGCTCTTGCCTAACACAGGGTTTATTCCCGCTGCCGGTTCGTCGAGGAGCAAAAGAGTGGGCTCAGCCATGAGTCCCCTGGCCAATTCCAGAAGCTTCCTCTGCCCTCCAGAAAGCTCACCAGCGGGCGAAAAAGCCAATTTGCCCAATTCCACAAGCTCAAGGAGGTCCAGAGCTTCCTCTATCATCCCCCTTTCCTGTTCCTGCCACCCTTTTCGCCAGAAAAGACTATTTAATAACCTGTCACCCTGGTGACCTCGTGCCGCCACCAGCATGTTATCCAGTACACCCATTTGAAGAAATACCCGCGGTAACTGGAAGACGTTGACCAACCCCAACTTATAAATTTGGTGAGGAGCTAAATTATTAATGCAATTGCCGTTGAAATAAATAGCCCCCTGGTCAGGCTTGTGAAGACCAAGGATAGTGTTAAACAAGGTTGTCTTGCCACTGCCATTAGGTCCCACCAAACCACAGATGCCACCCTCTTTAACATCCATATTTACACCGTCGACGGCATAAACACCGCCAAAGTGCTTTCTAACCTCTCTTATTTTCAGTAGTGTTTCTTCCACAATAAACCGCCCTGTAACTTTTGTCTGTGGGGGGATACATACCAACGAAATTCTGGAAACTATACCGCTAGCAATTACTCCTTTTACACGGCCCCTTCGCTCAGTGACCACATAAAGACGAAGATACGCACACCAAAGCGCTTATTAACTTCCCTTACTCTTAGCAGCGCTTCTCTCATAGCGGGCCAGCTCCAATGCCTTTGTCTTAACAGAGCTCTCTTTTAGCAAACCCTGTGGCCTATAGAATAGAACTAGAATAATTAGAGCACCAAATAGTATATATTGCAAGTTACTGGGATCAACAGGCAAAATCAAATAATCCTTAGCTATATTTGCCCCCCGATCAAAAACCTCTATCAGCATAGCGCCTACCAATACTCCCTTATTGTTAGCTGGCCCACCCAGAAGAACCATTATCCATACGGTAAAGGTAACCATCGGCATAAACATACCAGGAAGGATACACTGAAGATACTGAGCATAAAGCCCGCCAGCCACTCCGGCCATGGCAGAGCCTAGCATAAATATTTGAGCTTTGTATTTAGCCCTGTTCTTTCCTAACGCTTCAGCAGCTATCTCATCTTCCCTTATGGCTCGTATCACTCTGCCATAAGGAGAATTAGTCAATAGCTGAACCAGAAGAAAACAAACAAGTAGGCAGAGATAAACTAAGCCTATATTCACTAAAGCGTTCACACGAGGAGAAGCGCCCACCAATGAGATAGCGCGGGAAACACTGATTCCCCAATCGCCCCCAGCAATCCAATCCTCACTCTTAACAATCAACCTTAAGATTTCACCGAAGGTCAAAACCACTATGGCCAGGTAGTCCGCCCTTAACCTCAAAGCAGGCAGAGAAACAAGCAAGCCAAAAACAGCCGAGACTAAGGCACCAGCTATAAGGCAAAGGTAAAAGGGGATACCAATTTGAGAAAGAAGAGCATAGGTATAAGCACCGGCGAGGAAGAAAGCTACTTTGCCGAAATTGGCAAGCCCAGTAAAGCCAAACTCCAGGTTGAGGCTCAAGGCTACTATGCCAAAGATACCAATATACACAATCAGATCAAAGATATAGAGTAACGGATCCAAACTAAGCCCTCCTAAACAGCATAGCCAACCCTTGCGGCCTCACAATTAAAGTTATTATCAATATCAAGAAAGCGATACCTATACGATATGTCGTGGAAAGCCCCAGCATCGTCAAACCCACCACCCCCACATTTTCAGCTAAACCGATGATAAAGGCTGCGGCAATAGCACCATAAAAGTTGCCGATGCCGCCAAGTATGGCCACAGCAAACATAGGCAATATTACATCCCACCCTGTCATAGGCCAAATCTGGGTATCTGCACCACGAAATATGCCCGCAATTGCAGCCAGCCCAGCGCCAATGAACCAGGTTATCCATATCACTCTATCAGTGTTGATACCGGAAGCTAAGGCAAGCTCAGGGTTACTGGAAGTCGCCCTGATAGCTTTGCCTATCTTGGTTCTCACCAGAAGAAAATGCATGATGAGTGCCAGGGATAAAGCAGTAACTATAAGCCATATCCACAGGGCAGTAACTCTCAATCTGCCCACATCAAAGGCAGACCAGGTAGCAGTAAAATATACAGGCTCCCAGCTCCAAATAGCACCAATAGAGTGTCTGAGGATAAAGCCTAAGGCAATGGAAGTTACCATAAGATGAATTATAGTGGCTCCTCGCTTGGCTAGAGGCTGGAAGATGCCGCGGTAACATAGAAAACCCACAAGGCCGGTGCATAAGAAAGACACAACAAAGGCTATTGGTAAGCTTAATCCCAGTTGCTCAGTTAGCAGGTAGCCAATAAAAGCACCTAAGGTGATAAGTTCCGCATGGGCAAAGTTGGGAAAATTAGACAGCCCATAGGTTAAGGTAAGGCCTACGGCTCCTAGAAGATAGAAACTTCCCGTAATCGCCGAGTTAAATAATACCTGTGCCCAGTTGACTTCCATAACTAAGCTGGTAAACGAGGTTTTAGTTGGGCTAAGTCCGCAAGCGATTCCTGGTGACTGTTCCCGGTTCTATCAAGATAAAACGCATTTATGCCAATCTGCTTCGGGTTAAGAAAATCAAATTGCCAGTTGTCACCTACATGGACAACTTCGTTAGGCTTGACATTCATTTCCCGACACACCTGGATATAGAAATCAGGTGTTTTTAATTGCCTATAATGCGAACTGGAGGAAAAAATACGAGCAAAATAAGGCTCTATATCCTGCAATAGATGATGCAACAGTTCAAGCGGTGTACCTGAGGCAACTATCAATTCATATTGACTACCTAACAAAGAAAGTATTTCAACCACTTCAGGATAATAACACAGCTTATCCTGGCAGCTTTTTATCACCGACTCAGGAGTACCCAAGTGCAAATACCTGAACCAGTAGTTTATATCATACCACTCTATTTTCTGGTCTCCGATTTTGTCATACTCCAGGGCAACAACTCTTTTAGCCTGGGCAAGTTCGATGCCATTCTTTTGAGCGTAAAAAGCTGGGATAGCTTCATGCCAAACAGTATGGGTAAAGTCCGGCGTCACCAGCGTTCCCTCAGCATCAAAAGAAATTACTTTAATACACCCTCGCAGGCTTTCACTTTCCACAGGGCCCTGATTAATCTGGCTCATTCAAATTGCTAATGTTAGCATAACTGGAAGCTAGAAATCTATTTGCTAACTTATGATTAGCAAAAGTAAAATAGCCTCGATGCAACTTGAGTATTATTTGGATGTGAAGAAACTAGCTCATAATACTTTTGAACTGGGGCCTATAAGGCCCCCCAGCGAAGCTTATTCCCTGCTGATAAGAGCTACCAGGAATTGCCCCTGGAATAAATGCCTATTCTGCCACCTGTATAAAGGGAGTAAATTTGAGCTCAGACCTGTTAAGGAGATCTTAGAAGACATAGAGGCAGCTAAGGCTCTCAGCGAGGGCATCAAAGAAATCGCCTGGAGGATGAGCTATGGCAACAAAGTCAAAGAAGCAGCAGCCATGTTTTGTAACCAGCCCCAATACGGACAATGCATACACAATGTCGCTCTGTGGCTTTGTGCCGGAGGCGAGTCAGTATTCCTTCAAGATTCCAATACTCTCGTTATGAGAACCCCCGAGCTAACTCAAGTGATTACCTCCCTGAGAAATGCTTTTCCTAGCTTAAACAGGGTAACTACATATGCCCGCTCCCGCACCTCATCTAAGAAATCATTATCAGAGTTAAAGGAGCTCAAAGACGCTGGACTTGATAGAATTCACACTGGACTCGAGACCGGCTATAACCCTCTGCTGGCTTATATGCAAAAGGGAGCCACTGCGGAGCAGCATATTGTAGGGGGGAGAAAAGTGAAGGAAGCAGGCATATCTTTATGTGAATATGTCATGCCAGGCCTAGGAGGCAGGAAAATGTCTCAAGAACATGCCAGGGAAACAGCTAGAGTATTAAACGAAATTAACGCCGATTACATCAGGCTGCGTAGCCTGCATGTCCACCCAGATATGCCTTTATGGTCTAAGTTAGAAGATGTCGACTTCGAGCTACAAACAGAGTATGAGGTGGTGATGGAGATAGGTGCCTTTATCGAGAATTTGCAAGTTACCAGTTACCTTAAGAGCGACCATATACTTAACTTACTACCCGAGATAGAGGGTAAGATGCCCGAGGATAAGGGAAAATGCCTGGATATCATAAATAAGTATCTATTATTGCCAGCTGAGGAAAGGCTCAATTTCAGGTTGGGGAGGAGGACTGGCTATTATGAGAAGCTTTCTGACCTGACTGATAGCTACAAACACAAAAAAATAGATAAGGCGATAAAGCGCGCTAATTCAACAAGTTCAGATAGCATAGATAAGCTGATACTCAAGCTAAAAAACAGCTTCATTTAGTAGAGGAATTATGACGAAGGGTTTCTTGAACTTAAACCGCTTTAAACATGGCAGGGCGATAAAGAAAAATAGTGAACAAAAAGCTAAGTTGCAGGGGAAGAAGAGGGTTATAAGGAAAAGCGTCTAAATTGCCACCATGAGCGCTAGCGAAGGCCCTGGATTCCTGGCGGAGTTTAATCCTGACAAACTACAGTCCTTAACGAAGTGGAGAGGGCATTCTTCGTTCTTACTCATCAACCTGCCAGTTGAATCTAAAGTCTCTTGACCATGTAAACACCCTCCAGATGATAGCCAAGTGAGCGGTAATATTCTCTGGCACCAACGCCGCTTAAAACACCTATTTCCCCAACATGAAATTCCTCTCTAGCAATTCTCTCCGCCTCTCGAAGCAAGTTTGCCCCCAGGCCGCGGTGCTGAGCAGCTTGCTCTCGTTTTTCTCCTAAAGGAACCTCGGGGCCAAAAATATGTAGCTCTCTGACCATCACCCTTCCCTCTCCGTTGAAGTTACGGGGTTCAGGTGAGAGCTTACCATTAGCTCTCATCCTCAATAAACCAAACAAAGTCTCATTTTCATCCTCGTAGGAAAGAAAAATTTCCCTCCCGCCGTAAGTTTCGTAGTCCACCCTGGTTAGCCATGGCTCGCCAATTGGCCAGCCATCCCTCAACCTATGCCCATACTCGCGACAGCGAATACATTTGCAGTGGATGCCCAGCTCGTTCATTCGCTTCCTGATGCTTCCCCTCAGCGCCAGGTCCTTACAACCAGCAATGATGAATTTGCCTGGAATATCCCGCATCAGCCTGGGCACTCTCACATACTTGGGAATCAAAGTTTTGATATCCACAAGCAGATCTATCATCTCTGCATCCTCATAAGGACGGTAGCGTCTATCCCGATACCAGTTTTCCAGCTCACTTCCGGCAACCACCAGGGTAGGGTAAAGTTTAAGCCCATCGGGGCGGAAACGTTCATCGTCAAACAAGCTTTGCGATAGCTCCAGGTCATGCTCAGGCGTTGAGCCAGGCAAGCCAGGCATCCAGTGATAGTAAACTTTAAAGCCATAATCTCTTAGTAACCGGGTAGCAGAGATAACCTCAGCTACTCCATGACCTCTCCGTGTCAGGCGATGAATGTCATCATCCAGCGTCTGCACTCCAATCTCCACTCTGGTAATGCCAAATTCAAGCATTCTGCTTATCTCCTCCTCTCCACACCAATCAGGCCTGGTCTCAATGCACAATCCCACACAGCGATGCTCAGCAGTCTCATTCAACTTCTTGGCTTCCTCTAAGTCAGCAGCTATAAAGCCATTGAGGGCGTCATAACAAGCTTTGACAAATTGATACTGATACCCCTGGGGGTAAGCGAGGAAAGTGCCTCCCATAATAATGAGTTCCACTTTGTCCTCAGCATGCCCCATATCGGCCAATGTCTTGAGCCTGAACTCCACTTGCCTTCCAGGCTCAAAGTTGCACTTTACAGCACGAAGAACTGCCGGAGATTCTATAGTATAGCTTTTTGGCGCTCCAAATGATTCAGGGCAATAGACACACTTGCCGGGGCAAGGAAATGGCTTTGCCATAACCGCCACCGGCGTTACTCCCGAAATAGTCCGAGTTGCCTTCTTCATGCTACACTACAGTTTAACAAAGCATATTCTATGACCACAAATAGAGAGGTCTTCGACCAGATAGCTGAAAGCTGGTACCAGGTAAGACATTGGCCTTTGTTACAGCAAGAGCTAGAGGAGCTAGCTCAAAGATGGCAGGGTGGAAGGTTGCTCAATGTTGGCTGTGGCCATGGTGCTGATTTTTTACCCTTCCAACAAGGATTTGAACTCTGGGGAATAGATTTTTCCCCGCAGATGCTCAGGCAGGCTCAGAGATATTCCAGCAAATTCAAGTTTTATGTCAACTTGGCAGTCGCTGATGCGCTTTCCCTGCCCTTTCCCAACGCCACCTTTGACTGGACAATTGCAGTGGCCGTTTACCACCATATTAAGGGTCAAAACGAGAGAGAAAGGGCATTCAGGGAACTAAAGCGGGTGCTGAAACCAGGAGGCGAGGCTTTCTTAACCGTATGGAATCGAGGACAACCAGGGTTCCGCTTAAAATCCCCGGAGCAGCAAATTCCCTGGAGGCTGAGAGGTAAAACAGTCTATCGTTATTACCACCTCTTCTCCTGTGGCGAGCTCAAAAGGCTACTTGCCAAAGTTGGCTTCAAGATCCTTAGTGCAACACCAGAGAAATCCTATCACTTCCCCATAAAGAGTTTCTCTCGTAATATTTGCGTCCTGGTAAAGAAATAGCCCGGTAGTGTGCGAACGCATTAAATACTTACGCCAACAAAGATACTAAAGAAATTCAAATCATAAAAATGCGAATCCCGGAACTATTTTGCTCTCTGTGCTTTATATCCTGGTATTGTTCAGAACCTGGTGCTTTCAGGATAATTCGTGTTATCCGAATTACGTCTCTTGCTTGCCAGACGGCTCCTGGCCGACTTCTATCTTCTGGGGAAGACCAGCTTTGATGATGCCGAGGAAAGTTTCCACCAACTCGGGGTCAAACTGCTTACCAGCATCCTGTCTGAGTCGTTTTATCATTGCATTATCGCCTAAGGCACCACGGTAAGGACGGGCAGAACCCATAGCAGCAAAGGCATCAGCTATAGCCAGAATACGAGCATCCAGGGGGATTTTATCGCCTTCCAATCCCTCAGGATACCCAGTACCGTCCCACCACTCATGATGATATAAGACGCTATTCACACAGGGAATTAAACCGGGCACATTCCTGACAATATTCGCGCCCAGTATAGGATGGGACTTAATTGCTATCCAGTCTGTTTCGTCAAGTTTCCCTTTCTTGGTGAGTACCTTATCCGGAATACCAATCTTGCCAATATCGTGGAGTAAAGCACCAGCGCTTATCCTGGACACCTCTTCAGGTGATAGGCCAATGGCCTCAGCCAGAGCTACAGCGTAAGTGTTAACTTTCCTGGAATGGCCATAGGTATAGTGGTCCTTAGCATCGACCGCCGCGGCTAAGGCGTAAACGGTGCTTAAACCAGTTCTTCTGGCATCAATCCCCACCTTGGTTGCTGACTCAGACAAGATTTTAGAGGAAGGGTAAATTCGGTTACCCCCGGTGCTCTTGGCATAATAAAGCGCGGTATCAGCCATGGTAACAAGCTCACCGTACATCATTCCGTCGGCTGGATAACTGGACAGGCCCCCACTACAAGTCACCGCAATTCCCTGGGCCTCCATTGTAGCAGCAATGCACTTCCGAGTTCGTTCAGCTACCATATAAGCATCATCTACAGTCGTCTCGGGCAAAATTACAGCAAATTCGTCACCACCGTAGCGAAAAGCCTGGTCAGTGCCCCTGATAGAGCTCTTTATGATTTTGCCTATTTTGTTCAGAACCTGGTCACCGGAGGGATGTCCATACATGTCGTTGTAGGTTTTAAAAGAGTCAAGGTCAAGCATTAAGAAGGAGAGCAGGTTATTATGACGAGCATGTCGCTCAATCTCCTCTCTAAACCGCTCCTCAAGATGGCGACGGTTGAATAGCCCGGTGATCTCATCAACGCGAGCCCTCTGCTCAACACCAACATAAAGCCGGGAGTTCTCAATAGGCATGGCAATCTGTAAAGCTAGACGCTCCAGAAGCAGTGCCTGCTCGGGAGTATAGGCATCGGGACGGCGGCTAGCTACAATCAAAGTGCCCATAACCTCATCCCTCACAACTAATGGCAGATGAAGTATAGAGCGAATTCCCTCCTTAACATAATGCTTGGCAGTTCCAAATTCGCTATGCTTTTCCAGGTCGGCTTGATACAAGCTTTTCTTATGCTCAACCACCCATTCAGTAACTGTCTCTTTAAGCTCTAACCTTTCTCCCGATTGACGTGCCGACCTCGCCTGGCTGGATACAGCCAGAACACGAAGCTGTTCTCCTTCAATTAAAGCAATCGCGGCATAATCAGCGTCAACTACCTCCTTTAACTCTCTGGCAAAATGCTCAAATATCTCAGTAACGTTCACACTGGAGGTTATAATCGCACTTAAGCGGTTGATAATAGCTAATTCTTTGCTCTTCTCCTCCACCTGCTCACGGAGATATTCCTTTTCCATACTCACCGCCACCCGTTTGGCAACGAACTCTGTTAAATCGAGGTCCTCAACGGTATAAAGTTTGTTGCCTCGTTTACTACCTATTGCCAAAATAGCAATAAGCCTATCACTATGCATCAACGGAATGAGCATTTCCACTTCTGACAATTGGATGTCCTTTTTTTCCTCCTGCCACAAACCTTGAAATTCAGGCATGACATCGATTCCCCTCCTGAATAGCCTTTGACGCTCTCGCTCCATCCAGGTCACAATGGGGCTATCATGCCTCAATCTCATCTCCGCCATAGGATCATGTCTTACAGGTGGATAATTAAATCTGGCAGCAAGATCTCCGCCTTCCGCCTGGGGTAAAAACAAACAGGCTCTGCTACAATCAATAGACTGAGAAAGCAAGGACACAAGTTGGCTGCCAAAATGTTCCAGAGTAGGGACATCATATATTCTGTCGATAAAGTCAGCTAACTTACGCCGGGGTTTAATCCTTTCACCTTGAAAGGCTTCCTCCATTTTTTCAGCAAGTATGCTACGTGTTCGAACTCCAAAAACGATAAATATAGCCATTGTAGACAGCAAAGCTACAAGGACAGGAACAAAGCCTGGTCCCAAATGGAAAAGCCTTTGGAACAGAAGCCACCATGATAGACAAATAGATACGAAGAGAACGCCATATATAGTGGAAGTCAAGCCACGCCGAAAAAACACCCTGAAATCCAGCAGGTGACCGGCCACAACAGCATAGGTTAAGAGACCGGCATTGGCTAGATTGCCAACATGGCTAAAGGGAAATCCTCCCCCAAAGGGAGCAAACGAGATGACAGTGCTGACGATCATTATATCGATACCCAGAAATAGATAAACTACCTGGTTACGTAGTATTGGGTCAGCCAAAATCCTGCGCCGGCGTACTAAATAGTATACATCCCTGCAAATCAAAGCCATGATAAGGAAACCTATAAGACTGAGCCAGATGCCATAGTTGACGTAGATGCCACCGGGGGTAATATCAATGGTCTTTGGAATATAGCCTAGCGCTGCTAATACAACAGTGGCTCCTGGCAAGGTATAAGCGAATGGTATCTTAAGTGCTTGCGGTTTATAATAGGCCTGCAAGAAATAGTGGAACTGCACTCCCGACCATATACCCACGCAATTAACGGTTTTGACTAGAAGAAGCTTATCCTCCATTAAGAAATCGCTGCGGAAGAAAATATCACTTAAGCTCCAGAGGAATGCGGAAATCAGGTACAGAAAGAAAAGCTTCTGCTTTCTATCCCAGGGCCGGCTTCCAAGCAGAATGACAGAGAGCGTGATGTAGGCAATACAGGCAACTAAGGGCACAAACGCGTGAACATTCATAATATGAGTCAATTATCGGCATAAATGCGAAACCTGTCAAGAGGGGCTAAGGAAAGCCCAGAAACGAACGAGTGTAGTTATCTGTCTTCGGTGAGAATATAACTCGTTTTGCTTACGCTCTAATGCTACTGGTTTTCAAGGAACTGCAGTTCGCTCAGCTTCAGTTGCCGGCACAATTTCCACTTCGACTCTCCTGGCAGCTCCCAGTAAGGCAAGCACTTCATCAGATGGGTTAATGTGCGGCGGCTTCAAATGGCCCAGGTCAGCCCCCTCAGCTTGCCTCTGAGAAACATAGCTGGCAAAAGCGCCTTGAGGAAGTAAGCTAACCTCCACTGGCTTCAAGCCAAGCACTGCCTCTGGATCTCCATAAGCACTGTAAATATTATAGTGATATATACTGTCTAATTTTAGAAGCTCCTCATACACCGCTGCTGCTGTACTTTTTTCGCTGGCAATATAGTCATCCTTAAGCTCCAAGTAGAGACGCAGCACTGGCTTATCGCCACTTACTTCCTTGCGCGCTGCCCACTCTACATAAGGAATGCCTGTATTCTCAATTGCCTGCCAGATTAGCTTCTCGGTCAGGTGCCCAAAACCAGTAATATCAATAAGGTCATCAGCTCTGCTATAAAATAGCATCTGTGGTATATCAATACGCAAGCGCTCATTCCACAGCGAGGTTATCTTGACCATATCACCAAGCCTGAATCTGGTCATAATGCCGCCGTGAAGATTGGTGATAACTATCTCATAATTCTCTCCTGCTTTTATTTCGTCCAGCAAGATAGTCTTGGGTTGGTAGGAATGGTCTAATTGCCATTTGAACCACTCCCTCTCCGAAATGAACTCAAAGAAATTGAGGTTGGGAATAAAAGTCATACCCTCATAATCCCACGTCTGGGTGGCGTAAATGCCACCCTCTGTGCCAACATATAACTCCAGGGGGTACCTCCCCCACATTTCCTTCACCCTTGTCTTAAAAACGGCGCTATCTGTACCACCACCACCAATCCCCTTAATCGACCACAAATCTTTAGGCAACATGGGACGATGAGCTAATTTGCTTTTGGCCAGTCCCTTGCTCACTCGAAATAGCGCTCTGGGGTGAGATAAGAGAGGGCGAATATTCGCCTTCCCCGACCGCTGACTGAACTGCTCCCCCACAGACACCAGAACAGAGGGCAACCCACCAAAGGCATCAAGCCCTTGGTATAGAGCTTCCTCAAAACCAGCCTTTATTTTCTGTTGAAAAGGCATCCCCTCGCCGTCAGAGGGCAACATGTCATAACCAAGCGACTGCTGTATCAAGCTGCAGAGAAGCCCCGAAGCATACTCCGGAGGCCCTACTGTGTATATCGTCTTTTGATGCTCCTTAACTTGGGAAACATCACCTCGATCGCCGCACATGGTAAAAATAGCTATGCCACCAGCCACCTTCTCGTATTCTGAAACAAAATCCTTTGACATGGGCACCCATTTCACATCATACTCACCAGTCTTGCCTGAAGTACGTACCCATCTGGCAACCTTGGCCGGCAAGACATCCTCCCTCTTCTGCCTCAACTCCGGAAGATAATCACCATAGGTAGTTAATGGCGCCCGCTCCCGAAATTCCTCCACTGTCTCCGGCATGGCACCACGCATCACCTTCCGACCCAGCTCACAGCCTTTCAGCAACCCAATCTGCTCCAAAAGCAACCGCTTCTGGATAACCATGAACTGCTCCAACCTTAAGTCAATGAAACCACAGCACATCTGCCACAGCTCCTCCTTCCTACCCTGCCGCAGTAAATCAATCGGCCTTGTCATAACTACGCCTCCTGCTCTTTTCCTCTTATTCTGAACCGCACTCAACTACTCTCACTTCACCTCACCTCCTCAGAATATCTTTGGGGGGCGCCCAGCGCCTGCAGCTTTTCGCTTAACCGCTCAAACTCGTCATCCCCGGGCTGTTTGCCCAGCTCAAGCCCATAACTGATAAAAAACTCCAGGAACTTACGCAGCAATTCCTTCGTCCCTTCCTGAAACTGTTCGAATTCCTCCCTGCTTACCCCATCACGCCTCTTGCTTTCTTCCCTCAATTGGTTATCGATAAGGAAGTTAATGAAATCGGACCGACCCATGTCACCACGGTTATCATCTACCCTGTTCACCACTTCTGCCTCCACTATTAACATTCTCTTTTCAGACATTTAACACCCTCTTCCTATTCTGAGTCCTCTGTTTCCTGTCACTATAAGCTTAGCTTAGTGAGCTTATTCCTCAAGGGCGAGGCTAGAGCCTCGCCCTTGGAATTATCTAACTCTTGTGCTCAGTTCAGCCAACTACAATACGCTCGGCTCCAGCTTCGGATACAGCTTCTACCTTAACCTTCTTAACAGTTCCCAGTAAGGCGAGCACCTCATCAGATGGATTAATATGCGGCGGCTTCAAATGACCCAGGTCAGCCCCCTCAGCTTGTCGCTGGGCCATATAACTGGAAAAGGCACCTTGGGGAATGAAGGTGACCTGCACAGGTTTTAGACCAAGTACATTCTCCGGGTCACCCCAAGCGGTGTACATATTGTAGTGATATATCCTGTCTAATTTTATAAACTCGTCATACACGGCCGCTGCCGCGGTTTTCTCACTAACAATGTAGTCATCCTTAAGCTCAACATAGAGACGCAATGCTGGTTTGTCCCTCATCATCTCTTTACGAGCTACCCAATTCACATAACGAATGCCTGTATTCTCAATTGCCTGCCAGATTACCTTCTCTGTCAAACGGCCAAAGCCAGGAATATCAATAAGGTCATCAGCTCGCCTCTCAAATACCATTTGTGGAGTATCAATGTTCAAATTCTCATTTCGCAGTGAAATTATGCGGACCATATCACCAGGTCTATACCTGGTCATTATGCCACCATGAAGATTGGTGATGATTACCTCATAATTCTCGCCTGCTTTTACTTCGTCCAGCAAGACAGTTCTGGGCTGGTAGGAACGGTCTAATCGCCATTTGAACCACTCACTTTCAGGAATGAACTCGAAGAAGTTAAGGTAGGGCACAAAGGTCATCCCTTCATAATCCCAGGTTTGAATGGCATAAAAGCCACCCTCTGTGCCAGAATACATTTCAAGGAAAGGCCTCCCCCATAATTCCTCTACCTTTTTCCTGAAAATGCTGCAATCTGTGCCGCTGCCTGCAAGGCCTTTGAGCGGCCACAGGTCTTTGGGCAACATAGGCCGATGAGCCAGTTTGCTCTTCACCAATCCTTTTGTCAGCCGGATAAACGCCTGGGGATGAGCTAATAAAGGACGAATATCTCTTTTCCCCGACCGCTGTTTGAACTGCTCTCCTACAGCCAGCAAGACAGAAGGAAGACTACCCACCATATCAATCCCTCGATACAAACCCTCCGCAAAACCGGCTTTCATTCTTTCCTGAAACGCCATTCCCTCCCCATGAGAAGGCAAGAAATCACAGCCAATCGCTTGTTGTGTCAAGTCGACGAGAGCACCCGATATGTACTCCGGTGGCCCCATGCTCAATAGCAATTTGAAGTGCTCCTTAACCTTAGAGGTATCACCGCGACCGTCACAAGTAGAAAGGAGAACAATAGCCCCTCCAAACCTTTCAGATTCACGAGCGAAATCCTCCGACATGGGCACCCATTTCACATCGTACTCACCACCCTTGCCTGAAGTACGTACCCATCTGGCAACCTTGGCCGGCAAGACATCCTCCCTCTTCTGCCTCAACTCCGGAAGATAATCACCATAGGTAGTTAATGGCACCTGCTCCCGAAATTCCTCCATTGTCTCCGGCATGGCACCGCGCATCACCTTCCGACCTAGTTCACAGCCTTTTAGCAACCCAATCTGCTCCAAAAGCAACCGCTTCTGGATAACCATGAACTGCTCCAAACTTAAGTCAATGAAACCACAGCACATCTGCCACAGCTCCTCCCTCCTACCCTGCCGCAATAAATCAATCGCCCTTGTCATAGCTACACCTCCTGTTCTTTTCCTCTTATTCGGAACCGCACTCAACAACTCTCACTTCACCTCGCCTCCTCAGAATATCAAGGAAAATTTATTAACTACAAAACTATGACAGACCTTAGTCGGATTTGGGAAGTGATTATGTTCTAGAAGATAGTTCTATTTGAAGCTGTGATGTGAAAAGTCTAACTGAAAAGAAAATATGAGTAACTAGTGACCTTGCTAAGAAGTTTTGCCTTTTTGGGAGGCGCCCAGCGCCTGCAGCTTTTCGCTTAACTGTTCAAACTCGTCATCCCTGGGCTGCTTGCCCAGCTCAAGCCCATAACTGATAAAAAATTCCAGGAACTTACGCAGTAACTCCTTCGTCCCTTCCTCAAACTGTTCGAAGTCTTCCCTGCTTACCCCATCACGCCTCTTGCTTTCTTCCCTCAATTGGTTATCCATAAGGAAGTTAATGAAATCGGAACGACCCATGTCACCACGGTTGTCATCTACCCTGTTCACCACTTCTGCCTCCACTATTAACATTCTTTTTTCAGACATATGCCGCTCCTTTCATATTGCAATGCTTCTCACATTTGTTATGTTAACTAGGAGATAATCCCTACGCCCGTTTCCCCCTCACCCCTGGTAAAACCCCACACATTGCTCAGTTCTAGGCTCCGTTACCATCCCTGAACTCAAGCACTTCCATTACACTATCTATGTTCTTAAGTAGCCCCAGCCCCTTCTCTGTCACATGATAGGTAACTACGGGGTTACCCACCTCTATTTTACTAATAAACCCATGGCTCAACAGAAAACCCAGATATTTCTGTATCTGGGTATAGCTCATGTTAGCACTGTACATAATCTCCGTCTTGCCAGCGCCATTTTCCCCTACCTTGAGCATGTCAGCTATTATCTCAACATTAGACCGTCTACGATTCATTGTACCCAATCCACTATCCGTTACTATAGTCACATCACCATTCTACCACAAGGGTGGCACAGGTTGTCAACACACGCACGCACGCATAACATGACAAAATTTGTTTATTTTGCTGCCCTTTTTCCTCTACCGGCTGACGAGGCAAAACACGATGATGACAATATCCAATAATGCCAGTATGCCAATGATAAGCCATATCCAGAATGGTGTTGGCGGCGTGACGACTGTCGTAGCCAGTGTGGTTGGCTCTGACACCACGGTAAAGGTGCTTACAGGACTGGGCTCACTAGGAACAGGCTCAACAGCTTTCACCTGCCAGAAATAGGTTGTCTCCCAGTCAAGCTTGCCACTGTATATATAAGCCGATACAGGCACTTCCTCTTTGACTACCACCTGAGCCAAATCAACATCTTTGGCTAAAATAAATTCATACTTTGTAGTATGGGGGAAGCCTATCCAGGAAAAGCCCGGCGACCTGGATACATCCCTGCTGCCACTTTGTGGTGCTTTCAATACAGGTGCAATGTGCATCCCCTCTATCGATGAGCAGGTTTTCACAGTAAAATGCATTGGTGGCGACCAGCGACTATGAATGCTCTCGCCCTCAGTAGTGCCACAGCCTCTCACTTTCCAGTAGTAAGCCTCACCACAAACAAAACGGAATAGAATTTCGTGTGAACACCAGGCGGGGTTGCTAAGGTTAGAGGGACCTACATTCTCCACTTTGGCCACCACATATTTAAACTCTTCATCCAGGGCTATCCATAAGTCATATTTCTCAGTCAAAGACAACTGCCGCCAGTGAAAGGAAAATATTCTAGCCTGACAATCACAGGGGTCACAGTGTAGCAATTCCCCTATGGCCGGTGAAGTTGGCCAGGGCGATTGCAGAGCGAAGCTATCAGAATAGACCCACAGGCATCCCTCGTCCTGCGAAAAATCATAGCTTCGGCCATCGATGGCCCATAAATCTATAGCTTCATTACTCACTGCCCTTAACGTGCCATCTCTGAAGATAACTCCATTGGCTAGTCCAAAAGTAAGTCTATCCCAATCACTCTCACTAACAGTTTCCAGGTGCGGGATGAGCGTGCGAGCAACACCTGGCCCATAAATTCCGTAGAGAGCGCCTCCTCTTTGAGCCAGGCCATGAAATCCCGAATCGGGGGGATTCAACTTCTGCCACGATGTGCTGCCTTCGATGGTCCATCTGTAAATTTTGCCTTCGCTGCTGGCGGCATAGATAAATCGGTTGCTATCGAAATCTTCATCGGGTATCACCCATATTTCTCCCGGCTTCGATTCAGGCACCGCTAGTGTCTGCTCAAAAGTAACTCCACCATCAACGGAATAAGCAACCTTGCCCTCATCGCCCCCATCTCCAACAAAGACAAATTCTTCACCATTTATAGCCATGGTATGGCCGGAGAGAAGCCCGGTATCCATATCCATATCCGTGTCCCATTCCCACGTGTCTGCGTACTCTTCTTCCTCCCAGACACCTTTATTGAGTAGATTATCATCCAGAACATAGAGCACTTGACCACTTACCACAGCTAAATCAGTGATGTGAGGACATCCCCAGACCTGCTTCCACGTCTCTCCACCATTCAGCGAACAGCAGGCATAATCGCTGTCCAGGGCAGCAAAGAAAATAGCCTCCTCTGAACTACCCTCGGGGGTAGGTCTTAAAACTATGTCATTGGTTTTGCCATCAAAGCATAATACTCTTTGCCAGGTTTCCCCCAGTGCTTCTAACGTTTCACTCTCGCTTCGCCATATACTGTCAAACCCACTGCTTGCTGAAGCTAGATAAAGGGTTGTGTAATCAGCAGACAGGGCATAATCGCAAAGATGCTCCATATTAGTATCTATGAGAGATAGCTGGTTCCAGGTATCACCATCATCTTCGCTTCGGGAAAAAGCGCTTTCATCAAAGCTAGCGCCGAACCAGGGGTGGCTGCTGGATACGTCCATATCTTTCCACTCACTAGCATCTGTTACATGATTAGTGCTTGTCCCACAATAAGCCATCTCACCATCATTGCTCCAGACCACTTGAGCATTGGCACGACCGGAAACAGCGCCACCGGTAGGTGGCTCGCTCGGCTCTTCCCAATCGGGGCGAGCATCTTCAGGATTGAAACAGATGTGAATTAAGGCGTTAGCTGAGTTTGTTTCAGCCAGCACCTCCCCAACCAGGAGCGTGCCTCCGCTACAAGTGCCGTAATAGGCAATGGAAGCTATAGAAACCTTGCTGCCACGGTTGACATCCAGCCTGAAGACATCAGTATCCTCGATGCGGTAAACATCATCAGCGGTTGTGCTTGAGCCATACGCAGCATAAACAACGCGACTGTCAGGTTCATCCCCTGAATAATCAGAAGGCAAGGCTAAATCAGAAAAGATGATTTCGCTTTCTCCCGGTGAATCTCCACTGGATTCGCTGATCTCCACTTTAGGTGGATCGGTTTCTTCCCAATCTGTGCTATTCTCGTCGCTATTTCTGATACCAGTGCAGAGATAGGTTTTCTCAGCATCGCTGGCGATAACCAGTATCGTTTTGTCGCTGTCATAATCAGGCGAGAAACGAACTGAGGTCACATCCATACCCAGCCCTTGCGCTTCCCAGGTAGCGAGAAACCCCGATTCTATCACCCAGACATCACCACCGCTAAAGCTATCTGGATTCCGCGTGCCGATGGCAAAGTCTCTATCGCCACCATATTCTGGAGAAATAGCAATGTCAGAAATAAGCAGGCTTGCACTCCAGTCCGCGGCGCTCGAAAGATGAGTATCTATCCAGCTATCCCCGCCATCCTCAGAAACGTAAACCTCTTGCCTGCCGTCGGTAACCACAGCTATTAGTTCTGGGTCACCTGGCGCTATAGTTATATCCCAGGCAGGCAAATTAGCACCTTCACCTTCAAGCGCTTCGGTTAAATCATCCTCCCAGGTAATCCCCTCATCAATTGATTTATAGATGATTCCATCGGGAATATCCAACGCATAGAAGGCCTCGCCTTCAGAGCCAATGACAAAAGCATTTATTTCGCTGGGATTAACTACAACGTTGCCCTCTTTGCTCGGGCTCTCTACGACAGACCACTCCATCTCATCAGGGCTGGCCAAGGCCAACTCAGTTCCGGCAAAAGCAAGCAAGCCAGAAAATAACAACAGGACAACCAGCCCTGAACACTGCACCAGGAACTTTCTCCTAACCATTAAGGTTATTGTTAGCTATTGTTCAGCGCCTTGTCAATAGCAGAACTGAATATTCTCTTATCATCCTGAATGAAAGTGCGTGAGGTAGGGTCGGGGCTCGTCCCCGACCCCTAAGGCGGCGATAAACCCCGCCACTACGAACTTTCTCCTGGCCATTAAGGTTATTGTTAGCTATCATTCGCCGGCTCGTTAATAGAAGGACTAAAGTGCAATTGACAATATGGCGGATTATGTTAATATTAATCTTAGCTACATTTAGCTATGTAAGATAGTCGAATTGCAATGCAACAGGTAGAACAGAGGCAGGTTGAGCAGCTCAAAAGCCAATTTATCCAGCGGCTTGAAAGCCAGGGCTATGAAGTCGAACAGGATGTTTCTCTGACAGGCAAATCTGGCGCCCAGCATGCCTTCCATATTCTGGCCCGTGAAAACAGTGGCTTCATCGCTCATACTATCGCTATAGACATTGCTCCAGGTGAAAATGAGCAAGAAATAGGTCTGGGCAAAATCTTCACCTTCAACGACAAATGCTATGACTGTGGCATCCAGGATACAATCCTCATTGGCCTTCCCGGAGTTGATTCTGTGGCCAGCCGCTTCGCCCGGGGACAACGAATAAGAGTTTTCAATAGCGAAACGTTGAAGGCATTCCTGGCCATGCCCCTCCCGGCCAGACAGATTAAGAAAAACATTCCCTTCAACCCCAAGACAAGAAGCGAAACAATAGAAATTCTGCGCCAATCCGGCTATACGATTGAGGAGAACACCAGGATCAGGGGAAAATCGGGGGCAGAATATAGCTTTGACATCCTGGCCTCCCTGGATAATGGTTTTGTAACTCATAAGCTAGGTATAGATGACATGACCAGCAGCGAAGTAAGCCTAAACGAGATATCACTGTTTGACACGAAATCTTATGATTGCGAAATTCAGAAAAAGGCTCTTTTGATTTCTGCCAAACTTGCCCCTGAGATTAAGCAGTTTGCCAAACAACAAAGAATAAACGTCATTGAGCTCAATAACCAAGCCCAGAAACTGGCTGCAAAAGAGGAGAACCCACCCAGCCTGCAAGATACCATCGAGGAATTGCTCACTTCAGCACCACAGGTGAAACCCAGAGAGAGGTTGCTCAAACACATAACCCAACCGGAGGTCTTACAGCTAATTCCCGAAACCATGGCCAGGAGATTCAATGTTATGCCCCTGGCTATTGTGGACAATGCCTTGCAAATAGCTATGGCAAATCCATCTGACATCTTCGCTCTGGAAGCCCTGGCATTGCAGAGCAAGATGAGAATGTATCCTATAACTGCCGGTGAAAAGGAAATCAGGGAAGCTATCGACTTCAGCTACAAAGGCTTTGGACAAATCGAGGAACAAATATCCCGCATCTCTGTAGATGGTGCGGCACTTGATGAACAAAGCTTAATCGAGGCTGCCGAGGATACCCCCGTGGCTAGCGCCTTACGCCTCATAGTTGATGAGGCAGTTAAGGCCAGAACCTCTGACATCCATATTGAGCCTGAAGAAGATAGATTAAAAATCCGTTATCGCATTGATAGTGCTCTCCAGGATATTATGTCCCTCCCCCTGAAAATACACCTCCCTCTCACCTCAAGAATAAAAATAATGGCTGATATGAATATCGCTGACCACCTCCGCCCCCAGGATGGGCAGTTTTCCACTGTGGCTAAAGGCAGATCCATAGATGTCCGCGTGGCTACATCACCCACAGTTCACGGTGAGATGACAGTCTTGCGCCTGCTGGATAAGTCTCTGGGCATTATAGATTTACCTCAGTTAGGCTTCTCTCCCGAAGCCCTGGCTAAATATGAGAATATGCTCAAGGTTCCCTTCGGCATGATTTTAATTAGCGGTCCTACCGGT
This sequence comes from Dehalococcoidia bacterium, assembly GCA_030605765.1. Taxonomy (GTDB): domain Bacteria; phylum Chloroflexota; class Dehalococcoidia; order GIF9; family AB-539-J10; genus JAGMDB01. The sequence continues at coordinate 35,163 of JAUWHP010000038.1, forward strand.
GCAGGCAAGACCACCACTCTCTATGCTTCAGTGAATAAGTTGGATAAGGTATCACGAAACATAGTTACCATTGAAGACCCTGTGGAATATCGCTTCCCAGGTATTAACCAAATTCAGATCAACCCCAGGGCAGGAGTTACCTTCGCCAGCGGATTACGCTCCATACTGCGCCTGGATCCCGATATCATACTGGTGGGGGAAATTCGCGATGCTGAGACAGCCAGGATAGCTGTCCAGTCCGCCCTGACAGGACACCTGGTCTTCTCCTCCATCCACGCCAACGATGCTATCGGCGTCATCCTCCGCCTGCTTGATTTGGGTATAGAACCTTTCCTGGTATCATCTGCAGTTATCGGCGTAGTGGCTCAGCGCATGGTACGCCATATTTGCCCCGACTGCTGCACTTATCAAGAAGCCCCGTTAATGGAGCAATTAGCCTATACCAAGGAAACAGGGGAAAAACGAACCGAGTTTCTCCATGGCACCGGCTGCGAGTTATGCTCCCATACCGGATACAGGGGAAGAACAGGGCTATTCGAAATTCTGCCCATAAGCGATAAGATAAAGATGCAAATACTAAAAGGCGCCAGCACCGCTGAGATTCGACAACAAGCAATCAAGGAGGGAATGGTGCTCCTGATTAAGGACGGCATGCTCAAAGTAAAAGCAGGCATCACCACCCCTTCTGAAGTGCTGCGCAGAGCTTACATAATAGAGTAGAATGACAACTGGGAGGCTTTGGCCTGGCACTACGAGGTTGACATAATTAAGAGGAGTAAGAGATTGCTATGAATTATCATTATGTGGCCTGCAGCGAAAGCAATAGAATAGTCAAAGGCAAGCTCTCCGCCCCCAACGAGGAAGCCGCTGCTGGTATGCTGGCTTACAGTGGCTATCGGGTGCTTAGCCTCAAAGAAGCTATACCTTTCTTCGCCGCCGGGAAATTAGGCGCCCAATTTTCTGCCATAAAGCCAACCGAACTGGTAATGTTTTCTCGCCAGCTAGCTTTGCTGATTGAATCAGGCACCGATGCGGTTACTTCCATAGAACTGCTACAGGCTCAAGCGACCAATCGCTCCTTCAAAAAGATACTCGCCGAGGTGCTTTCCGATGTCCGAGGTGGCTCTGCCCTATCAGAGGCTCTGAGCAGACACCCTCGTGTCTTTCCCCAGGTTTATCATCGGCTGGTATCCGTGGGAGAGCAGACGGGAAATCTTGAAACAGTGTTAAGGCGAGCGGCTGGTTATATAGAAAGGGTAGCTATAACCCAGAAAAGCGTGAAGAATGCCTTGATCTATCCCATTATCGTTCTTATTGTAGCTATTCTAGTCATTGCCGTAATGGTCACATTCGTTTTACCCGCTTTCTCTGACCTGTATTCTACATTTGGCGTCGAGTTACCGGCAACAACCAGAGCGCTGCTCGCTATCACTGATTGGACGCAACATTACGGTCTATGGCTTCTGGCAGCCATGATAATTGCTGTTGTTGCGGGATTTGCCTACACCAGGACTCCAGCAGGTAAGTATCAATGGGGCAAATTATCCCTTACGCTACCCCAGGTCGGGCGTATTAACCTTCTTAACGAGCTCTCCAGGTGTTGCCGCAATATAGCATTATTGTATGGCAGCGGTTTGCCTCTGCCCGAAATAATGACTCTGCTTATACAGGGAACCAGAAATAAAGTTATGGCAAAGGCGTTGACTGAAGTTCAGAAGAGCATGATTGCCGGCGCAGGCTTGTCCGGCCCTATGGCGAAGAACAAGGTTTTTCTGCCTCTCATGGTACAGATGACAGCCGTAGGCGAGCAAACCGGCAACCTGGATAACACTCTAAACACTGTAGCTGAGAGCTACGAAACTGAAGCCGATGACAGGACAAAAACGATGGTGGCCCTTATCACCCCTGGTATGACCCTATTCATTGGCCTAGTAGTTGGCTTTATTGCTCTAGCTATGATTTCCGCCATGTATTCCATCTATGGACAGGTGGGTTTGTAAGCCAGGCAAATGCAACAAACGCAGGGATAAGCTTCATTTGCCAACAGCAATGCTGGCAGTAGTGTAGCAGGTAAACTCGAATGAACCAGAAACTAATGAGAAATCAGAAGGGCATAAGCCTCATTGAGGTGATAATAGCCCTGGCTATACTGGGCGTAATTGCCGTTGCCTTTCTTGGCGGTCTAATGACATCTCTCAAAGCTGTCTCCATCGCTGATGAGCGCTCCACTGCTCAAAGCTTATCC
>JAUWHP010000033.1 GCA_030605765.1 Dehalococcoidia bacterium
TAGGTATGGATACAGCTAAGAAACTGCAACGCTTTATGATTGACGCTAAGATTCCTCTTTCCTGGAGGAGCCATATCCCTCTGGTCTGCTCTCCGCGGCATATACTCTGGGTAGTGGGCTGGCGCATTGATGATAGGGTTAAGGTTACTGAGAGTAGCAGGGAAATTCTTCGCCTGGAGTTCATCAAATTATCGTGAAACGCCACGGCGGCTCGCCCCCGACCACGATGTCTCCTCTCCCTTGATGGGAGAAGTTTGCAGCTTCGCTGCAAAACGGGAGGGGAGGAGTATAAATGAACTCAATTAATTTGCGGCAGAGCCGCAAAAGGTGAGGGCGAAGCCATGAAGTGCCCCCGCCACTACATCGCATAAGCGAGCGCAAAGCCTTGTGTGTTAGCTGCGTGTCGTGATATGCTATTTGAGAAATGGAGATAAGACACTTCCTCTCAGTATCAGACCTTGGTGGTGAGGAAATCAAGCAGGTCATAAAGCAAGCTTTGGTTATGAAGCGAGGAGACACACCGCGCCTTCTTGCAGGCAAAGCTCTGGCGCTTCTGTTTGAGAAGCCTTCTTTGCGAACCAAGGTTAGTTTCGATATAGCCGTGCAGCAGTTAGGAGGTCATCCTGTCTATCTGTCTCCAGCCGAGGTGGGTGTGGGTAAGCGGGAATCAGCTTCTGATGTGGCGCGAGTACTCTGCCGCTATGTTGACGGCATTGTTGCTCGTACCTTTTCTCACCGGACTTTGCTTGCTCTGGCTGAATATTCGTCGGTGCCTGTTATCAATGCACTTTCTGACCTGGAGCATCCCTGCCAGGCGCTCGCTGACTTCCTTACTATATATGAAAAGAAAGGCAGACTTAGTGGGTTGACTTTGGCGTTCGTTGGCGATGGTAACAATGTGGCTAACAGTTTGCTGCTTGCTGCCTCGCTCACGGGCGTGAATTTCCATATTGCTTCCCCGCCCGGCTATGAAATCAAGAAAGAGATATTGGGCCAGGGCCGGGAATTTGCTGCTTCCAGTGGCAGTGAAATTTGCTTAACTGGTGAGCCCGGAGAGGCAGTCAAAGATGTTGACGTGGTGTATACTGATGTGTGGACCAGCATGGGGCAGGAAGCCGAAGCAGAAAAACGGCGACTTGCCTTTTCTGGCTATCAAGTAAATGAGAAGCTATTATCCCTGGCTAAAGAGGGTGCTCTATTTATGCATCCTTTGCCAGCTCATCACGGTGAGGAAGTCTCCCCAGGACTGCTGGATAACCCCCAGTCGGTGGTTTTTGATCAAGCAGAAAACAGACTTCATCTGCAAAAGGCGTTACTGGCTAAGATGCTTGCGTCAAGCAATCGGGAGTAGCGAGTGAATGCCGACCCCAATCGTAGCTATTGTAGGCAGGGTTAATGTTGGTAAATCCACTTTGCTTAATCGCCTGGCGGGTAAGCGTTTAGCTGTTGTTGGTGATTTACCCGGGATTACCAGAGATCGTGTTTTTGCTCCTGTTTCGTGGCATGGAAAGGACTTAACCTTAGTTGACACTGGTGGCTGGCAGGCAAAACCAGGGACGAGTTTAGATGAAATGGTTAAGCAACAGGTGGAAGTTGCTATTAGCCAGGCTGATGCTATCATTTTCCTTACCGACGCTAGAGGTGGGCTTATTCCCGCTGATGAAGAAATAGCCGATTTGCTACGTGCTACCAACAAACCCGTGGTCCTGGCAATAAACAAGGTGGATTCTGCCAGGCAGACAAATCTGGCAACTGATTTCTACCAACTAGGCATCAATACATCTATAGCTATTAGTGCTTATCATAACCGGGGCATGGATGAGCTAATGAGCGCTGTGATAGGTGCTCTTCCTCCATCGGCACCAAGCTTGGTGGAGCCGGAGAAAGTTAAATTGGCTATTGTGGGGCGACCTAATGTGGGCAAGTCCACATTGTTAAACGCACTGCTGCGAAGTGAGAGGGCTGTTGTTCATGAGGCTCCGGGGACAACTCGTGACGCCCTTGATGCTATGCTTCACTGGAAGAATAAAGGGATATTGCTTATCGATACTGCTGGCATCAGGCGGCGTGGCCGTGTTGGCGTTGGAGTTGACTACTACAGCTTGCTCCGGGCCCTTCAGGCTATTAATCGCTGTGATGTTACCTTACTTCTTATCGATGCTAGCGAATTTATCACTGCACAGGATATGCACATCGCGGGCTATATCATAGAAGTGGGCAAAGGCATGGTGCTGGTGATTAATAAGTGGGACCTTGTTCCTCGGGAGCGGAGAAAGGAGATTAAGGCGTATATAGAGCATCGGAGTGGGTTTATGTCTTACGTACCTATCCTTTACATCTCTGCGAAGTTGGGGCAAAATACCAATAGGGTCTTACCTCGAGCATGGCAGGTATGGCAGGAAAGGCAAAAGCGTTTAGCAGATGGAGTGGTTGATATGGCTGTAAAACAGGCAGTGAACAGCTATCCTCCGCCACATATGGGCTCGAGACAGTTGCGTATTGGTCGGGCTTATCAGGATGAGCGCAGGCCTGCGGCTTTCGTGCTACAGGTTAACGACCCACGTTTGGTCCACTTTTCCTATCAACGTTATCTGGAGAATAAACTGCGCCAGAAGTTTGGTTTTCGTGGCTCTCCTTTACGTCTAATCTTCACCAGGGCTAAACGCAAAGACGACAGGAAGGCAAAGACGGTGAGAGCGTGACAATTGCTAAATTTGTTACTGTGGTGATTATTGCTTATCTGCTGGGCTCTATCCCCTTTGGGTTGATCGTAGGCAAGCTAAAGGCCGGTATTGATATCAGGGACTATGGAAGTGGCAAAACAGGCGCCACTAACGTAATGCGAGCTGTAGGGACTAAATTTGGCATCTTAAGCATGATTCTTGATGCAGGTAAAGCTTGTGGAGCAGTCATATTGGCTAAGGTGATTGTAGGCAACAGTTTCCTGACTATCGGCAGTGTCCCTTTCCAGTGGCAGGTAGCTCAAGTCATGGCTGGACTGGCAGCAATAGCGGGACATAACTGGCCTGTATTTGCCAAATTCAAAGGCGGCAGAGGCGTAACTGCTTATTTTGGCACGCTGTTTGCTATCTACCCTCCAGTAGCTATATTTGGGGTTGAGGTTCTGGCTGTAACGGCGTTGCACAGCCGACAAATGTCGCGTGGCTCCATATTTGGAGTCGTGGCTGTTTGGTGTTTACTGGTGCCCCTAACGGTTATGTATGATTTTCCTCCTGTCTATCTGGCTTACGGCTCAGCCGGCGTAGCTTTGATTGTTTACCAGCATCGTGACAATGTAAAGCGTCTACGGCAAGGTAGAGAGCGTCGATTATGGTGAAGTGGAGGGAAAACAAGCTAGCTTTAAACTATGTCTAAAGTTACCATCATAGGCAATACTACCTGGGGTAATACTCTGGCCGCTTTGCTGAGCAGCAAGCGGACAGCAGTAAAGCTATGGGTGCGTAGCGAGGGTGAAGTTGAGAAACTAAACCAAGAAACGCATAGCTATTCTGTTACCAGTGACATAGGAGAGGCTGTGGATGGAGCTGACTTAGTAATCTGGGTGGTTCCCTCACAAAAACTGAGACAGAATGTTGTTCATGCCAAGAATTACTTAACCAGTTCTATGATACTGATGAGCGCTGCCAAAGGGTTAGAGATGGATAGTGGCAAGAGGATGACTCAGGTAATGGCGGAGGAAATCGCCCCTTCCTTAAGGCGGCGGATTTGTGTTCTTTCTGGCCCCAACTTAGCCAGGGAAATCGCCCAGGGTTTGCCTGCTGCTTCCATGATTGCTGCTCAGGATATAACTGTTGCTGAGAGGGCAGTGGGTCTGATGTATTCACCCGAATTTTGTCTGTTTACCACGGATGATGTCGTTGGCGTGGAGCTGGGTGGAGCTCTGAAGAATATCGTAGCCTTAGGTGCGGGGATGATCGATGGGTTGGGCCTGGGTGACAACGCCAAGGCTGCTTTCATCACCTGGAGCTGGGCTGAAGCCATTTCCCTGGGGGCAGCACTGGGAGCTAAGGATAACACCTTTTACGGTTTGGCTGGTTTAGGTGACTTAGTAGCCACTTGTGTGAGCACCCTGAGCCGTAATCATTATGTCGGTTGTGAATTGGCTAAAGGCCGCTCTCTGGAGGAGATAGCTGCTTCTATGACACAGGTAGCTGAGGGAGTTTATACTGCTAAGGCAGTTCATCACCTAACCCAGAAATTGAATTTAGAAGCACCTATTGCTAATCTTATTTATAGAGTCCTCTTTGATAATTTGCCTGTGATTGATGCACTGGCTGTTTTCAATAAGTTAACAAAGAGTGGCTATAAGCCTTCGTTAGCCAACTTAAGGTAATTTAGTTGGGGGTAATGTCTTAGCCAACTCTTCGAAAAGGCGTCGCTGGTTCTTATCCAAGTGTCGTGGTGTGATTACCACGGCTTTGATAAGCAGGTCTCCCTTCCTGCTGCTGTTAAGCTGTGGCACCCCTTTGCCTTTAAGGCGAAAAACCGTTCCATTCTGGGTGCTTGGGGGTATTTTTAGATTTGTTTTTCCATCTAAACTGGGTATTTCTATCTCATCGCCCAGTGCAGCCTGAGCAAAGCTAATAGGCAACTCATACAGAATATCTATTCCGTCTCTGCGGAACAGGTGGTGTGGTCTTACTGAAAGGTAGAGGTAGAGGTCACCAGACGCGCCTCCATATAAGCCAGCATTTCCTTCACCGTCAAGACACATCTGGTAACCATCATCCACTCCTGCTGGTATATCCACTGTTAGCTCGCGTTTTCCCTTTACCTTTCCTCTTCCATGGCATTGGGAACAGGGGTTAGTTATTATGGTGCCGATGCCTCCGCAGCGGGAGCAGGCACTGATGTGGCTGAAGCGGCCAAAAATGCTCCGTTGCACCTTTTTCACCTGCCCTGTGCCATGACAATCAGGGCAGGTCTGTGGATTTGTACCCGGTTGACTGCCGATACCATAACATGAAGGGCAATTCTCAATACGCTGTACTTCAACATCTTTACGGCAGCCAAATACTGCTTCGTCAAAGGAGAGGGTGAGAGGGGTTTGTAAGCTATCTCCCTTTTGTGGGGTACGCTGGGTAGCCCTGCCGAACGGAGCCCCGCCAAACCCAGCGAAGAAGGATTCAAAAATGTCGCCCAGGCCGCCAAAATCGAAATCGGAAAAACCATGCAATCCCTCAGTATCCACTTTGCCGTAGCGGTCGTAGTAATTTCTTTTTTCAGGGCTAGAGAGTACCTGGTAAGCTTCATTTAGCTCCTTAAACTTATCTTCTGCCCCAGGGTCCTTGTTATGATCGGGGTGATACTGAAAAGCTAATTTGCGAAACGCCCTTTTAATTTCTGCGCCACTGGCGTTCCGAGGCAGTCCTAGCACCTCATAATAATCTCGTTTTATCGCCATTGTTATTCAACTCCAATCTCCAAGTATACCCCCTGAGCTTCTATATTGGCAACTTTTATACGGGAAGGCTATTGAAGTGCTGATGGCGAAACCTTGCTTGTTTATTTGCAGGGAGAGTGTATCTTCTGAAAGGGTAGGGTTGGGATTTTGAACCAGTTCGCTGGAGCTAGCAATATTAAACGACTTTGTTAAAGCTCCTCAAAAGATTTGACAAAGACATTCAACAAACCTATAATTAATTGGCATGGAAAAACTTAGAGGATATGAATATGGCAGGAAGAGACTATTATGGAATTCTAGGTATAGGCAGGAATGCCACTCAGAAGGACGTCAAGAAGGCCTATCGGCGGTTAGCTCGTAAATTCCATCCGGACCTCAACCCGGGAGATAAATCAGCCGAAGACAAATTTAAAGAAATAAACGAAGCTTACGAGATTCTCTCTGATAGTGAGAAGCGGCGGAAATACGACCGCGTCGGTGATGAATGGCAGCACGCTGAACAATTTGCTCAACCAGGGCAAAGGGGAATTAGGTGGGATGCTGGCAAAGGAGGCGCTGCCTTTGAGTTCGATGACTTAAGTGATATTCTTGGTGGGCTATTTGGCCGTGCTGGTTCAAAATCTGATGCTGGACATTATCCCCGCCATGGCCGGGATATGGAGTACCCTATTGAGGTAAGCCTGGAAGAGGCTTATCACGGAAGCAAACGCACTGTCCAGCTTCAGGAAGAGAAACTGTGTGCTGCTTGTGGTGGTACAGGCAAGGTTGGCAATCGTATCTGCACTATTTGTAATGGCTCGGGTGGTGTGGTAAATATGAGGCGCCTTGAAGTTAAGATTCCACCAGGAGTCGAGAATGGCTCGAGGATTCGCATGACTGGCCAGGGCAAGACTGGTTATGCTGGCGGGGTTAAAGGCGATCTCTATCTTATAGTGAAAATTTTGCCACACCAGATTTTTGAGCGCAAAGGAGATGACCTTTATGCTGAAGTAGAGGTGCCGCTGGTTACTGCTATGCTCGGTGGCGAAGTGTCGGTATCTGGCTTGAGCGGTAGATTAATTCTTAGAATACCGCCGGAAACTCAGAATGGCAGAATTTTTCGTTTAGTGAAAAAGGGCATGCCTCACATGGGCAATTCCGGCTATGGTAATATGCTTGCTAAAGCTCAAGTTGTTCTGCCGACACATCTAACTGAATCGGAGAAACAGCTTTTTGAGCAATTGCGCTCTTGCAGACCTGTGTAAAGTGAGGTGATACAGTGACTTTGGATTGGGAGCCGAGATATGTCATAAGCGTTGCTGCCAGGATGGTAGGCATAGAAGCCCATACCCTGCGCTATTACGAGAAGCTAGGATTGATTCAGCCGCATCGCTCGCAGGGCAACATACGCCTTTATTCGCAGGGCGATGTGGATCAATTACGCTATGTCAAGACGCTGATGAGCGACTTAGGAGTTAATCTGGCTGGCGTAGAGGTTGCTTTGCATCTGATGCAGAGGATGAAAGAGATGCAATATCAAGTTGAGGAAATGGAAATCAGGCTCGAACGCTTTGTAGAAACCAATGTGGAATCCGATATAGAATGGAGGGAGGAATAGAATTATGACACCGGAAAAATTTACCGAACAAGCACAAGAGGTTTGGGCGGCATCGCAAGAATTAGTCCGCCGCTTTCATCACAATCAGTGGGATGTGGAGCATATCTTGCTAGCTTTGCTGGAACAGCAGGGAGGTGTAACTCAGGATGTATTGCGAGAGCTGAATGTGGATGTTGAAGCGGTGAGAAAGCGTGTGGAAGCAACGCTGGAAAGTTTCCCTGAAGTGGCTTATGAGGGAGCGCAAATTTACGCTACTCCGCGGGTCTCTCGCCTTATGCAAAGTGCTCGGCAGGAGGCTGATAGGTTTAAGGATGAGTTTGTCAGCACTGAGCATCTGCTGATTGCTATCGCTGGTGAGACCAGAGGTGAAGCCACCGCAATTTTAGCCGAACTTGGTGTTAATCAAGAAAGAATCTATCAGGCTTTGCGTAAAATTCGTGGCGCTCATCGAGTTACTGACCAGCACGCGGAAAGTAAATATCGGGCTCTGGAGAAATATGGACATGACCTCACCGCATTGGCCAGCCAGGGTAAACTTGATCCTGTGATTGGTAGGGAGGAAGAAGTCAGGCGTGTAATACAGATACTCTTCCGGCGCACCAAGAATAACCCTGTGCTTATTGGCGACGCTGGTGTGGGCAAGACAGCCATCGCTGAGGGCTTGGCCCAGAAGATCGCCTCCGAAGATGCTCCTGATTCCCTTAAAGGGAGAAAGGTGATTGCCCTGGATATGGGTAGTTTGGTAGCGGGGAGCAAGTTCCGGGGGGAATTCGAAGAGCGATTAAAGGCAGTGTTAGACGAAATTCGCCAGGCAAGTGGAGAGGTCATCTTGTTTATTGATGAGCTTCATACTGTAGTAGGAGCTGGGGCTGCTGAGGGAGCAATTGATGCCAGTAATATGCTGAAGCCGGCACTGGCTCGGGGCGAGCTCCAATGTATCTGGGCTACTACACTTGGTGAGTATCGAAAGCATATCGAGAAAGATGCGGCCTTGGCCAGAAGGTTCCAACCTGTTTTCACTGGCGAACCCAGCGTGGATACAACCATAGAGATGCTCAGAGGGCTTCGTCCCCGATATGAAGCTCATCACAAGATAAAGATTGATGATTCTGCTCTGGTAGCTGCTGCCAAGCTATCCCAGCGATATATCTCGGATAGATTCTTGCCTGATAAGGCAGTGGATCTGATCGATGAAGCAGCGAGCAAGTTGCGTATTGATATGGAGAGTGCTCCAGAGGAAGTTAAGAAACTGGATCGAGAAATGAAGCACCTGCGTGATGAAAGAGAGGCTGCTTCGCAACGACAGGATTATCAGAAGGCGGCTGAGCTAAAAGCGGAAGCATTGAGATTGGAGCAGGAATACAATAATGCTAAACTCCAATGGCAACGAGAAAGGAAAATCGATACTGTGGTGGATGAGGAGGATGTAGCTCAACTGGTGTCTCAGTGGACAGGTATTCCAACCTCTCGAATGCTTGAAGCTGAAACTGAAAAATTGGTTCACATGGAGGAAAGGCTGCATGAAAGGATAGTAAATCAGATGGAGGCAGTAAAGTCTGTCTGTGAAGCTATACGGCGGGGTCGAGCTGGACTTAAAGACCCCAAGCGCCCTATTGGTAGCTTCATTTTCCTTGGGCCCACTGGTGTAGGTAAGACAGAGCTGGCTCGAGCGTTAGCACAATGTCTCTTTAATGATGAAGATGCTATGGTAAGGGTGGATATGTCGGAATATATGGAAAAACATACTGTATCTCGCCTTCTTGGTGCACCACCTGGCTATGTGGGGTATGAGGAAGGCGGCCAGCTAACTGAGGCGGTGAGGCGCCGCCCTTATAGGGTTATTCTCTTCGATGAGGTAGAAAAGGCGCACCGTGATGTATTCAATATATTACTGCAGCTACTGGAGGATGGTAGGCTTACAGATGGGCATGGCCGCACTGTAGATTTCAAGAACACAGTGGTGATTATGACCAGCAACCTGGGCACTGAGGAATTCCAGCGCCAAGCCGTCGGCTTTGGGCACAGAGATGAAACTGATGAACAAAGAATGAGGCAGACCGTAGAGAGTGCTTTGAAGCAAACTTTTCGCCCTGAGCTGCTTAACAGAATAGACGATGTCATTATATTCCATCCTTTGACTGAGGAACACTTGAAGAGTATCGTTGATCTGCTCATTCGTGGGGTGGGAATGAAATTAGCTGAACGGAGTATCAAACTTGAAGTCGATGATAAAGCCAAAGCTTGGCTGGTAAAGAGAGGTTATGACCCGGTATATGGGGCTCGCCCCCTACGCCGTGCTATTCAGAGGTATGTGGAAAACCCGTTATCAACCAGCATATTGCAGGGCGAATTCAAAGAAGGGGACACTGTAGCTATTGGCTTGCAAGAAGACAATCTTAACTTCACTAACCGCGAAAAACCGACTAGAAAACGCAAATGAAGTAACTTAGCAGCTCGACTATCGTCCTGAGTATGGTGGAGAATTTCATATCACTCAGGATAGGCTCCACGAAGAATCTTTAGGAAGTTTTGGGTGCCTCTTTGCTCTGTTTAGAGCTTCAGCCCGGAGGTGCAGAATAAGAAATCCCGTAAATGTTGGTTTTACTCGCAGTTTTTCCTGTATAATGTGGGTTTGTGAAAAGATGGCTGAGTGAACGAGGAGCCATAATAAGTGGAGTTTCCTTTGCAGTCACTATAGTTCTGTGTATTTTCATTATTCAACATCGAAGCTATCTCGGGCAGATAGAGAGCTGGGGTTATATTGGTTGTTTTATCATAAACATCTTCACTAGTGGGACTCTGGTTATGCCTGGTCTCGGCATGATTTTTACATTCACCCTGGGCGGGGTACTGAATCCTGTTATAGTTGGCATTGTAGCCGGGGTTGGTGAAGCGATAGGTGCCGTTGGTGCCTATTTTACTGGCTACGGTGGTAAAGGATTACTCCGAGACTGTAATAACTGTCTTTATACCCGGTTTACCAGTATGTTACAGCGCCATGGCTCTAAGGCTGTTTTTATCATGGCATCTGTTTTAAATCCCATCTATTATCCGTTTGCTGTGTTCATGGGCATGCTCCGTTTTGGTCTGACCAGGTTTTTCTTCCTGACGTGGGCGGGGCGGACGGTCAAAAACGTGATTCTGGCCTACCTGGGATACTTTGGCTTACGGTCTATATTACAATGGCTGGGCTTGAGTTTCTAGCTTGAGTTTCTCTGCCTCTTTTGCTATATTTACTAAGTTGGAGGGGCTGTAGCTCAATTGGGAGAGCGTTTGACTGGCAGTCAAAAGGTAGAGGGTCCGAATCCCTCCAGCTCCACCAAGGATATCAATAGGTAGAAGCCCTACTTGTTCCGTCGGCGTATCTTGTGGCAGAGGCAAGTTATGGAGTGGCGTAACCTGGTCTTTATTCACCTGGATATTTAGCAGTCGGCCCCTTAGAACAAAGCTGCTTCATTGCGAGCCGTTCCAGTTTCTGCACCGAAGGCTCTGTGGCATCAATTTACCTGCTGCTTATAGACTACTCTGCCTTCTAGCAATGTCATTACGACTTTTGTCTCTAGAATCCTTTCAACGGGGATTTCGAAAAGGTTGTTGTCAAGAACAACTAAGTCTGCCTTTTTCCCCACTTCAATAGAACCTGTTTCCTTTTCCAGGAAATTTGCATACGCGCCGTTTATGGTAAAACTCGCAATCAGATCATCAAGGCCGACTCTCTCCTCAGGCCATAAAACTCCACTTTCGCCTTCCTTAAGCACCTTACTTGGGTCAGTTGTTGCTCCAGGGGCTGACCGCACCATGCCAATGTAAATGCCTGCCATCGGGTGCATAAATGGAGTTGCTTTGTGTGTAGAAGGGTCAGTGCTGGGTACCGGGAAATCGCTTGCGGCAGCCATCACAACCCCTGCATCCATAAGGCTCTTCATTGGATATTCTTTATCCGCCCTTTCTTTTCCCAGACACGGCAGCTGGAGAGTCCAGTAATAGTCATCTTTCATAAACCAGTATGGTTGTGGAAGACCGACAACCCCAAGTTTACCCATCCTTTTTATATCTTCGGGCGTAACAAGCTGCAGGTGAGTTATGCTATGGCGTGAATCTCTCTTACCATTGACTCTCTGCGCATATTCAAAAGCGTCAAGTGTCATACGTGTTGCTGCATCGCCAATTGCGTGAACATGAACCTGAAACCCAGCTTTATCAAAAGCAGCAACGGCTTCTCGATATGCTTTAGGGTCCAAACTGAATTCTTCGCCGCAGCTATCAGGCTTATTTGTATAAGGCTCAAGAAGATAGGCGGTTCCTGCTTCAATCACTCCATCAGCGAAAAACTTCACGGCATTGACCTGGAATAAATCACCTGTATATTTTTTACTTTGTTCACGAAACGCTGCAATCTGCTGTGCTACGTCTCTTTCAGGTATCTCTATCCATGACCCCCTGTAGCGAAGCGTAAGGCGGCCTTCTTTGCGAAGTTCTTCAATCGCCTGTGCGCCATTGTCACTTGCAGGATACTGTGTGCCTCCCAGCTTGTGGGGAAGTGCAGGATCGTGCACTGTTGTCAACCCCAGGGCATTTGCCGCTTCCTGAAATAGAGTAAGTCCCTCCCTGTAGTCTTCCACTGAGAAATCGGGAAGGCGTTTAGTTACCAGGCCCATCGCGCTCTCTTTCAATACCCCCGTAGGTTCACCTGTCTCCGAATTCCTTTCAAGAGCTCCGCCTTGAGGATCAGGCGTGTCTTTCGTTATCCCTGCCATCTCAAGCGCTTTTGAGTTGGCCCATAGTGAGTGGCCATCTTCTGAAGTTAGAACTACGGGACGTCCAGGGGCTATACTGTCCAGAAGTTCTTTTTTGGGCCCTTCCACTCCAAAGACTGTATTACTCCAGCCATTGCCCTGGATTACGGAAAGCTCAGGGTTAGCTGCAGCAAATTCACTAACTGCTTTCTCATAGGCTTTTATTGAATCGAGGCCGACGAGATGTGCTGTTTTGGTCAGTATTACCGCACCTATTGAAGCATGACAGTGGGCGTCAAAGAATCCTGGCAGAAGCATTTTTCCCTCAAGGTCGATAACTCTAGTATCAGTGTCTATGTATGGTGCAAGGCCATCATTTTTGCCAACATATACTATCAATCCATCGCGAATGGCTACAGCCTCAGCCCAGTTCCTTGCCACATCAACTGTGTAAACAGCTCCTTTCTTGAATACTAGATCTGCTGTCGGTTCTTTTGGTTTTGCCCCTTTCATTTTCCCTCCTTGAATTTATGACGGGCTGTTATTTATTGTCCAGCTAACTTTTGAGTTTAGCAGATTTTGCAGTATCGATAAAGAGCATGAAGCCGGATTGTGCAGTAATTTTTAGAAATCTCTGACTCTGTAAGAACTCTTCTGCGAATAAAGCTAGCCAGATAGCTATAATATGGCTCTAACAGGCAAGCATCGGAAAATGGGAAAAAAGAAGTGGCAGGGGAGATGCGCAGACAACTGTGTTTATGAAGCCACGGGGGATAGCAGTCGCCAAAGAATTTGTGCCTTGACCGTACCCCTTTGTTTTTTGCTCTCGTGCTCTCTATATACACGCTGCCCCTGTGATATAATGCATATGTTGGCTTTCAAATGCTCATCTCTTAGGGGTTTGGTTGCTGTATTTGGCAAGGCTGCCAGAGATGATGATATGCTTAGGTCCGCCGGTGAAACTGCTGCCAAATTTGCCCGTACTCTCAAGGGCAAAGCTGACTTGCTATGTGTTGCAGAGGCACCATATAGGTTAGAGTGGAACGAACAATGGCCCTGCCTCAAAGAGAAGTTCAGACAAGAGCTAAATGGAATGGGAGTTAACATTAGCTCTGTATGAGCTTTTAATTTACCGTGAGTGTGTCAAATTTTTAGCATATGGTTCTAAAATACAATCCTCAGGAAATAGAAAAGAAGTGGCAGGCCAAATGGGCAGCTGACCACATTTATGAGGTCACAGAGGATAGCAGTCGCCCAAAATTCTATGCCTTGACTATGCTTCCTTACACCTCTGGAGACCTTCATATCGGGCATTGGTATGCCATGGCTCCTTCAGATGTATATGCTAGATTCAAGAGAATGCAGGGATACAATGTGCTCCACCCTATGGGCTTTGATGCTTTTGGATTGCCCGCAGAGAATGCTGCTATCAATCATGGTATACACCCTTATGATTGGACAATGAGAAATGTAGAGCATATGCGACATCAGCTCAAGGGCATAGGGGCGATCTATGACTGGAACCGAGAGGTGATTAGCTGTCTCCCGGAGTATTATAGGTGGACACAATGGTTTTTCTTGAAATTTTATCACGCTGGCCTGGCTTACCGTGCTAAAGCACCAGTCAACTGGTGCCCTAGCTGCCAAACAGTGTTAGCTAATGAACAGGTGGTGAGTGAGGGATTTTGTGAGCGTTGTGGCAGCCAGGTGACCAAGAAAGACTTGGAACAGTGGTTTTTCAAAATTACCAGATATGCTGAGGAACTTCTTGACTTTAACGATATAGATTGGCCAGAGCGTATAAAGACAATGCAGAGGAATTGGATTGGCAGGAGCGAAGGTGCTGAGATTTCCTTCAAATTGGAACACGAGGGCATAGAATCGAAGGAGCTAAGAGCATTCACCACTCGCCCTGATACTATTTTTGGTGTGACTTTCTTCCTTCTTGCTCCAGAGCATCCTTTAGTTCTTCAATTGACTGCCCCGGGGCGCAGAGGTGAGGTGGAGGAATATATTGCCTGGTGTCGGCGGCAAAGCGAATATGAACGTGCAGCTATGGGTAGAGAGAAAACAGGGGTCTTTCTGGGAAGCTATGTCGTCAATAGGCTAAGTGGTGAGAAGATACCCATCTGGATTACTGACTATGTCTCGTTGACTTATGGCACGGGAGCAGTGATGGGCGTCCCAGCTCATGATGAACGAGATTTTGAATTTGCCAGAAAATTTAACCTTCCTGTTCGAACTGTTATTGCCCCTCCTGGTTGGGCGGGCGAGGAATTAATGGAATCATACAGTGGTACAGGCATGATGGTAAATTCTGGAGAATTTAGTGGTTTATCCAGTGAGCAAGGATGCTGTGAGATTTGTGATTTGCTGGAGAACAAGGGATGGGGTAAACGCGCTGTCACTTATCGCATTCGCGATTGGCTTATCTCCAGGCAGAGGTATTGGGGGGCACCTATTCCTATGGTTTATTGTAACAAGTGTGGCATTGTTCCTGTGCCTGAGAAAGACTTGCCTGTCTTACTTCCTCCCAATGCGGAATTCAAGCCCACCGGGGAATCCCCCCTTAAACATTGCCAGTCGTTTGCTAATACTACTTGCCCTAGGTGTTCTGGGCCAGCGCAACGGGAAGTTGACACAATGGATACGTTTATGTGCTCCAACTGGTATTTCTTACGTTATACGAACCCCAAAATTGACAATGCTCCCTTTGAGGCTGAAAAGCTGGGGTATTGGCTGCCTGTGGATTTATATACTGGAGGCGCTGAACATGCTGTCATGCACCTCCTTTATGCCCGTTTTTTCATTAAGGCAATTAGAGATATGGGATTGGTTGATTTCGATGAACCGTTCACTCGCCTTTTTAATCAGGGAACGATAATCTACCTCGGTGACAAAATGAGTAAATCAAAGGGCAATGTAATTGCTCCAGATGAATATGTGGCTGAATTGGGAGCCGATGCTGTCCGTGCGTATCTCATGTTTATCGGACCATGGGAATTGGGTGGGGAGTGGAGTGATAGTGGGCTTGTAGGCATAAGCAGGTGGCTAAATCGAACGTGGGGTTTGATAGAAAGCGACTATACTAGCGAGGTGGTTGAACAAGCGGTGGAAAAAGAACTTCTTCATGTCATTCATAAAACCATTAAAAAGGTAAGTGAGGATTTGGGAAAATTCCGCTTTAACACTATGTTAGCTAGCCTGATGGAATTTACTAATTATCTGTTAAAAATACAGCAACCAGGGCATGTGTCCGTATTGCTGTGGCAGGAAGCTATCACGTATTTACTGCTGCTTCTGGCTCCTACTGTCCCTCATCTGGCTGAAGAGCTGTGGGTTAGAACTGGTCACTCTTATAGCATTCATAGTCAATCTTGGCCTAATTGGGATGAAGAGCTAGTTAAAGAGGAGAGAATCACTTTGATTATCGAGGTAAACGGTAAATTACGAGATAGACTGCTTGTGCCTGTTTCCATAACTGAAGCCGAGGCCAAGGAATTAGCGCTGGGCCAGGAGAAAATAATGGCTCACACTAATGGAAAGGAGATTCATAAGATCATTTATGTTCCTGGGCGAGTGGTGAATATTGTAGCGAAGTGAGAAAAGGAAAATGAGAATAACTTTTGTTGGTGGTGGGACTATGGGGGGAGCAATGATAAGATGCCTTCTTAGACAAAAGATTACTGCCCCTGGAGATATTATGGTTAGCGACGTGAGCCAATCGCGACGAGAGTTGCTAAAAAGAGAATATGGTGTGAACACCTTAGCTGATAACAGAGAAGCAGTGGAAAGTGCTGACTTAATTATCTTGGCGGTAAAGCCTCAGGATTTAGCTCAAGTGATGGAGGAAATAGAAAACCCCGCGCCACAGCAAGTTGTATTATCCATAGTAGCCGGTGCTAGCTTAGCTGCTCTATGTCGTGGCTTGAACCACCCTTGTATAATTCGGGCTATGCCCAATATGCCAGCGCAAATTGGCGAAGGAATGGTTGTATGGGTAGCAACAACCGAAGTTAACCAAAAACAGAAAGAGATGGCTCAATCTGTCCTTGGTGCTTTGGGTGAGGAAATTTATGTTGATGATGAAAAGTATTTGGACATGGCTACAGCTTTAAGTGGGAGTGGTCCAGCCTATGTGTTTCTTTTCATCGAGGCACTGATTGATGCTGGGGTTCATATTGGTTTACCACGCAATATGGCAAAGAAGCTGGTGGTACAGACGATAATTGGTTCCACTGACACTGTTCAAAAAATGGACAAACACCCTGCAGAGCTAAGAAGTATGGTTACTTCACCGGGAGGTACGACTACTGAGGCTCTTGTTCAATTAGAAAGAGGATGTTTCCGTTCGCTTCTTCTTGAAGCTGTCGTTGCCGCTTATAGTAAAGCTAAGCATCTTTAGATTTAGAGAAGCTATAGATTACGATGGATTCGCTTTTTGAATACCGCAATTGCCCTAATTGTGGGTGCAACGATTTTACTGTGCTATTCGACTCTAATATGAAACAAGATGATTTCCAAGAGGGCGTAGAGAGTGTATATATGCTACCTGGCGATGAATATGGAAGGCATGTCAAATGCCGGAATTGCCAGCTTGTATATGTAAATCCCATTGAGAAGGAAACCAAAATTAACGAAGATTACTCTAAAAGAAAGAGTGCTGATGTCTCTATTATTCGCGAGAGCCGCTTGCGGGCCTCTAAAGCACAGGTAGAATTGATTAAAAGATATAAGACTGACGCAAATCTTTTAGATATAGGTTGTGGTGAGGGTTTTTTTCTGTTTAATGCTTCCAAAGCTGGCTATAGCACTAAAGGAGTTGAATTATCACGGGATGCTGCGTTATACGCAAGAAGAGAATTCAGCTTGGAAGTGGAGGCAACAGCCTTCGAGGGACTGGAATTTCCAGCAAATTGTTTCGATGTAGTTACCCTGTGGCAGGTTCTGGAACACGTGCCACAGCCACTCATGATTCTTAAAGAAGTTCACAGAACACTTAAGCCTGGAGGGCTGTTGGCGGCATCAACCCCGGATATCAATGGAGTGCCAGCGAAGATTTTGCGTAAGAGATGGTGGAATATAAGAAGACTCCATATCAATCAATTTACCCCAGGAACTCTTAGCAGCATCCTCAGAAATGCTGGGTTCAAAAACATAACCCTTACCTCTTATAGGGAATCTATAAGCTTACTTATGCTATTCATACCAATACTAAAGCACCTGAAGGTATATAAACCGTTAGAAGTTTTGTTTTACCCCAGCTCTATTATGGGCAGAATTATGAATAGGATCGTATTAACATACCCTGCCAGGCTTGATAATTGTACGGTGGTCGGTTTCAAATAAGATGCTAAGCAGTGGTTGGGGTCTGACCAGGGTTTTGCTTGTGCCATTTTTCCAAAAGTTGCTCATGTGTTTCTTTGTGGTCGGAATCAGGGACACAGCAATCTACAGGGCAAACTTCAGCGCACTTAGGTGATTCAAACCAGCCCACACATTCTGTGCATTTGGCTGGGTTAATAACGTAAATCTCCTCGCCTTCACTAATTGCCTCATTCTTGCACTCCGATTCACAAGCACCACAACTAATACACTCATCAGTAATTTTATATGCCATCTTTGAATCGCCTCCTTAAATTTTATATGCCTTATTTTAACAGCTAGTCTCGTTTTTCGAAACCGGGGGAGCCTTTGCTGAGAATTTCTCTTTCAAGGCAATGGCAACATGGTCAGGAATCATGTCCTTAAGACAACCTCCTAACCTAGCTACTTCTTTAATCAAGCTAGAGCTAAGGAATTGGTATTCAGAGCTTGTCATCAAACAAATTAGCTCGATGTCAGGCGCTAGTTTTTTATTCATCAGCGCTATTTCGAATTCCCGCTCGAAATCAGAGATTGCTCTTAACCCCCGTATCATGACTGTTCCCTTTACCTCATGAATCAAGTCAGCAGTGAGCCCAGTATAGGCTCTAACATATACATCAGGCAGATCAGCCACTACTTTTTTTACCATGTCTACCCTTTCCGTGATGGAGAAAAGCAGCTGTTTATCAGGCTTGTCATAAACGCCGATAACCAACTTCTCAAAAATGTTTGATGCTCGTTTAATAATATCAGCATGACCGCTGGTGATGGGGTCAAAGGTGCCAGGATAAACTGCGATTGTCATCGTTTAACTCCTTTTTGATAAAGAGAGATGAATGTATCACCATAGCGACGTTGTTCAATTAGGTGCAATCCATCATAGTCAGGGTTTAGAGGGAAACGATTTGCGTGGCAAACTACGATTGTCGAGTTTTCCTCTATTAATTCTGAGTTAGCTAGAGCAACCAGCAAATTACTTGCATAGGGATTGGAATAAGGCGGATCTATAAAAACGATATTGTAGTTGTTATTAAGGAAGGTAATCGACTTGCTTGCCCTGCAGCAATAAATATGGGCTTTGCTTGACAGTCCTGTTCTGTCCAGGTTGTATTTAATGATTCCGCAGCTTTTTCTACTTCGATCAACAAAATCAGCCCATTCTGCCTTGCGGCTTAAAGCTTCTATACCCAGGGCACCACTGCCGGCGTATAAATCGAGAACGTGATCCCAACAACTGGCGGTGTTCTCCAAGATAGAAAAAATAGCTTCCTTTGCCAGGTTGGTTATAGGTCGGGTTCGTCGCCCTGAGGGAGCTTTCAATTGGGTTCCTTTGGCCTTACCACCAATGACTCTCATTTAATGTATTTATTGTATTATGATTTGCTACCTGTTTCAAGCAGCCCAGATAGTTTGACTCAAAGCAGTGCATAATCTATAATTGGCCTTGAGGAGCGAATACTGGTCGTGGAGATCTGAATATGGCTACTGGATTTGAAAGATTCTCGGAAGGAGCCCGTAAGGTGCTAGCGCGAGCTCAAGAGGAGGCTAAGCGCTTAGGTCACAGTTACATTGATACTGAGCATGTATTGTTGGGGTTAGTAGCGGATGAATCAGGGGGGGCAGCCAAAGTCTTAATCAAACTGGGTGTCCCGTTGAATAAAGTGCAAGCAGCAGTGGAATTTGTAGTTGGGAAGGGAGAGAAAGAAACCAGTGGAGCGATTAGCCTTGCTCCTAGGGCCAAAAGAGTTATCGAACTTGCTGTTGATGAAGCGCGGCGGTTGAATTCTAACTACATCGGAACTGAGCATCTTCTGCTTGGTTTATTGCACGGAGGTGAAGGAGTAGCTGGTAATGTTTTGGAGAGTTTCGGTATTACTCTGGAGATGGCGCGTGAGGAAGTTAGTAAGATTATGAAACATGAAGCAATACATGCTCGCGCAGCTCGCAGTCCTACACGCACCCCAACTTTGGATCACCTTGGAACAGATCTAACTGCTCTGGCTAAGGCAGATAAACTTGACCCCGTTATTGGACGTATCAAGGAGATTGAGAGAGTAGTTCAAATACTAAGCCGTCGCACTAAGAACAATCCAGCACTTATCGGTGAACCAGGTGTTGGCAAAACAGCCATTGTTGAAGGGTTGGCTCAGCGTATCATATCTGGAGAAGTCCCTGAGGTATTACAAGGCAAGAGAATAGTCTCCTTAGATATAGGTGCCTTGGTGGCTGGAACAAAGTATCGTGGTGAATTTGAGGAGAGACTGAAGAGAGTTATTGAGGAGGAAAAAACTGCCGGGAATTGTATCCTGTTTATCGATGAAATGCAGACTATCGTGGGTGCTGGAGCGGCTGAGGGTGCTGTTGATGCCTCTAATATATTGAAACCCTCACTAGCACGTGGTGAAATACAGTGTATTGGTGCCACTACCTTGAATGATTACCGTAAATATGTGGAGAAAGACCCTGCTCTGGAGCGGAGGTTTCAGACTGTCTTGGTGACTGAACCGACCGTGGAAGAAACTTTGGATATCTTGCGAGGCATTAAACATAGATATGAAGAATTTCATCGCTTGATTATAAGTGACGAAGCCTTGCAGGCAGCAGCTTCTTTGGCTGCCAGATACATACCTGACCGATATTTGCCTGATAAGGCTATTGATTTAGTGGATGAATCTGGTTCTAGAAAGCGTATCAAGCATAGTAGTGCTCCTATTGGTTTAACTGAGGCGAGGCAGGCTCTAGAAAGCGTGCGTAAGGAGAAGGAAACGGCCATCGCTTCTCAACAGTATGAGTACTCCGCTGAACTGCGTGACCGTGAGCTTCAACTGATAGAAAAGGTTGGGCAGACGGAGAAAGAGTGGCAGGTTAAGCAGGAACTGGGAAAACCCACTGTTACTGCAGATGATATTGCTGAGGTAACCGGTATGTGGACGGGGATTCCAGTGGTGAAGTTGACGACTGATGAAACTAGCCGCCTTCTGCAAATGGAGGAGGCTTTGCATCGTCGCATAATTGGCCAGGATGAAGCTATAAACACAGTAGCCAAAGCAGTGCGAAGAGCTCGAGCAGGTTTGAAAGCTCCGCGACACCCAATTGGAGTCTTTATATTTTTGGGGCCTACAGGTGTAGGTAAAACTGAATTAGTGAGAGCATTAGCTGAATTCATGTTTGGCAGCGAGGATACTTTAGTCAGACTTGATATGTCAGAATTCATGGAGCGCCATACGGTGGCTCGCTTGGTTGGAGCACCACCTGGATACATAGGCTATGAAGAAGGTGGGCAATTAACTGAGGCGGTGAGGCGAAAGCCATATTGTTGTATTCTTCTCGATGAAATTGAAAAGGCGCATTATGACGTGTTCAATATGCTGCTTCAGATTTTTGATGATGGCCACTTAACCGATGCTAAAGGGCGTCGTGTCGATTTTCGTAATAGCATCATAGCGATGACTAGCAACATTGGTGCTGAGCTTATTAAGCGCGATATGAGTATTGGCTTTGCTACTCATGTTGATAGTAAAGGGAGCCAGCAAGTAGGATATGAGAAAATGAAGGGGAAGGTGCTGGGGGAAATGAAGAAGAAATTTCGCCCTGAGTTTCTCAACCGAATTGATGCTACTGTTGTCTTTCACGCTTTAAGCAAAGAAGACATTCGTCAGATTGTCGAGTTAATGCTTGGTGAAGTTGCTACTTCGCTTAAAGAGAAAAATGTAGCTTTAGAAGTTACGGATGCTGCTAAGGACCTCCTAGGCAGTAAGGGCTATGACCCTGTTTTTGGAGCCCGCCCTCTGCGTCGTGTAATCCAGAATTTAGTTGAAGACCCGCTTTCTGAGTCGTTGCTGCGAGGCGAATTTGAATCAGGAGATACCGTAGAGGCAGATGCTGACGGCGAGAAGATTGTAATGCGGTCATTAGTTAAGGAGACCTTATAAATATAGTGTAAGAGCTGATCTAAGAAAGGGCTGCCAGAAAATATAAAAGGTCGCTGTAACTGATGCTAGTGGTCTTGTGGTGGGATGTTAAACGGCTTAGTTGAAATTTAATAATTGGACAAATCTAAGGTCAAGCGTATTTTTGTTTGTCAGCAATGCGGCAAGGAAAGTGCCAAATGGTTAGGGCGATGCCCCAATTGCCAGGCATGGAATAGCTTTGTAGAGACCGCGGTTGGCCTATCGCATATCCCCTCTGATTGGTCTTGCTCTAGGGAAAACAAACCTCAAGAGCTTTCTCAAGTGGATATAGGCTCCTTTTCTCGCTTTCACCTCGGCTTTGCCGAACTGAATCGGGTTCTCGGAGGTGGTTTAGTTCCGGGTTCTTTGGTGCTTATCGGAGGCGAACCGGGAATAGGTAAATCCACACTTTTGCTGCAGGCTTTAGCCATGGTAGCAGAGAGTAACGGACCTGTCGCTTATGTTTCTGGAGAGGAATCTATTAATCAAGTTAAGCTCAGGGCTGAGCGCTTAAACGTGAGAGGCAAGGGGCTTTTCATCTTATCCGAAACTAGCTTATCTGCACTCTTAGGGCATTTGGAAGCACTTCTACCTCACTTGGTGGCTATAGATTCAATTCAAAGCGTGTATCTGGAAGATGCGTCTGGTGTACCCGGCAGTATTGCTCAAGTACGTGAATGCACACTGAGGTTGATGTATTGGGCAAAGCAAAATAATGTGCCTGTATTTATCATAGGGCATGTGACTAAAGACGGTGCTATTGCTGGCCCTGGAGCGTTGGAGCACATCGTTGATGTAGTGCTTTATTTCGAAGGTGAACAATTCAGTAACTATAGGATGCTGCGGAGCGTAAAAAATCGCTTTGGCTCCACTAACGAAGTGGGCGTCTTTGAGATGGGCCGTAGTGGGCTGATAGAAATAGAGAACCCGTCTCAAGTTTTCTTATCTAATTATAAGGATGCTGCTATTGGCTCTGTCGTGGTGCCGGTGCTTGAGGGGACACGCCCCTTGTTGGTGGAAATTCAAGCCTTGATTACCCCTGCCAGTTTTGGCCCACCCCGGCGCATTGCTAATGGCATCGATTTTAATCGTCTTCTGTTGATTAGTGCCGTGCTTAGTAAACGCGCTGGGCTGAAGGTTTCTAACCAGGATATCATGGTCAACGTTACTGGTGGACTCAAGGTCAATGAACCGGCAATTGACTTAGGAATTGCCTTGGCTATAGCCTCTAGCTTTCGTGATAGTAAACCGCTCTCTGGCTTGGTTGCGCTGGGAGAAGTAGGCCTGAACGGGGAACTCAGATCTGTAGCTCAGGCTGAGCGACGGATTGCTGAGGCTATCAGATTGGGCTTTAAATCTTGCCTTATGCCTAGATCTTCATCTGAGCTTTCTCTTGGCAAGGGGGACATTGAATTAATCGAAGCTAGCTCTGTAGCTGATGCCCTGCATTTAGGTTTGAGACGGGAGCCGAAAGGAAAGCAATAAATGGGCGAGACCTCTGGAGTAGGGGTTATTATAGTTGCTGCTGGCAAGGCTGAGCGGATGGGTGCTACGGACAAAATCTTTGCTCCCTTGGCGGGCAAACCTGTATTAGCTTGGCCGGTGGATACATGCCAGCGATGTAGCTTAGTTAAGCAGATAATCATTACGCTGAATAATGGCAATCTAAAGCCAGGCCAGAAGTTAAAAGAAGAAAGAGCTTGGACCAAGGCTACTATGTGTCTTGGTGGTGCACAGCGACAAGACTCGGTAAAGGAAGGGCTACTCAAGCTGAAGGACTGTGATCGAGTCATAATTCACGATGGAGCTCGCCCTTTCCTGACTTCGGATTTAATTCAAAATGGCTTGGAGGCAGCCAAAGAAACTGGTGCTGCTGTAGCTGCCGTGCCGGTTAAGGATACCATCAAATTTACCGATGATACGGGGTTAATTACGGAAACGCTTCAGCGTAATAGGTTGTGGGCAGTACAAACTCCACAAATATTCAGCTTTGATGTAATAAACCAGGCTTACCAGGAACTCACAACCGAGATTACTGATGACGCCGCTGCTGTGGAGCGCTCAGGACACAAAGTGAAGATTTATCCTGGCGATTACAATAATATAAAGATAACCACACCTGAGGATTTGGCGCTAGCGGAGATTATTGCACGGCTTAATCCTGAACAAAGCAAGTGCCCTCCTTGTTACCCTGAGCGGCACGAAGGAGCTAAGGAAGAACTGAGAGTTGGCATTGGCTATGATAGCCATCCTTTGGTTCCGGGGCGCAAGCTGGTTTTGGGTGGTGTGGATATTCCTTATGATAAGGGCTTATTAGGGCGGAGTGATGCTGATGTGGCCACTCACGCTATTATAGATGCTTTGTGTGGTGCCGCTGATCTTGGTGATATTGGCACTCGGTTCCCTCCGGAAGATCCGAGGCACGAAGGCATCTCCAGTTTGGATTTGCTGAATGAAATTCGTAAGCTACTTGAAGGAAAAAACTTTAAGGTAACTAATATCGATACTACTATCATTGCCCAACGTCCCAAACTTTCGCCTTTTGTTCCTGAGATGAGAAAACAAATCAGCCAAGCTTTAGGTATTAAAACGACACAGGTGACGATTAAAGCTACTACCACCGATGGTTTAGGTTTTATCGGTAGAGAAGAGGGAATAGCTGCTCAATCTGTAGCTTTAGTTACCACCATTTTATAACTTGGTTTACCTTCTTCCCAGTAGACTATAAATTTGACTGCTCTCTGTTGTGTCAAATACTCTTCACTTTCCCGGCGCAGCTTTTTGAAATCCGTTGATTCTAAAAAGGCCTTGAGAAGCTCGATATTCATTGCTGCTTCTTTGTCTTCTTGCGCACTTTCCATATACTTGTTTACCAGGCTCCAGAATTCTTCTCTGGCTACAGTTTCTATGCAATGGGAAAGGCTGGGCAAAAGGTCTATACAACCCATATTCTAATTTGTATCACTAACTAACAATATTTTCAAAATTTGACAGCATTAATGATGGGTGTTAGAATCATTATTGACATATGTTCATAATGACTAATGGAGATGAGGTGATTTCTGTTGGCTAGGCCGGTGAAATTGCGGTGTGTTGCCCAATTACCTAGAGCGGGTTTTTTTAGGCCGGTAGGGCCTCCAGCAAGTGCTTTACAAAAGGTTTGCCTTTCTGTGGAAGAAATCGAATCTATTCGGCTTAAGGATTTTGAGGGGTTGGAGCAGGAGGAATGTGCTCAAGAGATGCGCATCTCCAGGCCAACTTTCCACCGTATATTAGGGTCAGCCAGAAAGAAATTGGCCGATGCCTTGGTTAATGGCAAAGCGATTCAAGTTGAAGGTGGTAACTTTGGATTAGCTCAAAGTTATTTTAGGTGTAACAATGATGGACATGAATGGAATGTACCTTTTGAGGCTCTGGCACGTGGATTTCCATTATCTTGCCCTATATGCTCCAGTGCGAACATCCAGCCTTTGCCTTCATTTGGCTTTGGGAAAAGATATGGCAGGCGATTCCGTGGAGGAAGAGTTTAACAATGGAATACAAGAAGAATATAAGAAAAGGAGGTGAGTAAGAATGCCATTTGGAGATGGAACAGGGCCAGTAGGGTTGGGTCCAATGACGGGCAGAGCAGCGGGTTTTTGTGCCGGTTTCGGCAGGCCTGGGTTTGCCAATCCCATTCCTGGAAGTTGGTTTGGCTTTGGCAGTGGGGCACCTTATGGGCATTACTATGCTGGGCGTTATAGCCGTTTCTATCCTTGGCGAGGTCGGGGCAGACGGTGGAGATGGTGGGCGCCCTATCGGTATTCCTGGTAAGGAAGAAATTTAGGGGGGGTGATATAATGTGGCCTTGGTTTGGACGGAATCCTTGGGGATGGCCTGCATATAGAATGCCTTATGGTTACCCGTGGGGAGCCATACCTAAAGAGGAAGAGATAAGAATGCTTAAAGAGCAAGAGAGATGGCTGACGAACGAACTGAATGATGTAAAGAAGAGACTTGAAGAAATTCGCAAATAAAATTAAGGAGGTGAATTATGCCAGGATTTGATGGAACAGGACCAGGTGGAATGGGTCCGATGACAGGAGGTGGAAGGGGTTTTTGTAGCCCCTGGGGCTCAGGCGGTTGGCACGGTTTAGGGAGAGGAGGCGGTTTTGGATTTAGGGGAAGCTCTCCTCCGTGGCCTTTTGTTGGTATAGGTAGGGGGGGATTGCCCAGAGGTGCGTATCCGGGAGCTGCTGGGATGCCTGTATCACCAGCCTACCCCTCTTATAGTAGCCCTTCGACTATGCCTTATGGGAGTAGCCCTTACGCTGCACAAATGACTCGGGAGCAGGAAATGGATTTTCTGAAGAGCCAAACTGAAGCAATGAAGGGGCAATTGGAGCAAATTGGTGCTAGAATGAAAGAACTGGAAACAGAAGAATAAGAAGGAGGAGAATCATGAAGATCGGAGTGTCAGCAATAGCTCCTAGTTTAGATGCTGAAGTGGACCCCCGGTTTGGAAGATGCCAATACTTTGTCATTGTTGATCCGCAAACCATGGAATTTGAAGCTTTACAGAATTCTAGTGCCATGGCTGCAGGTGGAGCTGGCATTAGCACGGCTCAGATGATTGCCAATAAAGGGGTACAAGTAATACTTACCGGCAATTGTGGGCCTAATGCTTATCAGACATTATCCGCTGCTGGACTTCAGGTGATCACTGGCGCTGCCGGCAGGATAAGGGATGTTGTGCAGGCTTATAAGGATGGTAAATTTCAACCAACTGCTCAGGCTAATGTAGGTAGCCATTATGGCATGGGCAGTGGCTCTGGTATGGGTATGGGCCGCGGCATGGGCATGGGCATGGGTAGAGGAATGGGGCGTGGTATGGGGATGGCATCTATGACAGAGCCAGTACCTCAAGCCGTGGGCCCAGAACAAGAGACAGAGATGCTTAAAAGCCAGGCACAGGTATTAGGGCAGCAATTAAATGAAATACAACGGCGTATTGAGGAGTTAAGTAAAAAGAAGGAGTAAGGAGGTGCTATGCCCATCTATGAATATCAATGCACTCAGTGCGGACAAAAATTCGAGGTTCGCCAAACGATTGGTGAGGGAGGTTCTAAGCTAAGCTGCCCTAAATGCCATGCCTCAAATCCTGAAAGGCTCTTTTCTTCGTTCTTCAGCCCAGCCTCAATCACAACTGAGTCTTCAGGGACAAGCTGTCCTACTTGCAACTCTGGAATTTGTGGGCTGTAGCCTAGAAGCTAAAGAGAGCCGATTTCTATTGGAGGTGTTATTATGTCCAGAGGAGATGGCACAGGCCCTTTGGGTCAGGGACGGGGGACAGGAAAAGGGATGGGCCGTGGTATGGGAAGTGGGAGAATGGGAGGGAACCGCCCTGGAGCGGGTCCTAGCGGAAACTGCGTTTGCCCCAGTTGTGGGACAAAAGTCTCCCACCAGGTGGGCGTTCCCTGTTACAACCTGAGTTGTCCTAAGTGCGGGACGAAAATGATTAGAGAATAGAATGATAATCTCCGTTGCCAGCGGTAAAGGAGGCACAGGGAAAACGCTGGTAGCTGTAAATCTGGCTCTTACTTTGAGTGATGTGTACAGAGTACAGCTATTAGATTGTGATGTAGAGGAGCCAGATGCGCATATTTTTCTTCATTTAGCTACTAATCGAAGCGAAGCGGTAGTGATTCCTGTGCCTAGAATAGATGAGACGAAGTGTACCTATTGTGGCAGGTGTGCTGAAGTCTGTGTCTATAATGCTATCGCTGTGCTTAAGGGAAAGGTGCTCGTTTTCCCTGAGTTATGCCATGGCTGTGGAGCGTGTTCTTACTTATGCCCCGAGTCAGCTATTTCCGAGGAGGGGAGAGAAATAGGAGTGGTGGAAACAGGGGATTCAGGAAATATGGAGTTTATTCAGGGACGACTTGCCATTGGAGAGCCAATGGCTCCACCTATAATCAGGGAGGTAAAGAAGCACATTGATCGTGTAAGAGAGGTCATTATCGATGTTCCTCCAGGAACTTCTTGCCCCGTAGTAGAGGCAGTTAAGAGTAGTGACTTCTGCCTCTTGGTGACTGAGCCTACTCCTTTTGGGTTGAATGACCTTTCGCTAGCAGTAGAGCTGGTAAGAAAATTGCAAATCCCATGCGGGGTGATAATTAACCGAAGTGGCGTAGGAGATGAAAAAGTTGAGCAATACTGTCAGGAGCAGGGGATACCCATCTTGCTGAAGATTCCTTTAGATAGAAATATTGCCACACTCTATTCGAAAGGAATCCCCTTGATAGCAGGTATGCCTGAGTGGCGTGGGGTCTTTGTTACTCTTTTTCAAAATATAAAGCAGATAGACTCAGCTAGTCGGGTGGTGAAATGACGGCTTGGCAGCAAATTGCCATAGATGGTGAAACACACGTTAAGAGAATAACGGATCAGTATGAGGAGTTTGGTTTTCAAGTTCGCCTTGAAGAAGTTAAGCCTGCGGAAGCAGGAGGTTGGTAAATACAAATGAAAGAGGTTGTGGTTCTGAGCGGCAAGGGAGGAACCGGGAAGACAAGCTTGGTAGCTTCGTTTGCCGCTTTAGCTCAAAGTAAAGTATTGGTTGACTGCGATGTTGATGCCGCAGACCTCTACCTTCTTCTCAAACCACAAGTTACGGAGGAAAACGAATTTTGGAGTGGCCAGATTGCCTTCATTGATAAAAAAGTATGCACTGAGTGTGGACTTTGCCAGGAAATGTGCCGTTTTGGAGCTATAAAGGATTACTTTGTTGATAAGATTTCTTGTGAGGGCTGCGGGCTATGTTCTCAAATCTGCCCCGTTAATGCTATTATTATGCAATCTTGTATGGCTGGACACTGGTTTATTTCTGAGACAAGCTATGGCACTCTCATTCATGCTAAATTGGGAATTACTGAGGAAAGCTCCGGCAAGTTAGTAACCTTGGTTCGGAATAGCGCCAGGCTTGTAGCGGAGGAGGGAAAATTCGATTATATCATCAGCGATGGTCCTCCAGGTATTGGCTGCCCGGTTATCGCTTCTCTATCCGGAGCTAATTTGGCACTCCTGGTAATCGAGCCTACATTATCAGGAATCCATGACCTCGAGCGTGTAATTGGTGTCTGCCGCCACTTTGGCATTCCCATTCTGGTTTGCATAAACAAATATGACATAAACGAAGAAAACTCTTATCGCATTGAAGATTACTGTCATAACAACGATATAGAAGTGGCAGTAAAAATTCCTTTTGACAATGTAGTGACTGAGGCAATTGTTGAGGGCTTACCTGTAGTGGAGTACTCCGACGGCAAAGTAACTCAGCAGGTGAGGGAGCTATGGAAAATTGTTTCAGTAAAGTTAAATAATTAGGAGGGAAGAGATGCCAATTTATGAATATAGGTGTTTGAATTGTGGGAGGATATCAGAAATCCTCCTTCGCAATCTGGACAACGAAAACATTGAGTGCCCAATATGCGGCAGCGAGAATCTGGAAAAGCTTTTGTCTGCTTCCTATGCTATAAGGATGAATGATTCTATGCCTGCTGGAACTTGCTGCGGCAGAACAGAGCGCTGCGAGACACCTCCTTGCTCTGTGAATGGCACCTGTAGGAGGAATGACTGAAAATGAGATACGCGGTACCTGTAGTAGATGGCAAAGTGGCTGAGCACTTTGGCCATTGTAGCCATTTTGCCTTGTTTGATATCGATGAAACGAGCAAGGTGATTGTGAAGAAGGAGGTAATAGCTTCGCCAGGACATCAACCTGGATTTCTTCCAGAGTGGCTGGCTGCGGAAGGAGTTTCCGTTGTTATAGCTAATGGCATGGGATCCAGGGCACAAAGCCTTTTTAGAGAGAGCCGTATTGAAGTTGTTACTGGCACGCTAGGAGATGAGCCACAGGAAGCCGTTCTAGCTTACCTGAGAGGTACATTGGCTACTGGCGATAATTTGTGTGACCATTAAGTACATGAAGATAGGAGGCAGATGTTATGGCAACTGAAGATTCGGTGATTGAAGCGTTAAATAAAGTGCTTGTCCCTGGAGCAATGCGTAGCTTGGTGCAGATGAATTTGTTGCGAAACGTTGAAGTTAAAGATGGAGAGGCGAAAATCACTTTGGCTTCGACTGCTATCCCTGCCCAATCTCAGGATTGGTTAAGGGCTAAAGTGACCACAGCAGTTCGCGAACTGCCTGAAGTGAAAGGAGTTGTTGTTGACCTTGTAGAAGCCAAACCTAAGGAACTTAACCAAATTCAGAATATAATAGCTGTGATGAGTGGAAAAGGTGGAGTGGGCAAATCTTTGGTAGCTGGCTTACTGGCTGTTGCTTTTGCTCGAGATGGTAAGGAGGTTGGTATACTTGATGCTGACATTACCGGCCCTAGCATCCCTAAAATGTTTGGTTTAAATATTCACCCTAGTGGCAGCGAGACAGGTATCTTGCCGATATTATCGAGGTCTGGAATTGAAGTTATGTCTATGAACCTTCTATTGCCTAGCGAAGATGAAGCAGTTATTTGGAGAGGCCCTCTTATGTCAAAAGCCATTACGCAGTTCTGGGAGGAGGTGCTTTGGGGCAACCTTGATTATCTCGTGGTTGATTTGCCACCTGGTACTGCGGATGCCGCATTGACAGTATTGCAGACTTTACCGCTTGCCGGTGTAATCGACGTTTTTACTCCTCAGGAGTTGACGGGAATGATAGTGAAAAAGGCAGTGAAAATGGCAAGGAAATTAAACGTTCGTGTTCTGGGGGTAATAGAGAACATGAGCTATCTGTTGTTACCCGAAACGGGCAAAAAACTGGAGGTTTTTGGCCGGAGCAAGGGAGAGGAAATGGCTAAGGCCTGTGAAGCACCACTGTTAGGGCAATTGCCTATTGACCCTCAATTGGCTAAATTGTGTGATGAAGGAAATATTGAGAGATACAATTCGGATGCCTTGTCACAAATCTTTGCCAATGTAGGTGCTGCTCTAAATGAGAGAAAGTGAAATCCTAAGTCAGGAGGAATGACAGTGGAAGTTGGAAATTCCTTTAAAGAGTTGGAGGAATCTGTTATGCAGGATATGCTAAAAACCTATTCTGAGGAAGCAATCGACCATTTTCTTAACCCGAG
Organism: Dehalococcoidia bacterium; assembly: GCA_030605765.1. GTDB lineage: Bacteria > Chloroflexota > Dehalococcoidia > GIF9 > AB-539-J10 > JAGMDB01. The sequence goes on from JAUWHP010000033.1 coordinate 30,185, forward strand.
AAATCTGGGGCAGATTGAATCTCCAGATGGGTTTGGAAGGGTAACCGGCCCTTGTGGGGATACCATGGAGATATATCTCAGGGTAAATGGAGGCAGGATTACAAATGCTACCTTCCTGACTGGTGGCTGTGGCCCCAGTATCGCCTCCGGCAGCATGGCCACTGAGCTAATTAAAGGAAAGAGCATTGTTGAGGCTCAGAACATAAGCCAAGATAATATTCTAAATGCCTTAGGAGGACTTCCTGAGGAGAGCCAGCACTGTGCCCTTCTGGCGGCAAATGCACTTAAAGAAACAGTTAGAGACTATTTAGCCTTCAAAAACGAACCTTGGAAAAGGCTTTATAAAGTCCACTAGAACCTGAAGCGGATAGAATGAATTTGCCACCTGTGGTATAGCCCTGCTTTGAGAGTGTGATGGTAGTTTGAACCTTATGCCTGAAGGTAAGCCGCTGGATTTGTAGTAGATTTTGCGGCGAAGGCAAAACTTCTAGCCACCTTATGTTAAAAGTAAATGTGAATCTTTGTGTGGGTTGTGCTTTATGCGCCCAGGTATGCCCTCAAGGGGCTATCAGCCTCATTGGGGGCAAAGCAGAGGTAGATACCAGTAAATGTGACTCTTGCTATTGGTGTCTTGAAGCGTGCCCTCGAGGCGCAATTTCTGAGTTGATTATAGTCTCCCCGGAGGAACTAAGAGTTACTGTTTCTACGCTAAAGCGACAAACAGATGATATAATAAAGAGGATTAACAGGCTGGCTACCAAGGTTTAGGGTTATCGTCGTGAAAGAACAGCGGATTTTAGAATTGAAGCCCATAGGGGTAATCCATTCGCCTTACCCTGATAGGGGAGAAGCACCACGTCAGGGCTGCGGGCGAGATGAAATCTGCCGGGTAGAAGTGTTCAAAGAATTTGAAGAGGGCTTGAAAGACATAGATGGTTTTTCCCACGTTAGCTTGATATATTGGTTTCATAAATCTGGAGGATATCGTCTGCTCATTACAACCCCGTGGGATACAAAGCTGCATGGGCTTTTTACTACGAGGTCGCCAAACAGACCCTGCCCATTGGGGTTATGCTTGGTGGAGTTGGTTGCCCGGGAAGGGAATATTCTCAGTGTAAAGGGGTTGGATGCTATAGACGGCACTCCGCTTTTGGATATCAAGCCATACATTCCCTCTATAGATGAGAAAACTAACGGCCAAGTTGGGTGGCTTAAAGACAGATTCAAAGGTTAGGGGAGAGGGCGAAAGGGAGGATAATGAATGCCAATAACCTATGTTGGCATCTTAGTAAATTACTTTTACTTCATCTCCTATTTCCATGCCAAGAAAGTCGCAGGCACTTCCAGCTCTTAGCGATATTTCCAGATAACCACTGCTGCCCAGGATAGCTACTAACCCCTGTTCCTCTTCATAATAACGCGATATGCCTTGAATATGTTGCCCTGCTGCTTCGATAATAATGTTTCCCTGTGGCAAATCAGTGCTCTTTATATCAGTGATCAGGTTGCCAAAATTGTCAACGTATAGGATATGGCCTACTAGGTTACCTTGTGGGTCAAAGGATGGTTTTGGAGCAGGAAAAACATAAAGAGAGGTAATCCTTTCTCCAAACTCATAAAGTGATATACCTAAAGAGAGGCCAGCGGCAACCGGGGCAAAGATATCTCTACCATGAAAGGTAGGGCTGACTGGGTGCCGCCAAAACCGTGGTTCAGTAATGGCCACAGCTTCAATCCCCTTTTTAAAAGTTATCCTTTCAGGGCTTTTAGAATATTGATTCGAGGGCCTTTCATTAGAGGATAACTCATTAATTACATAACTGAGAATGCCATTATCAGGAGCAAGGAAGAGGGATGAAGGCGTTTTCAGGATTATCCCTTGTCGCTCACTTCCTACGCCAGGGTCAACGATGGCTACATGGATGCTTTGCTGGGGAAAGTAGCGATAAGCGATATTGAGGATGAAAGCAGCTTGTGCAATATTCTGTGGCTTAACGGAGTGAGTAATATCGATGATAGTAGCTCCTGGGTTAGTACTCAGAATGACACCCTTCATAACGGCAACATAGGCATCACTGAAACCGAAGTCGGTAGTCAGCGTTATTATCGGATTCATTCTTGGTTAGGTAGCTGAGGCAACTATTAATATTGCCAGAGCAACGAAGATGACAGCTAGGACAAGAGTGAGTTTAAACAAAGTTCTTTCTACCCCTCGCCGCGTTCGATATGTTGACTCGGCTTGTCCGAAGATGCCTCCTAGGCCTCCTCCATGGAGTTGAAATAGCACAGTGGCAATTAAAGCTACAGCCACTAATATTTGAGCGATGGCAAAATATTTAGGCAACTTGTTTCCCTCCTAGTTCCTGTATGAGAATCTCCTTTACCAATGCAGGATTGGCTCTTCCTCTCGTAGTTTTCATTACCTGTCCAGTAATGAACATTAAAGCTTGTTGCTTACCGGCCTTATAATCTGACACAGCCTTGGCGTTATTGGCTATTACCTTTTTGACTGCGCCTCTCACTTTAGCAACATCGCTAATTTGGCTAAGTTCCTTTTCTGCCGCAATAGCGTTAGCTCTTTTGCCGCTATAGAACATCTCTTCAAACACCGCTTTGCTAGCTGGGCCACTGATAATCCCTTCATCCACTAGGTTAACCATCTCCGCTAAATGCTCAGGGCTTACTTTCGTAGTTTCAATGTTAGTGTTAGTCGCATTGAGTAGTCGGCTGAAGTCACCTAGAAGCCAATTGCTTATCAGTTTTGCCTTGCCCTTATCCATTAGTTCAAGACAGTTCTCAAAGTAACTGGCCAATGCTTTGGAACTTGTTAAGATGCTAGCATCATATAAGGGCACCCCATATTGTGCCATAAAGCGCTGCTTTCTTGCCTCGGGTAACTCAGGTAGCTTTACTCTGATTTCCTCTATCCAGGTTTTATCAAAGATCAGTGGAGGCAAATCAGGCTCAGGGAAATAGCGATAATCATCAGCATATTCCTTGCCTCTCTGGCTTACCGTTACGCCCTTTTCATCTACCCAACCTCTGGTTTCCTGTACCAGTTCGCCACCCTCTTCAAGTACGCTCCTTTGCCTCTTAGATTCATACTTCATAGCTTGATAAACCGCTTTGAAGCTATTCATGTTCTTGACCTCTACTTTAGACAGCAGTTTCCTGCTGCCCTTGGGGCGAATGCTTAGGTTAGCATCACATCTGAAGCTACCTTCCTCCATATTGCATGTAGATACTTCCAAATAGCGAAGGATGGAGTGTAGCATGATGAGGTAATCTCGAGCCTCTTCAGGCGAGCTGATTTCTGGCTCGCTGACAATCTCCATCAATGGCACGCCAGACCGATTGACATCTATCAAACTATAGCCCTCTTTATGCCATAGTTTAGCCACATCCTCTTCAAGGTGTACTCTGGTGATATTAATTCTTTTTTTGGTTCTGTTGCTATCAATGGTTAGACAACCTTGTCTTCCTACAGGAGCATCATACTGAGAAATCTGGTAGCCCTTCATTAGGTCGGGGTAGGAGTAGTTTTTACGGTCAAACTTGGTAGAATCATTGATGGTGCAGTTCAGAGCCAGAGCAGTCATCGCGGTATATTCCACCGCTTTCCTGTTAACAATGGGTAGAGTGCCGGGCATGCCCAGGCAGACTGGGCAGACGTGAGTGTTAGGTGGGGCATTGATGTAATCGGTGCTACAGGAGCAAAACATCTTGCTCTTGGTTAGTAGTTGAGCATGAACCTCCAAACCTATAACAGTTTCATAATTCATGAATTTGAAAATAGTATAGCAAGCATGCCAACCTGACACAAGGAAGCGTGAGCTTGACCTAAAGTTCAAGGCGTTGCTACAATTGAGCTTGCGGGGATATAGCTCAGTTGGGAGAGCGCTGCGTTCGCATCGCAGAGGTTGGGGGTTCGAATCCCCCTATCTCCACTGCGCCCCTGTAGCTCAGACGGATAGAGCAGCGGTTTCCTAAACCGCGTGTCGGGCGTTCGAATCGCCCCAGGGGTACTTGCTGTTGTGCAAGTTTTAGGGGTGTAGCTCAGTTGGCTAGAGCAGCGGTCTCCAAAACCGCAGGTCGCGGGTTCGAATCCTGCCGCCCCTGCCATGCCGGGGTGGTGGAACAGGTAGACACGCCATCTTGAGGGGGTGGTGGGCGTGAGCCCGTGGGAGTTCAAGTCTCCCCCTCGGCACCAATTTAGTTTGCTTGAATTGAGGGAAAGCGGTAAAATTTAGTTAAGCGGAAGTAGTTCAGCGGTAGAATGCTTCCTTGCCAAGGAAGAGGTCGCGAGTTCGAATCTCGTCTTCCGCTCCATAAAATTTGAGCCCGGTTGTGGCGGCGTAGCCAAGAGGTTAAGGCAGGGGTCTGCAAAACCCTTATGCAGCGGTTCGAATCCGCTCGCCGCCTTTTTAGATTAAAGATAGTGCAAAACTTGAGCAAAATCTTATTATAGGCGGGTGTTTTAAGAGCCGAGGTGGCGGAATGGTAGACGCGGCGGACTTAAAATCCGTTTCCCGTGAGGGAGTGTGGGTTCGAGTCCCTCCCTCGGCACGAATTCTTTAGCTTCCAATTGGTTTCACACATTTCCATCTTTGATATGGTGAATGGAGCTGGTCATTGTGCTGGTTTTTATTTGGCCGTAGTAGTGTAAGTATAACAAGGGAAGCATACTGGGGAAGCGGAGGTGATTACGAAACAGCGACTTGTGTTTTGCTAAGGGGTATTTTGGGTTGCTTGGAAATATTTCCCTTCCGTTTTTGTGGCCGGGGCAATGACCATTGTGGCCTTATGCATTTCTTTGATAGTTTTAAGACCACAGACTCCCATGCTGGCGCGCAGGGCACCGATCAGATTTTGAGTGCCGTCGGTAACTGAGGCGGGGCCAAAAAGGATTTGTTCTAAAGGAGCACGATTGCTAACCTTGATGCGTGTCCCCCGAGGTAATGTCGGGTGGGGATGGGACATACCCCAGTTATAACCTCTTCCTGGAGCTTCTATGGCTTGAGCCAAAGGTGAACCAATCATCACAGCGTCGGCCCCGGCAGCAAATGCTTTACATAAATCACCACCTGTGCGGATGCCTCCATCAGTTATGATTGGTACATAGTCACCACTTTCTTTGAAATAAGTGTCTCTGGCAGCAGCGCAGTCCATGGTAGCGGTTACTTGTGGAACTCCAACGCCAATGACCTCTCTGGTAGTGCAAGCCGCTCCAGGGCCGATTCCAACCAGAATAGCGGAGATTCCTGTTCTCATCAGCTCTAACGCAGCGCTATAGCTGCAGCAATTACCTACTATAATAGGCAAGGCTATCATCTGAGATAGCTCGGGAAAGGTGAGCCCTCGGTGGCTCTTGGAGATGTGCTTGGCGGTAGTGACTGTTGACTGCACTACTAGAATATCCATCCCTGCCTCTTTGGCTATAGGAGCTAGGCGTTTAGTATTGGCTGGAGTTAGTGATGCAGCACACGTAACACCTCCCTCTTTTATTGTATTTATGCGATCACCGATGAGATTTTCCCTGATAGGCGCTGAGTAAATTTTTTGCAGAAGAGGTGTAGCTTCAGTCTCAGAAGCTTGAGCAATTTGATTAAGGATTTCGTCAGGGTTTTCATAGCGTGTCTGTATCCCTTCGAGATTAAGGACAGCAAGACCACCTAATTTGCCAAACTTGATAGCCGATGCAGGCTCAACAACAGCATCCATGGCTGAAGCCAAGATGGGAATGGAGAATTTAAAGCTTCTAATAGTAATGAAAATAACGAAGCTCTTAATAGTAAAATGTATGTCTGTTTGGTCAGGATTGATGCTTATATCGCCAGGGACGATAGCTACATCATCAAATCCGTAAGCTCGCTCCATTTCTTTGAATTTAGGGTGAGGCATTTTTCATTCGAGAGATAATTGCTATAAACTATACAAGGGTGACAATCTGGAGTCAAATTGACCACAGCCTTGTAATTGAAAATCGCCTGTTACCACAGGTTCATCTTGTATTGGAAGAGACTACCAGTGGATAAAATTGCCATTGCGTACTATAATTACCAGGCTACACTTGCTCTTCCGATTGGCGATTGGGAGAGATTGATTTCTGCGCATGTTGCAGCTTTTGTGGGGAGCTAAATTCAGGGTAAGTGCAGTTAATAATTGCTGAAGGAGGTTAAAGTGCGTCGTGGCTGTATTACTGTAGGTGAAGTGCAATGCGATGGGTGTCACAGATTTCTAGAATATGGTGAACGTTATTTGATAATTGATGAGGAGAAGGGAAACAGTCAGCGCTTTTGTGGTGATTGCTGTATGAAGCGTGGTTACACTTCATTTGGGGAGGGAAAAGGCAAGGAAATAGTTACTTTTTTCCCTCAGGATTAGGTATGATGACTCAAGTTTCTTTTTTAGGTGTATTTCTTGAGTGAGTGTATCTTTATAGGTGTTGCTTGGCCCTATGCGAATGGGCCTTTACATTTAGGGCATATTGCTGGAGCTTATCTACCAGCAGATATTTTTGCTCGCTATCATCGCCTTAAGGGCGATGATGTGTTAATGGTTTCGGGCAGCGATCAACATGGAACACCGATTACAATTCGAGCTGAATTGGAATCCACATCACCACGGGAAATAGCGTCCAAATATCATCAACAATTTCTCGATTGCTGGCAGAAGCTGGGTATCTCCTTCGATTTATTTACCACTACTGGCACTGCAAATCATGCTCAGGTTACTCATGACATATTCACTACCTTACTCAATAAGGGCTATATTTATAAGGGTAAAATGCTTGGGGCTTACTGCCCCGGCTGCCAACGTTTTCTTCCTGATCGTTATCTTGAGGGCACATGCCCTTATTGTGGCTTTCCTAAAGCGCGAGGTGATGAATGTGATGAATGCGGTAAGCCTTTAGACCCTGCGGCCCTTGGAAATGTGCATTGTTCTCTTTGCTCTACCCCAGCGCGATTTGAGATGATGGAGCACTTTTTCTTGCGCCTCAGTGCTTTTCAGGATAGGCTAAAGGCGTGGATAAAAGAGCAATCTCAGTGGCGACGTCATGTACTTAGCACTACCTGGAAATTCCTGGACGAAGAACTAAAGGATAGAGCTATAACCCGTGATATAAATTGGGGAGTGACTGTACCGCAACCAGGCTTTGAACAAAAACGGATTTATGTGTGGTTTGAAGCTGTCATAGGTTATTTATCAGCAAGCAAAGAGTGGGCAAAATTACGTGGCGATGATACGGGTTGGCAGGCATTTTGGCAGGGCGACTCCAAGAGTTTTTACTTTATTGGCAAAGATAACATTTTTTTTCATACTCTCATTTGGCCAGCGATGTTGATGGGCTGCGGTGGTTTGGCTCTTCCTTATGATGTTCCAGCCAATGAATTCTTGACTATCGAGGGTAGGAGGCTTTCTACTAGCCGCAACTGGGCAGTTTGGCTCCCTGATTATCTGGAGCGATATGACCCAGACCCAGTGAGGTATGCTTTAGCAGCAAGTATGCCTGAGACTGCAGATAGCGATTTTACTTGGTATAAGTTTGTTCATCGTAATAACGATGAATTAGTGGCTACTTATGGCAACTTAGTTCATCGTGTCCTTAGTTTTACTTATCGTAATTTCACGGGAGTCGTGCCTTCACCCGGTGAACTTGATGAGCAAAGTCAAGCATTGCTTTGTAAGGCTGAAACTACATTGGTTGAAGTTGATAGAGCGCTCCATCGTTGTAGTTTCAGGGAAGCAATTAGACATGCTATGTCTCTAGCTCAAGAAACCAATCGCTATCTTGATGTTCAATCGCCCTGGAAGGTGATTAGAGAAGCCCCTGATGCCGCAGCCAAATCTACCTACATTGCTTTATCTGTGTTGTCAGCTTTAAAGACTGTGCTTTATCCCTTTATCCCTTTCAGTTCAGAGAAACTTCATACTCTTCTTGGCTTTACGGGAAGTGTGAGGGAAGCTGGTTGGAAATTTGAGCCACCGCGGCCTGGACAGAAGATTCGTCAACCACAGCCATTGTTCGTTAAGCTGGATGACAGCATTATTGAGCAAGAAACCAGCCGGATTGGCTGTGTATCCTATTGATAGTGAAAAGGTCCATTGCAGAGATTCTTCGCCATAGGCGGAGAATGACGGTAGCGGGGAATTTCCAAGTACTAATGTCCAAACCAATTTGAATATCTAACTCCTGAAAGAGAGGATAACACCAAGTAGTTGGAATTCAGAAACCAGAATCCTTTCTGTCCCTGCTGATTACTGACTTCAGGCCACTAATTGAGCCTTGCTCATTTGACCTTTAGGTAGTAAGAATATTGTTTGGAGTTTAACTCCTGCCATGGGGCTTATATGTGAACTATTGCGTCTTGTTTAGCTGGAAGCTGGATGTGGCGTTAATCCTTCAAATAGTTTGTTAAGGTCGTCTTCTTCCAGTGTTTCACGAATCATGAGTTGCTCAGCAATTTCTTTTAGTTTTGCTTTGTTCTTGGTGAGTATTTGTTTGGCAACGGTATAAGCCCGCTGAATAATATTATGTACCTCTTCATCTATGTCTTGAGCGACCTTGTCGCCATAATCTCTTTGCTCGCTAATTTCACGCCCTAAGAAAACAAGTTCGTGTCTTTGTCCAAAAGTTCGTGGTCCTAACTTATCACTCATTCCATATTCAGTAACCATCTTCCTGGCTAACTTAGTTGCCTCGGCTAAATCGTCTTGTGCTCCTGTTGTTATTTCCCCAAATCTGATTTCCTCAGCAACGCGTCCGCCCAGGCTTATTGCCAATCGGTCGTCAAATTGAGAACGAGACCACAAATAGCGATCCTCAGTGGGGAGCAAGCGTGTCCAACCTCCTGTGGCTCCCCGAGCGATGATGGTGACTTTGTGCACGGGGTCGGCGTTGGGCAGCATTCTGGCGGTTAATGCGTGTCCGCTTTCGTGATAGGCTGTGATTTCCTTTTCCCTGGGGCTTATTCTTCGACTTTTCTTTTCTGGACCAGCAATCACCCGGTCTATAGACTCCTCAAGTTCTTGCATCTGGATATCCTTTTTGTCATGCCTGGCGGCTAAAATGGCTGCTTCATTAAGAAGGTTAGCTAAATCAGCGCCGGTGAAGCCAGGTGTCTCCTTGGCTATTGTTTCTAAGTTGGCTTCTTTGGCTAATGGCTTGTCTTTTGCATGTATCTCCAGGATGGCTTTGCGGCCATTAATGTCTGGTAAATCTACTACAATATGACGATCAAAGCGGCCAGGGCGTAGTAACGCTGGGTCGAGAACATCAGGTCGATTGGTAGCAGCGACGACAATGATATTAGTATTGGTATCGAAACCGTCCATCTCGGACAGAATTTGATTTAAAGTTTGCTCTCTTTCATCATGTCCTCCGCCCAAACCGGCGCCACGGTGCCGCCCTACAGCATCAATTTCGTCCATAAAGACTATGCATGGAGCGTTACGTTTAGCCTGTTCAAAAAGATCTCTTACTCTGGCTGCACCAACGCCGACAAACATCTCCACGAATTCGCTACCACTAATGGAGTAAAAAGGCACTTCGGCTTCCCCTGCTATAGCCTTGGCCAGTAGAGTTTTGCCTGTTCCCGGCGGTCCCACCAGGAGCACGCCTCTAGGTATGCGGCCGCCTAACGTGCGGAATTTCTCAGGTGATTTGAGAAATTCTACTATTTCTTGAACTTCTTCCTTTGCTTCCTCAATCCCAGCAACATCAGCAAAAGTCATACTAGGTTTATTGCCGGAACTTAGTCTGGCGCGACTTCTACCGAAATTGAGAGCTTGCGTGCCAGCTCCACGGGCTGAACGGAATAGAAAATAGAATAGTGCTCCAAGCAACACGATTGGTAAGATAACTTGCAGAGCTATCACTCCCCAGTTGGTGCCGATAGGCTCAACATTGATTTCCACTGTACTAAGATCTATACCTTCCTCTTGTAGTAATTTTCGTAAGTCAGCGTAGCTGCCACCGAACCCCGACTTAAAGATTTTTTTGCTGTCTTGATAGCCAATCATGTTCCCATCATCCAATGTGATAGCATCAATTTCCCCGTCTTTGACTATTTTTATGAATTCATCGGTCGTTACAGGTTGGGGGATACTATTGCGCTGCAGAGCGACGAATACCAAGGTTGATATAGCTACCAGAAGCAGCAAATAAACGTATCTATTGTGCCACGATTTCATATTCATATCTAATTCACCCTTATTATAGCAGAGGTGCTATGAATAGAAAAATTGCAGACTGCATGGTAATTAGTGAGAAAACTCAAGGAAATCTTCAAGGAGTACTGCTTTCGCAGTTGAACGTGAAGGAGGTGCGCCAACAGAAATCTAGGTTCGCAAGGAAACAATCGTGAAGTGAGGGGATATATGGGCATACAAACATTCATAGTTTGCATAATATACAGGAGGGATGCATTTTAGCGAGAGTATTCCGTGTAGAATGAGTTATGTGAAATGGCCGCGCTCCTCGGATTAGAATGAGAATAGGGTGCTAATAACAAATTTTGGTAGATATGATGGCCATGAATGCCACCAAATTTCCACGGGAGGTTTTATTTGCCCTGATGAACTTATAGCTTTTGGGCCAGGAGCCAGTATCCAGCAATGCCTGAGGAGTACTCGATATTTAATCAACGAAACAGGTGGCGAAGAGACTCTATACGGAGCCCACACATGCTCGGAACACCCCTCCCCATTTCTTAAATGCAAGGCACTAGCAGAGATGGATGTTGCACTGGAGAAAATGATGCGACGTAATTTAGAGTGGGAACGCGAGTTTCTTTTCCGGAGGCATCCAATAAATCCTTACATGTCAATTATTGCAGCTGGCTCTATCAATGGAAGGGGTGGTTAAAGGGAGTTTATAGTGGGTCAATTATAAAAGTGGTATAATAGATATAACATAAATGAAAGGGGGTTAGTCTTTTCTGGAAGCGGAAGTAATAGCGCGTTTAGCTACAAAAGTTGCTACTGAGAAGCAAGCAAGCGATATTGTGATGCTAGATCTTCGGGGGCTGTGTTCGTTTGCAGATTTTTTTGTTATTTGTAATGGAGATACCAAGCGTCATATTGAAGGTGTGTGGCGGGGTATCATTGATGAAATGAAGAAAAATGGGGTGGTATCTCATCATAATGAGGGCACTCCGGATTCAGGTTGGGTCCTTGTTGACTTCGGGTCGGTGGTTGTTCACATATTTACATCGGCAGAACGGGATTATTACCAGCTAGATGAATTTTGGGGTAAGGCAACGCCTGTACTCAGAATCCAATAAATGAATTCTAGCCAATCCACTTGTTAATATCTTTGTGGTAATCGATAATTTCCTCTGTTGAGAAAAAGAGCTCAATTTCCTTAGAAGCATTCTCTGCTGAATCGGAGCCGTGAATTAGATTGTGTTCGATATCGAGGCCAAAGTCGCCCCTAATTGTGCCTGCCTGGGCTTTAACTGGGTCAGTTTCGCCCATTGTTCGTCTTATTACCCCCACTGCATCTTTCCCTTGAAAAACAATAGCGATGGTAGGGCTGGAGGTAATGAAATCCACTAACCTGTCAAAAAAAACTTTGCCTTTGTGAATAGCATAGTGGCGCTGAGCTAGGTTTTTATCCATTTGTAGCATTTTCATAGCTATAATTTTGAGCCCTTTTCTTTCAAGGCGAGTGACTATTTCCCCGGCTAACCCCCTTTGCATAGCATCGGGTTTGATAAGTACTAAGCTTTTCTCCATCTTCCCTCCAGGCTAAATCCTTTGAATCAGGCTAATTAGGTCCATATCTTCTAAAGAATCAACTATTTTATCAGCTTTTCCAAGATCTTCTTTAGGATGAGTATTGGTTACCGCTAGGCATCTCATTCCGGCAGCCTTAGCTGCTTCAATACCGAAAGGGGAATCTTCAATTACAATGCAGTTTTCAGGTTGAGTTTCTAGTTTTTCCGCGGCCAAAAGATATATCTGGGGATTCGGCTTGCTTTCAGCTACTTCATGACCAGAAACAATGCAGTTGAAATATCCTCCTATGTTGAGTTCGTTACTGAGTAAATCTATGTTTTCTTTTGGTGCTGAAGAAACCAGTGCTAATTTGAAGTTTCCCCTTTTAATCGTATTCAGTAGCTTAATTACCCCGGGGAGTGGTTTCGTATTGCCTTTAGCTTTCTCTCGAAAACTTGTCTCTTTTTCCTGTACTATAGCCTTGATATCCTCTTTAGACAATCCTTCGCCTAGGATCTTATGAATTATGAAGTCGTTTCTGGTGCCAAAGAGTTTGGTAAAATCCTGCTTGGTAAAGTTTGGCCTCCTTTTAGAAAAAGTTTCTTGCCAAGCAGCAAAGTGAAATGAGTTAGAATCAGCGATAACCCCATCCATATCCCATAGAACTGCCTTTTTTGACCATCTCCAAACGTAGAATAGGGAGCTACCTTCAGCTATAACCGTGTTATCCTTAAGAGTAAGCATTCCCTTGGTTTCCACCAGTCTCTTTGTCAATTTGGTAACCCAAGCAGAAATTTGGATTGACTCTCCGGTGGGCGCTACGTGTCTAAACCTTATCTCACTTTTGGTAGTAACGCCAAAATCAATTCCATGGCAGAGAATAGCATAAGCGGTTACCTCATCAAGGAGGGTGTACAAAATGCCCCCATGGGTGGCATTTTCCCAGCCTTGGTGGAGTTCTCCTGGAATGAACTCTGCTGTGACCTTTCCTCCATCATAAACGGGTTCCAGTTTTAGCCCTATGGGGTTATCTTGACCACAAGCAAAGCAAAGCTTGCTTCCAGCGAGATTAAGGTCTAATTTTGGAATTTCCACCTGTAATCCTCCTTTCCTTGGGCTTCGTTATGTGGGGAGGGCGAAGATACAGAGGTTGCAAAGTGGCTGGATTGTCCTGTTCTCCTTTGCTCAACTTTTGCCAGCCCAATATGGCTAAGAAGCTAGCCCGAGGCAGCATACTAGTTTGTGGTATTATAGCTCGTTTGCCTAGGTTTCGTTGTATTTCATTTACCGTGTTAGGCGGGGTTTCACCACAAAAAAGTGTTTCACGATGTACTCGCTGGCATAAAGCATCGAGGGTGGTTAAATGTTCTTTTTCCAAGCAGCGCCATTGGTCATTTTTTTGTTGATAAAAGGCAGTGGCAATTTCCGCGCCACCAACTTTGTGAATGGGACATATGGGCAGACCAGTATGAGCAAAGGGATAAGCTTCATTTTCTAAGGTGCTTATGCCAAGCAAAGGAATATTTAATGAGAAAGCTAGTCCTTTGGCTACGCCTATTCCTACTCGTAGCCCATTAAAACTCCCTGGGCCTTTGGCTACTATGACCGCCTCTATGGAATTTGGCTTTACTTTAGTTTGTTGTAATAGACGAACCAAATTTGGCAACAGTTTCACAGTGTGGTTTTGAGCCGATTGCCAAGTTAGCCCGGTTAGAATCTCCCCTTTATGAGATAGGGCAATGCTAGCAGTGTTGGAGGAGGTATCTATGGTTAACTCCATACCTTTTCCTTGTCTAAAACCGATTTGAGCTCTCTTATTAATCCTGAGTAGCGCTCACCTTTGGCTCTAAGATAGATAGTGCGTTCTGTCTCGCATTTAGAGACATAGTTAAGCTGTATGAGCAAATTGTTTTGTGGTAATAGTTGTAGCCCCCTTTCTGCCCATTCAACTACGCAGACTCCCTCGTTATAGAAAAGTTCATCCAATCCCAGGTTAGCAATTTCCTCAATATTATCAAGGCGGTAGAGATCAATGTGATATAAACGAAGCCTGCCGTTATATTGCCTGACTATGACAAAAGATGGGCTGAGAGCATTCTCCTTAATGCCCAACCCCTGTGTAATGCCCTGGACGAGGCAAGTTTTGCCTGTTCCCAAATCACCCATAAGCAGAAAAGCGTCACCTTCTTGGGCTAGCTTACCTAAGTAGCTTCCTAGAAGTTGAGTTTGCTCTGGACTATGCGAACTTAGCTTTAGGGATTTCACTCCTAAAGTGTTCCCAACCTCCTTTCTTAGTAGGGATGATATTCCCTTTAGTGTCTAGCAAGGTTACTCGATCTGGAAGGGTTTCTTCCACTATGTCGCCGATTATAGCTATGGGGCAGTCTAGAGCTTGTTTGGCTTGGTCAATAATGCTTTTGTCAGCGGTGAAAAGTAGCTCATAGTCCTCTCCTCCATATAGAGCTAATTCATGATAGTTTGGGAAATTAGCTTTGACCAAGGGGTGTGTGGGGACTTGCTCCATTTCTATTTTGGCACCGACTTTGCTAGCCTCACATATGTGACCAAGGTCAGCGATTAGTCCGTCGCTTATATCTATAGCGGTCTTGACCCCATGCTGGGCTAGAATCTGTCCCTCTCTTATTCTAGGTACAGGTTGAAGGTGAGCTCTTCTTAGGATGCTGGTTGTCTGAGTGTCTAAGCTAATGTTTTCCTTGAACATTTTCAAACCTGCCGCTGATAGCCCTAAGGGTCCTGTAACAGCTACCTGCTCGCCAGGTGTGGCTGTTGACCTTCTAAGTACGGATTTGGTTTTTGAGTTGCCCAGGACAGTAACAGTGATAACTATATTGGGGGAAGTAGTGATGTTGCCTCCAGCTATGGCTACCCCAAATTCTGCGGCCAAGGATGCTATGCTGTGGCAGAACTGAGAGATGTTTTCCGTTTCAAGTTCACCGGGCAAAGCTAGGGAAATCAAGGCGTATTTTGGAGTGCCCCCCATAGCAGCTATGTCACTTAAGTTTACTGCTAATGCCTTCCAACCCAATTCCTCCCAAGTAGTATTGTTTAGATCAAAGTGGATACCTTGGACTAAGCTGTCTGTAGTAGCCAGTTGGATGTAGTTATCGCCTTGCCAGGCGGCAGCGTCATCACCAATACCAACTAACAATTGCTGCCATGAAGCCTGCTGAAGATCCTTGGATTTATTGGTGATGTTGCGTACGAGGGTAATTAAAGCAAATTCACCCAACTCCGATAGTTTCATACTCGAGAGTATAACATTGGCTTCAGCGTAGCTTCAACTTTAACAATCTAGGTTGCTAATGCTATAGTTTGCCATCATGAGACATGCTATTCTTGGTGATATTCATGCTAATTTAGCTGCTTTCCAAGCTGTGCTTGAGGATATAGAAACCAGAGGGGGATTTGGTGAGATATGGTGTTTAGGGGATATAGTAGGATATGGCCCTGACCCCCATGCTTGCATTGAGCTGTTGCAGCAATATAAGAGCGCTTGTGTTGTTGGTAATCATGATTGGGCTGCTATTGGCAGGATTGATATTTTGGATTTCAATCCTGATGCTGCCAGGGCCTGCCGGTGGACGGCAAAACAACTAACTACCGAGGATGCAGATTACTTGCAAAGCCTTGCTGTTAAACTAACGCGAGGCGATTTTACTCTGGTTCATGGCAGCCCTCGACAGCCTATCTGGGAATATTTGCTCTCAGTGGATGGCGCCAAGGATAATTTTAGCGATTTTGATACCAGATTCTGCCTTGTAGGACATTCCCACGTGCCACTAATTTTTCGGCAGACTAAAGATGGCAATTGCTTTGTGGCAGAAATCCCTGATACAATAAACTTGGAGTATGAAAAGCACCGCTTAATTATTAACCCTGGCGGTGTAGGCCAACCTCGTGATGGCGATCCCAGGGCGAGTTATGCTATTTATGATAGCGATGCTCAAGTCATATATCATTATCGTGTTGATTATGATATTGCAGTTACCCAAAAGAAAATGGTGGAATACGGTTTACCTTTGCCACTAGCTCTTCGCTTAAATTATGGTCATTAGCATGTTATAATACAGGGAAATTTGTTTTATGGTGTCTAAAAATGAGTAAGTATGAATTGGTGACGGTGATTAGTCCTGAAATTGATGAAGGAAAAGCGTCCGAAACCACGGACAAAGTGAACCGGTTTATTAGTGAGAGAGGAGGAGTTGTGGAAGAGAGCAAGCAGTGGGGACGAAAGAAGCTAGCTTATCCGATAAAACGGTTTATGGAGGCTGATTATACCTTGACTCTTTTTAAGTTAGAGCCAAAATTGCTTAAGGAATTTGAAGCAGATCTTAGAACTTCGGGAGAGATTTTGAGACATCTTGTGGTGAAAGTAGGAGAGGAATAAATGGCAAGCTTAAACAAAGTCATTCTCATAGGCAATGTCGGTGCTGACCCTGAGATGCGATATACACCGGATGGCAACCCAGTCACTTCCTTTCGTGTGGCTACCAATTATCGTTATACTGGCGCCAATGATGAACCAAAGGAAGAGACAGAGTGGTTTAAGGTAATTGCGTGGCGTAAACTGGCTGAACAGTGCAACCAATTCTTGGTTAAAGGACGCCAAGTTTATGTTGAGGGGAGATTACGTACCCGCAATTGGGAAGGGCAGGATGGGCAGAAGCGAGTTAGTGTTGAGGTAGTGGCAAACAGGGTAATTTTTCTTGGTAAACGGGCATTGACCTCTCTCCCCGAGGAGGGTGAACTTGAACCTGAGGATCTGCCTTTTAATTAATGTGAAGGAGTTGGAAATTGGTTAACGCTGGAGAGATAAGGAAACCGAGAAATTTTGTTCGGAGACCAGCGGTTTGCCCTTTTTGCGCGGGGAAGGCGAGTATAGATTATAAAAATGCCTCTGTTTTGTCGCAGTATATCTCCAGCCGCGGCAAAATCGGGTCGCGGCGGAGAACTAAGGCTTGTGCTAAACACCAACGGAAATTGGCACAAGCCATAAAGAGAGCTCGATTTTTGGCCCTATTGCCTTATGCGCCAAGCCACATTTGGAAAACAGGTGGTGTAGGCTTGCATCGATTGATGTCTTAAACTAACTGCACATGCCAAAGCGTACTTACCAGCCAAAAAAAATCCCTCGCAAGCGTAAATTGGGCTTCCGTGCTAGGCTGGCTACTCGTGGTGGCAGGAAAGTGCTTAAGGCAAGACGCCTTAAGGGGCGACGGAGGTTAACTCCAGTTTAGTTGTATCTTTATGAAGGCACATTGGGCTTTAACCGAAAGAGCACAATATGCGTTGGTTTACCAGAAGGGGAGCACATATATAGATAATTTAATTGTGATGAAAATATTGCCTAATGAGTTGGATTTAAGCAGGTACGGATTCTCAGTAACTAAGAAAGTAGGCAAAGCGGTACAACGCAACCGATTGAAGCGGTTGCTTAGACAGATACTAAAGCTGCAACTGATAAAACCAGGGTGGGATATTGTCTTCATTGTTCGACGGCAAGCAGGTGCTGCTGGATACCATGAGTTAGAAAAGGCAATAACTAATTTATTAGGTCAAGCATGTTTACTATAGGGAAGTAGTGAAGCAACTAGCGCTGAAGTTAATTAAACTATATCAGGCAACAGCATCAGAGGTTACTCCTCACTCTTGCCGCTTCCAACCTACATGTTCTCACTATGCCCAGGCTGCGATTGGGAGATATGGGCTTGGTAAAGGTAGTTGGCTAACACTTAAGCGATTAGCCCGCTGTAATCCATTTTTTGAGGGTGGCTATGATCCTGTGCCTTAGTTCGACGTTCTAGTGTATTGAAATGAAGATCAAAATATTAATTGCGCTGGGCATTTTTTGCTTGCTTGTCTTAGGCGCTGGTGGTTGTATAGGAGGGCAAGCAAAACCTCAAGGGTTCTCTGGAGTTATGTCTGATGATGAGATTCTCTATTTAGGCTCTGTGGATGGCAAAATAATGGCGATAAGCCCTTCAGCACGAGATCAGGAGCTGGATTTCCCTTCCTTGTCTAATGGAGAATGGTCTTTCGCCTTTACTATGCCTTCTAAAGGTATGGCGTGTGGCAGTTCATCTGTATCAATTGTCATATATGGCACACCTGTCATGGCAAATGGCCTGGTTTGTATTGGCATCTACAATGGAAAGGTGTTAATGATAAATCCTTCAGCTAGGAGTCAAAATTTGTCCTTCCCACAAGGAAGGAGTGGCGAGTGGTCTTACCCTAGAACGGACGATGCAATAGAGCCTATTGTGGGCAGTCCTGTGGTAGCCAATGACACTATCTATGTGTGCAGCTCAGATAGTAGAGTCTATGCTTTGGATATGACTTATGGCGATGAAAAGTGGAGATCTGTCCCTCTGGATGGCAAGTTATGGACGACGCCACTGGTTGATGGAGATACTATATATGTGAGTACTTTTGATGGACATATCTATGCTTTGTCAATCAATGATGGTAGTTTATTACCCTGGGTTTTTGAGGCAAAGGTGGGATTTGCTTCGCCTCCAGAGATGTATAAAGGTACTATATTTGTAGGCTCCTTCGACCGCAACCTCTATGCAGTGAAAGTGGGTGACGATAAACCGTTGTGGGAATTCACAGGTGGTAATTGGTTTTGGGCAACCCCTGTAGTTAGTGAAGATATTGTGTATGCTGGCTGCCTCGACGGTAAATTGTATGCCATCAGTAGCAAGACAGGTGAGGAATTATGGAGATTCGATGCTGGAAGCGGCATCGTTTCTTCACCGGTCATGACAGACGATTTGCTAGTGGTAACCTGCGAATCTGGTGATGTATATCTTGTTAATGTGCAGACAGGTGAAGGCAGACGAATAAAAAATCCAGATGATCCCCAAAGTGCCGATAGACCATCCATTGATGCTTCTATCCGAGGGCATCTTTGTGTGCTGGATGGTATAGTCTATATCGGTGCTCAAGATAATCGTCTCTACGCTGTAGATATTGACCGAGGGAAAATAGATTGGAAATTCCCCTTGGCTGTTGAATAAAGGTTTCTAGATATGGTGAATTTATGGAATTTGATTATTCTTGACCCAATGCTTAATGGGTTGGTCGCTTTATCCAGTCTTTTGCCTGAAGAAGTAGAGTTTGGTCTGGCTATTATTATCCTTACCGTTGTGGTTCGCTTGATACTCATGCCTCTTACCTTAAGGCAACTGAATTCTACCAAAGCCTTGCAAAGTATGCAGCCCAAGATTCAGGAGCTGCAGAAGAAATACGGTAGGGATAAGCGAAAACTTCAGCAAGAAATGGCGAAAATCTATAAAGAGGCTGGTGTTAATCCTGCAGGTTGTATATGGCCTATGTTAATCCAGTTTCCTATCTGGATTGCTCTTTATCAATCCATTATGAGAGCCCTGGCTACTGCTCCGGAGAACTTGCTTGACTTATCCAGGCACCTTTATTCCTGGCAAATAGTGAATCAAGCAATTCCGTTAAACAGCTATTTCTTGGGGCTTAATCTGGGGCAGCAAAGTAGTAGTGCAGGAATTGGCGGTCTAATTTTAGCTATTCTAGTTGGTGCTACAATGTGGGTGCAGCAGAAAATGACGACCGCGCCATCTGCTGACCCAAAACAGCAGTCCCAAAGTGGTATGATGTTGCTAATGATGCCGCTCATGTTTGGCATGTTTGCTTTGATGTTTCCTAGTGGCTTAGCCCTTTATTGGCTGGCTTCCAACGTGATTGGTGTCGTAACTCAGTATTTCATTGGTGGGGGTTGGGGTTATTTGGTATCTTCCTCTCACACGTAATCAATGCCGAAACAGATGGGGGGAAAGCACACTAAAAGTAATGTTGTGTTGCACTGAGGCAAATTGCTGAAAGTGAGGACTTAAAAGATGGAAGAGCTGGAGATAACTGCTGAAACAGTGGAACAAGCAACCAGAGAGGCAGAAAAGCAGCTAGGGGCAAATCGTGATCAAATTGAGATAGTAGTTATACGGGAGGGCAAGTCAGGACTTTTTGGGATTGGGAGTGAAGAGGCTGTAATTAAAATAAAAGCGTTAGCTAGGCCAGACAAAGACATTGAGGTGGCCATAGACGTGTTGGAAACCTTGCTTAGGTTAATGGGGTTAGTGGGTGTGGTTAAAACATCACGTGACGAGATGCGGCTAATTCTGAATATTGAAGGTGATGACTTGGGCATCTTGATTGGTAGGATGGGTCAGACTTTGGCTTGCTTGCAATATATCGTTAGACTCATAGTAGCTGGGCGGCTAAAGGACTGGTTGCCATTAAATGTTGATGTTTGTGGATATAAAAAACGCCGTTGTGATTCTTTGCGAGAGCTAGCCTTGAGGCTGGCGGGACAGGTGAAATTGAGGCGCCGTTCTGTGACCCTTGAACCAATGCCGCCCGCTGAACGTCGTGTTATTCATTTAGCTTTAACCAATCATCCTGATGTCATTACTCACAGCATAGGGGAAGGTACAAGCAGAAAAATTGTCATTTCGTTGAAAAGAAGCTGATCCATGTTCCACAAGGTGAGTAGTAAACCAAATTTTCCTGGAATAGAGCAGCATATCCTTCATTTTTGGAGCGAGCATGACATTTTTAATAAAAGTGTAAAAGCGAGACAAGGAGCACCGCATTTTGCCTTCTATGAAGGCCCTCCTACAGCTAATGGTAGCCCAGGGATTCACCATGTACTGGCTCGACTGTTCAAGGATATTGTTTGCCGCTACAAGACAATGAAAGGTTACCATGTACCACGCAAGGCGGGATGGGATACCCATGGACTGCCTGTAGAGCTCGAAATAGAGAGTTCTCTTGGTTTCAGCAACAAGACTGAAATTGAGAAATATGGTGTAGCTCAATTCAATCAGAAGTGCCGGGAAAGTGTCTTTCAATACATCAGGGAATGGGAAGCTAACACTGAACGCATCGGTTATTGGTTAGATATGAAACATCCTTATACAACTTGGGATAATGGCTATATTGAATCTTGCTGGTGGATAGTGAAAGAACTATGGGATAAAGGTCTTGTTTATCAAGGCTATAAGGTAACGCCACATTGCCCTAGATGTGGCACTTCACTCAGTTCCCACGAGGTAGCTCTGGGCTACCGAGATGATGCTGAGGACCCTTCAGTTTACATAAAGTTTAGACTGCATATTCCTTCGTTGTTGAAGCGGGACTCGGCTCTTTGCTCTATTCTTGAACCTTCGTCTTTGCTTGAGAAACCTGCTTATTTTCTTGTCTGGACAACTACTCCTTGGACTTTGCCTGGCAATACTGCTTTGGCAATAGCCCCTAATGCTGAATACAGTGTAATGGAAGGGGAGCAGGATTACCTCATTCTAGCTAAAGAACTTACGGGGCAAATTGAACTTGTGGACTATAAGGAATTGGCTATTATATCAGGAAAAGCTCTTCTCTATCTTGAATACGAACCTTTGTTTAATCCGCATGATTTTGTTGTAGACCGTAAAACCTTGCCTTCTCTAAATATGCAAGTAGCAAAGGAGGATTTGACCTATCCGGTGATTGGCGCTAATTTTGTCTCCTTGAAGGAAGGTACAGGCATTGTTCATATGGCTCCTGCTTTTGGTGAGGTTGACTTCGACGTGGGAATGGACAAAGGACTTGATTTCGTTCAGCCTGTGGACTTAGAGGGGAAAATCACTGGCACGTACCCCTTTGCCGGCAAGTTTGTTAAGGATGCTGACCCTTTTGTTCTTGATAACCTTAAATCGCGTGGTTTGCTTTACCACAGTGAGAAAATTATTCACACCTATCCGTTTTGCTGGAGATGCGGTGCGCCTGTTCTCTACTATGCCAAGAGGGCGTGGTACATCAAGACGACGGCAGTAAAGGACAAGCTTATTTCTGGAAATGAGGATATAAATTGGTATCCAAATCACATTAAGTACGGCCGTTTTGGTGATTGGTTAGAAAGCAATGTTGATTGGGCTTTTTCCAGAGAGAGGTATTGGGGGACTCCCCTTAACATTTGGCACTGTTCTTCCTGTGACAACTATGAATGTGTTGGCAGCATTGGCGAATTAAAGGCGAAGCCAAATCTTAGTGGCTTAGATGTGCTTTTAGATCTGCATCGCCCTTATGTAGATAAGGTTACTTTTGGTTGCCCTAAATGCGGGGGCGAGTTACAGCGTGTTCCCGAAGTAGTTGATTGTTGGCTTGATTCAGGCGCCATGCCTATAGCCCAATGGCATTACCCTTTCGAGAATAAAGATCAATTTGAGCAAAACTTTCCTGCTGATTTTATTTGTGAAGCTATTGACCAGACGCGGGGATGGTTCTATAGCTTGCACGCCATATCTATCTTGCTGTTTGAGAGGCCTTGCTTTAGAAATGTGATTTGCCTGGGACATGTTGTTGATGCGCATGGTGAGAAGATGAGTAAAAGCAAAGGCAATGTAATCGATGCTGGAGCAGTGATTAATGAATATGGTGCGGATGCTCTCCGTTGGTATTTATTGACTTGTGCGCCAGCGGAAAATATTCATCACTTCTCTATCCGAATGCTTACTGAGACCATACGGAAAGTTCTGCTCACTTTGTGGAATATTTATTCTTTTTTTACTCTCTATGCCAACATCGATCATTTTGTTCCCCAGCCTTCAGCTTCACTATCCTTTACTGAACTGGATAATTGGATTACCTCGGAGCTTAATCTACTTATAGCTGAGGTAACTAAAGCACTAGATGCTTATGAGCCTGTATCAGCGGCGCGCCATATCCAAGGCTTTGTCGATAAACTTTCCAATTGGTATGTGAGACGTAATCGCCGGCGATTCTGGAAAAGTGAGAGCGATGCTGATAAGCTAGCAGCTTATACCACATTGTATCAGTGTTTGGTGGTCTTATCTCAACTTTTGGCTCCCTTCACCCCATTTATTGCAGAGGAACTTTATCAAAATCTGCTTCGTTCTGTTGACACTAAAGCTAAAGAGAGCGTACACCTAACTGATTTCCCTGTAGTTGATAAGGCTAAAATAGATGATAAACTGAATCGCGAAATTGATCTAATTAGGAGAATATCGAGTTTGGGTAGGGCAGCACGGGCGAAGGCAAGAATTAAAGTACGCCAGCCCTTGGCAAAGGTTGTAGTCAAGGTGGAATCTGAAGAAGAAACAGAGGTTTTAATCAAATTGGCCGCCGAAATAAAAGAAGAGATAAATGTCAAAAATATGGATTTTTCCCTTGAGGAATCTTTTTTGGATGCACCTGGCTACAGCGTGGCTGCTGATGGCCGGTATTGGGTAGCCATAAACACTGAATTGACCCCCGAGCTGGTTGCAGAGGGAATAAGTAGGGAAATCGTGCGGCACCTGCAGGTTATGCGCCGCTCTGCTAACTTCGACGTTGCTGAATATATCGTTGCTTATTACCAGGCAGCAGACTCGGTTGAACAGGTTATGACTGATTTTGCAGATTATATCAAGCGGGAAACGTTATCTCGGGAACTTATTGATGGCCTTCCGCCTCATGGGTCTTACACTGAAAAGCATCGTATTTCAGGCAGCGATATTTTGCTGGCGGTTAAGCAAGTGAATTAATCTGGAGGCGGTGGACTTTCCTGTAGTTGCGCCCAGGTTGTCTTGGTATCTGTACCTCTGACAAAGGCTATCTTTACCCGCTGGTCAGTTTGGCACGTAAGTATAGCTTGGATAAGATCTTCTTTTGTGTCTATTTTTTTCTCGTCGAAGCGGATGATGACATCTCTCTCTTTTAGTCCGGCAGCTTCGGCTGGGCTACCGCTAACCACTTCTACAATAAGCACCCCTTTCTCAACAGAAAGGTTGTTCACCGCGGCTATGAAGGAATCCACAGTATATAATGCTACGCCTAGCCATGGGCGCGTTACATAACCCTGGTGGATTAAAGCTTCAATAATGGGCTTAGCACTGTTTATACTTATGGCGTAGCCCATGCCTTCTATCCCGGTTGCAGCTATTTTAACACTGGTTATGCCTACGATTTCACCTGATATGTTTACCAGCGGGCCACCACTGTTACCAGGATTGATAGCTGTGGTGGTTTGGATTAAACCTGAAAGGCTGTTTCCTTGAACGGTCACTGAGACATTTAAGCGGCTGACGATCCCTTCGCTAGCTGATATTCCTTGTCCCAGGGCATTGCCGATGGCCACTACCCAATCACCTATGACAAGCAGGTCTGAATCACCAAGGCGAGCATAAGGCAAATCTGCTGCCTTGATCTGGAGCACTGCTAAATCAGTTAGAGCATCGGTGCCTACTGTGTTGGCGGGGAAAGTCCTGCCGTCAGCTAGTTTCACTTGTACACTCTCAGCATTTTGCACTACATGATTATTGGTAACAATATATCCCTCATATTTTTCCTCACTGCGGATTAGGAATCCAGAGCCGGCAGCAGTTTGCTTGTGTTCTTCCTGGAAAATATCATACACTACTATCTCGGTGGTAACAGAGACTACGGAGGGCATTGCCTCCCTAACGACGCTGGCAATATCAGGTAGTGGCTGAGCTGTCTGGCTGTTCTCTGAAGGAAATGTCCACTCAGGGTTGGTGTATTCACTCGAGTTACTGGGTGGAGGTGAAGTGGGTAGAGATGGAGTAGGTGACCACGGTAATGCTAAAGAGCAAGCGCTGGAGCCTAATGTTAGGCTTAGTAGCGCTAATGCCATAAGGATATTTTTGATTTTCTTTAGCATTTTGCCTGCACGGTTCAATTATATCACTGTTGCTGTTATCTGAGAATTGGGGTAGTTAGCGCGGCTCATAGTTCATTCATTTGCATTTCTGCCTCAAAGAGCCAATCAAGTCAATTTCAACTGCGTGTTTCGCTCTTGCTATTGCCTTATTTACCTGTTGTACTTGGTTAACTCTTCCTTCAAGATTTCTATTGGCCCAACCAGTATAATTGCTGCATCTCCGTTTTGAGCAGCTATGGCTGCTCCCTTGATTATTTCATCCGGGGCATAATCACCACCCATCGTATCCTCTGCTATCCTTACCATTTGCTAACACGAGTTAGGGGAACATACCTCCCTCTTGCAATTTCAGATTAATAGCTAGCCATTGAACAGTATCTCAGCTATATGAATCTTTTTCCTTCTTTAGTAATTATTATGGAATATTATATATGCTTCTCGTTTGTAAAGCGGCAAAGAAAGGATGTCTCAATAATCTATTGAATGGGAAGTGGCTGAAATTTCCGGGAGTATTTAGCAAGTAGTGAAATTATGTCTGTATGAGTGTAGGGTGGTTGTATTTAGGAATGACACCAGAGCAGTCCAGTGCTCCGGTGTCATTCCCTTTTTTCCTCAACCTACCTTTGGTAGTTGAGCTAGTGCTTCCTCTATCTTCTCGGTCGGATACTCGTAGTCTTGCAGCTTGCCTGAGAGATAGGCATCATAAGCAGCCATATCGACATGTCCATGTCCGCTGTGAGCCAGCAGTATGGTTTTTGACTCGCCAGATTCTTTGCACTTGAGGGCTTCGTCAATAACCACCTTGATGGCGTGGTTTGGCTCTGGAGCGCTGATAATGCCCTGGGTACGGGCAAAAGTTACACCAGCCTCAAAGGTAGCCAGCTGGTGCTCAGCTCTAGCTTCAACGAACCCTAATTTACAGAGATGACATATGATAGGTGCCATCCCATGGTAACGTAAACCACCAGCGTGAATTGGAGGCGGAATAAAACCATGCCCCAGGGTAAACATCTTAATTATGGGAGCGAGGCCAGCTTCATCGCCAAAATCATAGGCATAGGGCCCCTTTGTCACGCTAGGGCAGCTTGCGGGCTCTACATTGATGATACGTAGACTTGGTTTCATTCCATCGAGTTTATCTTTGACAAAGGGCAAATATAGCCCAGCGAAGTTTGAACCACCTCCGATACAGCCCACAATAATATCTGGATAGGCATTTGCTTTCTCCATCAGTTTCTTTGCCTCCAGGCCGTTAACGGTTTGATGCAGCAGAACATGGTTAAGCACGCTACCTATAGCATAGTGAGTGTCATCGTGAGAAACGGTATCCTCTACTGCTTCACTAATAGCAAGTCCTAAGCTACCTGGACAATCAGGGTCCTTTGCCAGCATGTCTCGTCCTGCCTTGGTATCCGAGCTGGGGCTGGGTATACATTTGGCTCCCCATGTCTCCATCATGATGCGGCGATATGGCTTCTGGTTGTAGCTAATCTTGACCATATAAACCTTAATTTCAAGGTTGAAGCAAGCACCGCCGAAGGACAAAGCGCTCCCCCACTGACCAGCGCCAGTCTCTGTGACCATACGTTTAACCCCTTCTTGCTTGTTGTAATAAGCCTGGGCTACAGCAGTGTTAGGTTTGTGGCTTCCAGGAGGGCTGGTTCCCTCGTATTTGTAGAATATCTTGGCTGGCGTATCCAAGGCTTTCTCCAATCTGTGTGCTCGATATAGAGTTGTGGGCCTCCATAGTCTGTAGATATCCCGCACCTCGTCGGGGATTTCGATCCAGCGCTCAGTGCTTACCTCTTGCTTGATTAACTCCATAGGGAATAAGGGAGCTAGATCCTCAGGCTTTAATGGTTTTCCTGTAGCTGGATGCAAAGCCGCTGGTAGTGGCTCTGGCAAATCTGCCTGAATGTTGTACCAGTATCGTGGTATTTCCTCTTCATCTAAAGTAAACTTTGTTCTCTTATCCATTTGCGTGTCTCCTTTCTTGTTTTTTTAATTGTTTTTAATTTTCAACCTTTACGTTTTAATACTGATATTTGCCCCCGTGGGGGCCATGTTCTTAATATGTTAAACATATTTATTACCTCCAATAACAAAAATAATAAGCCTCTCGTCCAAGGGGCGAGAGGCTTAGCCTTCACGGTGCCACCCTATTTAGTCGTTCCTCAATCAATGGAGAGGATTACAACCATCTTTTCTTCAGGTACAGAGCCAACTTATCCCTTTTGTGTCTCTATACCCTAGGTTATGATAACGCTACCCTTTGCGGCGAAACCTACTAAGTTATGAACTTTTCAGCTTGCGGCTCCCGAGCCCATTCCAGCTTCACATAAGTATCGGCTCACACCTCACCCGACTCTCTGAACTCTGTTCTAAGCTGTACTAATCTCGTTCTCAGCCTTTCTCTATATTCAATTCTCCAGGGAATGCTAGCATGGACAGCTTGAATTTGTCAATGTGCATGTGGCTCTATTGTTGATGTTCTATACTGATTTGTGTAGAAAAATGGTAAGGTGGTAAGAACCCTAGAGCAAGGGAAATAAAAGAAAGGATGACTTAACCTGAGATGGCCCCCGAATTTTGGGCAGGTAGTTAAGCGAGGGTTCTGCTCATGGAATAAAATATAGGTAGAAGGAGGAGCAGGCATTGAAACGCCCTGTATGCATTAAAGGGAGGCGGGCATGTCCACCTGAGGACTGCGGTGGTACAGGAGGTTACACTGACTTGCTTAGAATCATACGCAATCCACGAGATGAGCAATACGAGAGAATGATGCAATGGCTGGGAGGCAAGTTCGACCCTGAATATTTTGATCTGGATACGGTTAATCGAAAGTTGAAACGTATCAGGTGAGGAATCTCCTGTAATTGACTATGTTGGCAGGCTCAGGGGAATATCCTCACCTTAATCCTTTCCCTCACAGGGAGAGGAACACAACCTGCTATCTCTTGTCCAAAGGTTTCCCCCTTTTTGCACCAGCCCATATATGAATATTTGTTGAATCTCAGATTGGGCGATGCTAATATGATACTGCTAATAAGGAGCAGGCTTAAATAGGTATGGTAAATTGGCAGGTAACCGCAACTACTATTTATTGTGATGCGGTGGACGATGACGTAACGCTGTTGGTGTATAAAGATTGGTCAGTCAAATGTACTGGTTACAGTAAGTATGGTGAGCGGAGTAAGGACACAATTAGACTACTGAAGAAGGCCGGGCAGTTGAAGCGGCAACTGGGGTGTGCGGGCTTGGAATGCTACCGAGTGATTCAGTATAAGGAGAAGCTGTTTTCTGAGGAAGCGAAAAGAGGGACTCAGAGTGAACCAGTAGATGAATAATTGCGCCTTCCCGAAATAGCTGAGCTGGCTAAAGATGAGAAGTAGAAATCAGGCAAAGATACGAATTGAGAACCTTTCGCTCTCCTTTCGTGGTGTGAAAGCTCTTGATGATGTCAGCCTCGACATAAGAGACAATGAGATCCTGGCGATTATAGGGCCGAATGGTGCTGGTAAGACTTGCCTGCTAAACTGTATAAACGGTTTTTACAAGCCACAAAAAGGTGAAATATATTATGAAGGCCAGAATATTACTCGGATTCGTCCTGATAAGGCAGCTCGTCTCGGCCTGGCCAGAACTTTCCAGAACATCGAGCTGTATACAGGGCTAAGCACCCTGGATAATATAATGGCCGCCAGACACGTCCTTATGAGGCAGAATGTTCTTAGTGGAGCTCTGTATTTCGGCTGGGCTCGTGAGGAGGAAATTGAACATCGTAAGACAGTGGAAGACATCATCGATTTCCTGGAAATAGAGCCGATTAGAAAGAAAACCGTCGGCACCCTTCCCTATGGAATGCGTAAGAGGGTTGAGTTGGGTAGAGCCCTGGCTCTGGAACCGAAAATCCTGCTCCTTGATGAACCAATGGCAGGAATGAATCTGGAAGAGAAAGAAGATATTGCCCGATTTATCATTGATATATTTGAGGGACAGGGGGATACATACAGGGAGGCGGCAGTTCTGAGGGATGGTGTTACTTGCATTGTTCTAATCGAGCATGATATGGGAGTAGTTATGGATTTAGCCGATAGGATTGTAGTCCTCGATTTTGGACGGAAGATTGCTGAAGGTACTCCAGATGAAATTAGAACCAATCCGCAAGTTATCTCCGCCTATCTGGGAAAGGAGGAATAGTCGCAAATGTGTCTGGCTTACTTCCAGGTTCTTTCATCTATTAGCTTTTGATGCTCGTCCGGGATGCTCCCCTTCTCCACAAATTCGATCCTATCTATCTTAACTCGACACAGGTTCTGGAATCTCTTATTCAAATCATCAGCTAGTTTTTCTCTGTCTATGGTTTCATCCTTCAACTCAATCTTAAGAGTCATTTCGTCCCGTTGCTCCCTACGTCTGATCACTATTTGGAATTGGGAAATCGGTTTTAAGTCAAGAATTGCCTGTTCGGCTTGTTTAGCAATGACAAACATACCTCTCACTTTGATTGCATCACCAGTTCTGCCAAGAATTGCTGTCAGCCTGTTGGCTGTCCGGCCACATGGGCAGAGTGCGGTGGTATATGATGACATATCACCAGTGCCGAAGCGGATAATGCCCCAAGCTTTATTATGAATCGGGGTTACCACTATTTCACCTATCTCCCCGGGACCTAGCTGTTTTCCTGTCTCGGGGTCAACTATCTCTACTATGTATTCATCCATAAGGTGCATGCCCGATTTCTGGCGGCATTCGTAGGCGATGGCACCACCTGGTTCGGTAACTGCATAAGCTTGTGTGGTGGCAATCTGGTAGTCTTCTTCCAGGGTTTTCCGCAGTGAGTCCGGGAGCATCTCACCAGTAAACCAGGCACGCTCAAGAGTAAAATCCCGCTGAAAATTATGTCCCATTTCCTCTGCTCTTTTAATGATGGTCATTAGGAAAGAGGGTGTGCCCACGAATCCCGTAACTTTCAAATCACGCATAGTCCTAATCTGAATTTCAGTATTGCCTGTGCCTGTGGCGACAACAGTAGTCCCACAATCCCTCAAGGCTTCGTGGAATAGAATACCGGCCGGAGACAAATGGTAAGTGAATGTGTTAATGACCACATCTCCCTTTCTAAACCCGGCAGCACAAAATGATTTAGCAAACCATTTGATAGCCCCGGTATGGAGTGGCTCATAAATAGGGCCTGGTGAGATGAATACACGGTCAACATCTTCAGGCGGAATGGCAAGAAAGCCTCCATAGGGTGGTTTCTCCCTTTGTAACTCTATCAAGTCGGTTTTCCTGATGATGGGTAATCTTTCCAGGTCTCTTATTGTATGGATTTCGGGTGGATTGACTTTGGCCCCATCAAATATCTCCCTGGTAGCAGGAGCGTTGCGGTAAGCATGATCAACTGCCTCACATAATCTCTGATTTAAATACCCCTCTCTTGCCTCGGGAGCCATTGTCTCCAATTCGTCAAAGAATTTATCCTGATTACCTGCTATAGCCATCGTTTTCGCCTCTTATAGTGTTTTACTTCTCGGTAGCTTTTCTTCTTGCCCATGGCAGATAGCCCTATATAAAATTCCTTCACATCCTCATTATTCTTCAGGAAATCGGCTGTACCGTCGAGCACAACCCGACCGTTTTCCATAACATAACCATATTGGGCGATACTTAGGGCAATTCTGACATTCTGCTCGACAAGGAGAACTGACGTTTTGTGTTCAATATTAAACCGCTCGATAATATGGTATATTTCTTCAACTAGCCGCGGTGCCAGGCCCAGTGATGGTTCGTCAAGCATCATTAGCTTGGGCGTAGCCATCATAGCCCTGCCGATGACCAGCATTTGCTGCTCGCCTCCGGAAAGATAGCCAGCAGTATTATGCCGACGGTCCTTGAGTAGCGGGAAGTAGCCATAAACCATGTCCAGGTCTTCTTTGACAGCACGACGGTCGCTGCGCTGATAAGCCCCCACCAGCAAATTTTCCTCTGTAGTGAGATGTTCGAAGACCCTACGTCCCTCGAGTGCTTGTATAATACCTAGTTTACCTATTTCTTCGGCGCTTTTTCCATCTATTCTTTTGCCGTTCCACTCGATGTTGCCATCAGTTACCTCGCCCTCCTCAACATGGAGTAGTCCCGATATTGCCTTGAGAGTGGTGCTTTTACCGGCGCCATTGGCCCCGAGTATGGCAACAACTGAGCCTTCCTCTACATTTAGGGAAACGCCATGGAGCACCCGTATAGCATTAAGATAGGCAACCTCTACATTATTCAGTTTGAGCATAGAAAACCTTCTGTTGGCAGGAGCCTCTGCTGCCGACAGAGGCTCCCGACTGAATCACTATTTGCCGAACCATTCAAAATCTTCGTATTTTATCAGTGGTGCCTCTACCCAGTCGCTAATGGGTACGATTGCGCCACCCTGTATTTGGAAAACTCTGTTCGATTTGCTTAATCGGTTGTCACCCGGGGTATAGCTTACCGGGCCATGCAGGCCACCAACATCAAAGTTGTCTAGCTTCTTGAAGCCATATTCCTCGGCTGCTTGTGGGGTGAGGTTGTCGACACCCACATTCTCGATTGCCAGTCTTAGAATCTCAGCCACGATTAGACCCTCTGCCCACGAGGTGATATAGTCCATGTTGCCATAATCCTCGGGGTGATATTTCTGACAGTATTCGGTCATCTTGGCCATAGCCGGCACGTTATCGCCCCAATTCACGGTAGGGAAGACACCGTAGACACCTTCAGCATTAGTTCCAGCCAGGTCAACAAGAACGCTGGTGAAGCTAGCATGACCACAAGCAATAGTGATATCTGGATACATACCCAATTCGACGGCGTTCTTGATGATGATAGAAGTAGGCTGTGGGGTGCTGGATATGTACAGGATATCAGGATTCAGTGCCTTAATCCTGGTCAGGCTTTCTATCTCAGATATAGTTGTGGCGGTATGCTCGTCAATAGACACGATCTCAATACCTAGTTCATCGGCTAAGGCCTGAGCCGCATCTCTGGCTCCATAACCGGTAGGGTTGTTCAGGAGGTGTAGTGCCATCTTGGCTTTTCCTGTGCCCTGCCAGATATTCTCCAGGTAGTATCTGGCAAAGGCGGCCCAGTCATCGCCATAATCAGGCATCTGTCCATAGATATGCTGTGGTGGATGAGTGAGTGCTGGAGCACTGAAGACGGTGAAGCCAGCAAACTCAGCGCGATTGGCGACCTCCATAGATGCCCCCATCATTTTGGAAGAGTTAGTGGTGAAGAACAAACAGCCCTTGCTTATTAGCTCGTTAATGATGGTGGTTGCCTTTGCGGCATCATATTGATTGTCACGCCATATCACCTCAATCTGATGTCCGGCGACTCCGCCTAGTTCCTCATTAATGTATTTCATACAGTCCAGTTTAGCATTACCCATGGGACGTCCCTTTTCAGCAGCAACCCCCGTGTAACAAATACTGAAGCCCACCTTTACCTTATTGCCACTATCAGCACCACCGGCACAACCGCCGCTCAGTAGTGGAATTATGGCTATGATTAGTGCCAGGCATATAACTACTGCTACTTTCAATGTTTTCTTGAAATTCATCTATGATTCCTCCTTCTTTTAGTCTAATCCACAAGGTCTTTGGGCGGTATTACATTCTCCTATCCTCCTTACTCAGACTAATATGAGAATGGCCAAAGCCGGTAGGAAGTTCTAAACAGCGCCCACCGGTGTGCCAGCCCGCGGGGCTCCAGTATCAGGAACAGGACAATTACCAGACCAAATACCATTGGTCCGATGCCGGTGGTAAACCCGGCAGGCAAATCCAGAAAGCTGCCTTCCAGCATCGGTGAGATGAACATTACTCCCTGCTGCAGCATCCGAATAGAAATGACGCCAAAAATGGGACCGACAGCAGTGCCTGAGCCGCCGATGATTATCATGCCAATGTACAAAATTGAGTCCATGAAGGTGAAATTCTCCGCGTTCATAAAGCCCGTCCAGTGGGCAAGTAGTGAACCGGCAATTCCGGCCAGGAAACAGCCAACGAAGAACGCCATGAATTTATAGCGAAAGAGGTTAATCCCCATCACCTCGGCGGCCAGATCATTATCCCTGATGGCAACAAAGGCTCTACCTACCCTTGTCCTTGCCAGGTTCTTGGCAAAGAAAACTGTCAGCGCCGTGATTGCCATGATTAGATAGAACTGACTGGCCTGGCTAACGAAGGTAATGCCACCGATTGAAGCCGGTGGTACTCTTATGCCAGTAAAACCGCCGGTTACACCAGTCCAGTGATTGATGACCCAGATGATGATAAACTGGGCAGCAATAGTGGAGATTGCCAGGTAAAAGCCCTTGACGCGCATTGAAGGAATGCCAAAGACAAGTCCGATGAGCCCGGCAACAAGCCCGGCAGCGATTAGCCCTACCAGGAAGGGCCATTCAAATCGGTTAGTTAACACGGCAGAGGTATAGGCACCCACGGCAATGAAGCCAGCATGGCCGATGGATAACTGCCCGCAGTAACCAGTCAGAATATTCAGCCCGGTGGCAGCAACTATAGTGATGCCAATCAGGTTAGCGACACCCAACCAGTAGTTTCCCCAATATAGTGGCGCGGTGAACACGAAGACTAGTAGAGATAAGAGCAATGCCCAGTGGGCTCTGGTTCGAAAAATAGCCATATCTTTGGCGTAAGAATAATTACGAGTGCCAGCGGGTAAATCTACATTCACTTGGCTAAATCCTCTCTATACGGGGCTCTCCAAATAGCCCATAAGGCTTCACGAACATAACGATTATGATAATAATAAATGGGATAACCTCTCTGATGCCTGGCCAGGTTAATGGGGTTAGATAGCCGCCGCCAAGGCTTTCGGCCAGGCCAATTATGGGTCCGGCCAGGATAGCGCCGAGGAAGGAATCAAGGCCACCGAGTATCACTACCGAGAAGGCCTTGAGCCCGGTTTCAGCCAGGCCAAAAGTTATGCCGCCAATGCTGGACATAAGTATGCCGCCAATGGCGGCCAGCATACAGGCAAGCATCCATGACCTGGAAAAAATTTTGGTTACTGGAATACCACAGGCCTGGATTGCTAACTGGTCATCGGCAGTCGCCCTCATTACGACACCCATTTTGTTGTATTTGAAGTACAAGGATAGGAGAATAAATAGAACCAGGGATATAGCTGCTGCCCAGAGGTATTCTTGTGACACAACCGCTGTGCCTATGCGGACAACCTCTTGTGGGAAGATGCGAGGTAAAGCAGCTACACTTTTAGGCCAGATAAAACTCACCGCGCCTTCAATAAAATAGGCCACCCCCAGTGTAACTGTGATTAAGGACAAGATAGGCTGGGCAATAAGTGGACGCAGGATAAATCGCTCAATCATCCAGCCGAGAGCCAGGGAGAAGAGGATAACCAGTGGAAAGCCAAGCCACAGGGGAAGGCCAGCCTGAACCAGCATTCCATAGGTGAACCATGAAGAAAGCAGCACCAGTTGCCCCAATGCTAGATTGGCAACGCCGCTGGATTTCCATATCAAAACAAAGCCCAGAGCAATTAGGGAGTAGACCATGCCTACCGTTACTCCGGTAATCGCAAATTGGAGAAGCTCATCCATTTTCTATCAGTCCTTCCTGTACCGACCTTACCTTAATGCCAGTTGTTACTATACCTTTCCTGCCATCTCTATAGGTTACCGCAGCTTCAACCTTTATCTCTTTTCCATCATTATACATGCTCTCTATTAAGTGTCCATATCGCTCTTTGATAAAATCCCTTCTTAACTTCCTGGTTCTGGTAAGTTCAGCTTCATCAGGGTCAAACTCTTTGTGCAGCAAGACAAATTTCCTCACTCTGGTTGGCTCAGGCAGATAGCTGTTTACGCGCACCACATCCTTTTGCACCAGGTCAGCAACTTCTTTTTTCTGGGACAGGTCAGCAAAAGTGGTATAGGGCAGCCGACTATGTTCTGCCCACTTGCCTACCATGGTGAAATCGATGTTTATTATGGCTGAGACAAAATCTTTATCTTTACCGCCTATGACCATAGCATCCTTAATATACGGGCTGAATCTTAGTCTGCCCTCAATATATTGGGGAGCGTATTTGACCCCTGAACTTAGCTCACTCATATGGTTCAGTCGGTCCAGGAATATCAGATGCCCTTTTGCATCAATATTGACTGCATCCCCAGTATGGCACCAGCCATCTATCAAGACAGCAGCAGTTTTTTCTGGGTCCTTATGATAACCAGCAAACATAGAATCACTTCTAACCAGGAGCTCTCCTTCATCAGTTATCCTGGCCTCAGTGTCAAGTGCTGGTCGCCCTACACTTTCAAAATTGATTTCCCCTTTACTGTGTGAAGAGATGAAGCCAGCTTCCGTACTAGCGTAATTCTGTCTTAACTCAATGCCTATGGCATGAATTAGCCGGAAGGTGTCCAGGCTCAATGTAGAACTTCCGGTGACAGCAAACCTGAGTTTACTCAGTCCTAGTTTATCCTTGAGTGGTCTGAATAGAAATAAATCGGCGATGCCGTGAAGAGCTCGCCAGAACAGGTTCGGAGTTTTACCCTGGAAATCGATATCTGCAATTTTATGCCCCACCGGCAGAAATAGGTTATAGCAAAAGCGTTTTAAGGGGTTCGCATCGATCATCTTCACCTGGATTTCACTAACCAGGTTTTCCCATTGCCGCGGACCATATATCACGAAGTTGGGGCCGGTTTCACGAGTATCCCCGATAATGGTTTCAGGCTCCTCAGGAAAGTTCAGTCTGGCGCCAGTCAATAGATGGGGAATAGTAGCGAAAAAGCTGTCACCTACCCAGGCAATCGGGAAGTTGGACACTAAATCATCGGTTTCGTTTAAGGGATAACGACTGAGGAACCCTCGAGCCGTATTTATTAAAGCTCGATGGGTAAGTCTAGCGCCCTTAGGCAAACCAGTGGTTCCTGAGGTATAGTAAATGAAGGCGATGTCATCTTCTCGGCCTTTCTCTACATTTTGCTCAAACAAACCGGCATGTGTTTCCTCGTATTCTTTGCCCAGCTTCATTACTGTGGTCAAGCTGATAAGAATGGGTTCATCATAGTTCTTCAGGCCCTTGGGATCCCAGTAAATGACCTTCTTAAGTAAAGGTAGTTCATCCTTGATTTCCAAAAACTTATCAGCCTGCTCCTGATCGTTAACCAGGGCAAATTTGGCATCAGAGTGAGTAGCAATGTATTTCACCTCAGAAGGAATACAGTCAACAAAGATCCCAGTAACAATACCTCCGGCTGCCTGAGTGGCAAATTCTCCCCATAACCATTCCGGTTCATTGTCTCCAATAATGCAAACCACATCTCCTTGTTCCAATCCTAGGCTTATCAGGCCGAGCGAGATGTATTTTACGTTTTCATAGTAATCCTTCCAGCTATACCTTTGCCAGATACCGAACTTTTTCATGCACATGGCCGTCCACTCGCCCCATTTTGCATAGTTACCTTGAATGACCTGGGGAAGTGTATTCCCATTTTCCCTCGCCATCGTTTTCATCTTGTTATCCATGCGTTCGTTTATGAAACGCTATTTAATAAAAGAGGGTACCTCTCGCTTAGAGGCGCCCTTCATCAGATTACCGAATCAAAATTATTTACTTACATAAATACACGTCAAGTCCTCTAAGCGCACCCGGGTGCGCTTGGTAAAGACGAAT
Organism: Dehalococcoidia bacterium; assembly: GCA_030605765.1. Classification (GTDB taxonomy): domain Bacteria; phylum Chloroflexota; class Dehalococcoidia; order GIF9; family AB-539-J10; genus JAGMDB01. The sequence continues at coordinate 66,321 of JAUWHP010000033.1, forward strand.
TCAAATCCACCTCTTCTATGAAAATCAGTCAACATCGCGGTAGTATGCTCATTCACTAACTTAATAATAGATATCCTATCATAACCAAAATCATTCTGTCAAAACAAAGAGTAACAGTAACGCTGGCTATCAGGTGACTCTTTTAGCTTTTGGCATACTATAGTTGAGCGGCAGTCAATGATTGAGCCTGGCCATGGGAATGGTTGTACCTGTGGCCTTGGCTATGATCTTGCCCTTCTGGTTAGTCACCGTCATTTCGGAGATACCAACCCTTCGGCCGCTCTTCAGCACCCAGCACTCAGCGGTGAGTTCGTCACCGATGCTAGCACCGGCTAGAAAGTGAATGTTGAACTGGGAAGCTATGCTAGGATGAGTTAGAGAATTGGATGCATAGGCAAATGCCTGATCAGCCACTGCCATAATGATACCACCGAAGATTAGCCCATTAAAATTTTGGTATTCAGGCACTAATTTCATCGTCACCTTGGCATGGCCCTGGGATAGCTCCAGCAAGTGCATTTCAAGAAGAGAGGCAATGGGCTCTCCGTCTACTTTGGCTTTCAATTCTGCTAGAGCATGAGATGCTTCGTTTCCTTGTCCTGACATCTTAACTCCTTTCGTTTCTTTTTGAGCCTGTGATGCTTTCCACAGTGGTAGTTCATGAACTTGGGTTGAATTTCTGGGCAGCCTTTCGGAAACCAGCCAGGGAACCTTTGATTGTCCTGTCATCAACACAGTACGATATGCGAAAATATCCGGGTGACCCAAAGCCGCGGCCGGGCACAGTCAGCACCTTCATCTGTTGTAGCTCTCGCACAAAAGCAGCGTCATCTTTCAGAGGGGATTTGGGAAACATGTAAAAAGCCCCTTGAGGTTTTATTACTGAATAGCCCATCTTGGTAAGGCTGCTATACAGGAAATCTCTCTTTCTCTGATACTCGGCCACAGGTATGGTAACCTGCTGCAGGTGGCGTACTATGCGCTGCATCAAAGCTGGGGCATTGACATAGCCCAGCGTTCGGTTGCAGAAGGTAAGGCCATTTACTAGCTCCTGTTGCTGGTTACAGGCAGGACTCACGGCAATGTAGCCAATACGTTCACCGGGTAGTGACAAATCCTTGGAGTGGGAAGTGGCGATAATACTGCGTGGATGATGCTGCAGAATTGATGGATATTTCAATCCGTCGTAGATAATTCTGCGATAGGCTTCATCACTGATGAGAGAAATTTGTGTCTCGTATTGGGCTTCCTTTTTGCGAAGCATTTCTCCCAGCTGATGTAGAGAGTCCTCACTATAGACAATGCCCGTAGGGTTGTTGGGGGAATTTATGATTACCGCTTTGGTTTTAGCTCCAATAGTAGGTTCGAGAGCACCGAGATTGATTGTGAACTGCTCCCCTGCGGGCAGAATCCTGGCTACTCCGCCGTGGTTGTCAACATAGTTGATGTACTCCGCAAAATAAGGTGCGAATATAATAACCTCATCTCCCGGATTGAGTATTGTTTTCAGTACTACGTTCAATGCTCCTGCAGCCCCACAGGTCATGATAATATCGTTCATGGTGAACTTGAAACCGGTCTCCAGGGATAGCTGTTTGGCAACAGCCGCCCTTGTTTCGGCATAACCGGCATTTTCCATATATCTATGCATTCCTGGCAAGGGATGCTCTGCCAGATTTCTCAGCTCCTGGTGAAACTCAGCAGGCGGTTCAATTATCGGATTGCCTAGAGAAAGATCGAAGACATTCTCCTCACCATAGCGCTGTTTCAGGATAGTCCCTTCCTCAAACATTCGTCTGATCCAGGATCCCTCAATTATGCCTTTCTGTATTTTCTCAGAGATGGACACTGCGCATTTCCTTTCTACCATTGCGGAAGGCGGTAATGTTGATTTCACGGATATTTGGTGATAGGCGTTGGGAGATACCATCTTCCCAGGCATGGACTTCGAGAGGTACAAAAACTGAGGCAGTCCCCAGCATGAACATGTTGAGTGTTCTGATATTGCCCAGTTCTCTGGCCCGGCGTGTGGCATCGATGAAATAAATACGGTCTGTCTGCCGCTTCAGAATATCGGTTATCTCTTTATCGCTGGGGTATCGTTCGTTGCCCATATTGACGGATAACGGCGGGAGCGCCAGGTTATTGATAATCGCTATTCCTCCATGTCGGAGGTAGTAACACCACCTGGCCGCCTCCAACTTCTCAAAGGCGACCAGTATGTCGACATCGCCTTTCTTGATTAAGGGAGAGCAGACCCGCTGGCCTATTCGCACATGGCTTACCACACTGCCGCCTCGCTGTGCCATACCTAGGGTATCCGTTTTCTTAACATCGTATCCAGCAATTAAAGCTGCCTCGGCTATTATGTCAGTGGCTAGAACAATTCCCTGGCCTCCCACCCCGGTAACAAACATATCTAATTTCTTCACAGTGATTTCGCGGCCTCAATCTTGGATTGCTGATCTATTGCCTGCCGGGGGCAAATCTGCTGACAAATTGTGCAGGCGGCACCCACACACATACTGGTGTCAATGTAAACTCGTTCTTTTTCCCTTTGAATAGCTGGGCAGCCAAGCTGGAGGCAAATGCCACACAGGTTGCATTTCTCAGTATCAATGGCCCTGGGCTCAGAGCGTGTCGGCACACGCACCGAACAGGCACCACGGGCTATAATGACCGACAATTCGGGGCTCTCTAGTGCGCTCTTGACAGCATTCCTCAGTTGTTTCATATTGAAGGCATCGACCACCTTGACATCGCTGACGCCGATACCCCGAACCAGTTGCTCTAGTTCCACTGCCTTGGTCTTTTTGCCTTGTGCTGAAATACCAGTGCCCGGGTGTTCCTGATGGCCAGTCATGGCAGTGGTGCCATTATCGAGGATTATGATTGTTATCTGTCCTTTAGTGTAAACAGCGTTGACCAATCCGGTGATACCAGAATGCATGAAGGTAGAATCACCGATGATGGCTACCAATTTCTTTGCTATACCAGCTTTCTCCATGCCCAGGGCGTTGCCAATGCTGGCACCCATACAGGCACAGGTGTCCATGGCATTGAGGGGGGGATAGGTGCCCAGGGTGTAGCAGCCAATATCTCCGGTTATGACCAGGCTCGATTCCTTCGGTGTCTTAACCCGGGATTTCATTGGTTTGGAACGCTGCCCGATACTGCTGAGCGTAAAGAATATGCCAGTATGTGGGCAGCCGGGGCATAAGAGGGGAGGGCGTTTGGGCAAATTCAGTGCTGTATCTTCCACATGCCGTGGTGAAGTTTCAGACAGTAACCCTGTGCGCTGGCCTCCTTTCTCAATAATATCCACGTTTAACTCACCTACCGCGGGGATGAATTCTTTCCCCGTAACTTTTATCCCCATGGCCTGGATATTTTCTTGCAGAAATGGGTCGAGTTCCTCTATGACTATTACCCTGTCCACTTGAGCGGCGAAACTAAGGAGTAAATTTTGGGGAAGGGGGTAGGTCATACCCAGTTTAAGAAAGGAGGCTTGAGGGAAGGCCTCTCTGGCATACTGGTAAGCAACGCCGCTGGTCACTATGCCAAGACGGTGTTCACCCCATAATGCCTGATTAAAAGTGAAGGTCTCGGCATAAGCGGCTAGCTTGGCCAGGCGCTCCTCTATCAATGGATGTCTGAGCCGGGCATGAATCGGCAGCATGACATATTTTTTTGCAGCGTAGTGGAAATTTGCCTGCCTGGCTGGTGCCAATCTCTTCTGGTTCACCTCCACCACTGACTTTGAGTGGGAGATGCGAGTGGTGACGCGCACCAGCACGGGCGTGTCAAATTTTTCGCTGATGTCAAAAGCGTATGCCATAAGCTTATAGGCTTCCTGGCTATCGCTGGGCTCCAGCATAGGCACTTTGGCTAATCTGGCATAGTGGCGGTTATCCTGCTCGTTCTGTGAGCTATGTATTCCCGGGTCATCGGCGCAGATTATAACCATCCCGGCATTGACCCCGGTTGTCGAGGCTGCCATAAAAGGGTCGCTGGCCACATTCAAGCCCACCTGTTTCAAAGACACCAGTGAGCGCACGCCAGCGTAGGCTGCCCCCATCGCCACCTCCATAGCTACCTTTTCATTTGTTGACCATTCGGCGTAGATGTCGTCGTGGCGAGCCAGAGATTCAAGTATTTCGGTGCTCGGGGTTCCGGGATAAGCGGTGGCTATCTTTACGCCAGCATGGTAGGCCCCTAAGGCTAGAGCCTCGTTCCCGGATAGGAGTTTTATCATCTTCGCCAAATCATACCATAGCTTGCCTGTTAGAGAAACATAGATAAAAACAGAGAATAAACCCTTCGCCATATTGACAAACAGGTAAGCCATGTCCGCATAATATGGTCAAAGAATCTGGCTAGAAGGAGGTAGTGATGTCTGTTTATCTTATGCTTACCACTCTTACTGACAATGGCAGGGAAGCCGTTCAGGAAGACCCGGAGAGGCTCAGGGAAATTAATAAGGAGGTGGAGTATATGGGAATTAAGATACTGAGCCAGTATGCCCTTTTGGGTCAGTATGACTTCGTCAATATAGTCGAAGCTCCGAGCAATGAAGCTATGGCTAAGCTGGCAATAAGGTTGAGCGTTAAGGGAACCTTCCAAACCCTGACTCTGGCAGCAATTACTATCAAATCTCTAATTGCTGCTCTGAAGAAGCGGGAAAGTCCGTGGTAATTCATTTGATATCTTATGCTTTCCCGCACTGATGCCCAAAATTGATAGGGAGTAACCTGTGTTGCTCGTGACAAATTAGCCTTAAGCTCTTCACTAATGAGGTTGACCAGAAGGTATTACCAAAGTTGCCTTGCTTTGTTGTTGATTCTTGGTGAGCCGTGAGGGAGTCGAACCCTCGACACCCTGATTAAAAGTCAGGTGCTCTACCAACTGAGCTAACGGCCCCTGATTTACGAGCTGTAGTTAAGAAAACTGCTGTGATGATACAGAATATGATTTTTCTATTCTGGTGTCAAAAGAGTAGAGATATAACAAGCAAACGCAGGATGAACATCACAGATATAGCCACCGTCAACGGCTTCAACAGAAAAAGCTACTCTGTTTGGTTTTCTAATCGGGTCACCAAATTTACTCAGCCCTGTTTCATCCCAGGGCATATTATGCCCTAATATCTCCAGAAAACCCTTCACATCTCTGGGATGGTCCAACATCACTTCAAAAGGAAGTTGCTGGGCTAACCCTGTTAGTTGTTCAGTTTTCAGTTTTACTCGCATACGTAGTGAAGATTATACTTTGGTAGATGCAGAGTGTCAACAGAAGCTCTTCCATAGATTTTTATGTTCTCCGCCAGCTCAGAACGGCTAGAGTGCTAAGGCCAACGCCCGCAATTATTGCTCCATGCCAGCCAAGCAGACACAGGCTGGTGACAATTGCCCCTGCAATGATTATCCCTGTAAGAATAGATAGAAAGGCATATCTGAATCTTAAGCCGAGCAAGAAAGCGGCAATAGACCCGGTCCAGGCACCAGTCACTGGAAGAGGGATGGCTACAAATAGTGTCAGACCAATTTTCTCGTACCTTTCGATGGCCTTTCCTCGCCGTCTGGTATGCTCAAAGACCCAGTTAACTAGCCTCCGACCTACCTCCACACGACTGACAACT
>JAUWHP010000043.1 GCA_030605765.1 Dehalococcoidia bacterium
TAACCCGTTGTCGGATTAGATTCAAGGGCCACAATAAACTGGTCGCCAACACCTATTTCAATTTTCTGGCCAGCGTCAGTATATTCTTCCGATTGCCCAGGCACACAACCGAGAGCCACACTAACCAATAGAAGAGATAAACCTAGCGCCAGAATTGAATGCCATTTACGCCTCTTCATTATTCAAGCCTCCTCTAGCCTTCCATTTACTCAAATTATACATCGAGCGCCAATAATACCAAACTCCGTACCCCTCCGAATTGTACCATATTCTTAGGCCTCGGTTGTTTTGCCTGCCTTTTCTGCCTGCAGATGCTCCCCTAGCCATCCACACAGCACATATATTTCGTGGGTGGCAAAGTAGGAATAAGAGCGGTAAATCATGTACAATACCAGCACACCCAGTGATGTATCGGGACACTGCAAAATGGTGGCCATAAACAGGTTCGCTGTTCAAATGAGAACCACATCAGGAATTCTGGAAAAATAAACCGAGGAGGATTATGTCATGAAGGAGAATTTGCCCAAAGAGAAAAAGCATATAGCAGGATGGATTGAGGCTAATAAGGATGCTTTCCACCAACTCTCTGACGCAATATGGAGTTACGCAGAGCTTGGGATGGAAGAGTATCAATCTGCAAAGGCTATTACTGAATACTTGAAGAGAAATGCTTTCAAAGTAGAGACAGGGGTGGCTGATATGCCGACGGCCTTTGTAGCCACATTCGGAGCAGAAAAACCGGCTATAGGCTTCAGTTGTGAGTACGATGCACTGCCCGGCCTTTCCCAGGAAAAAGCTGTAAATCAGGAAAGCCCACTCATCGTGGGGGCGCCTGGCCATGGCTGCGGTCATAACATTCTAGGAGTGGCGGCAATTATGGCTGCGATGGCTCTGAAGAATGCCATGACGGATTTTGACTTACAGGGAACGATTAAGATTTTCGGAACTCCGGCGGAGGAGCTTTGTATAGGCAAACCCTATATGGCAAGAGCTGGGCTTTTCAAGGATATCGATGCATTTCTTGATTGGCATCCTCTCGCCTCTAATACTGCCAACTATGCTACCAGCAACGCTTATTTTGATGTCAAATACCATTTTCGAGGCAGAACTGCTCATGGTAACTCCCCCTGGTATGGAAGAAGCGCGCTGGACGCAGCAGTGCTGATGGGGCATATGATAGAGCTTCTGAGAGAGCATACCACGCCGGGCAACCCTCCTCATGCAGCCAATACAATTAACTATTCATTCCCCGACGTAGGCCCGTCTTTCCCATCTGTAGTACCAGATAGGGCAACATTGTGGTGTATCGGGAGGTTTGTTGACACAGAAGAAATGGGCTATGTGGTTGACAGGATACACAAATGCGCTGAAGCGGCTGCTATGGCTACAGAAACAAAGACGGAGATTCAAATAGTTAGCATGATTCACGAATCAATACCTAACAAAACAATCTGCCAGGTATTACATAAGAACTTAGAAGCCATTGGCGCGCCAGAATTCACCCAGGATGAGCAGAATTTCGCCAAAAAAATGCAGCGAGACCTCGGCGCTTCTGAAACAGGTTTAGACATCAGCATTACGCCTCTTAGCGGTGGTGCCTGTGCAGTTTCGGATAACTCTGAATATAGCTGGTTCGCTCCATTTGGCATGCTGGGGGTGACAAGCTGCCCCGAATGCGTCGGCTGGCATAACTGGCAAGTTGCAGCCTGCTGCGGCTCTACAATCGGGGAAAAGGCGCTGGATATAACCGCTAAGGTATTGGCAACATCCGGTGTTGATCTCCTTTTGCACCCCGAAATCATTGATGAAGCCAGAAGGGAATTCGACGAACGGCTCAAGGAGAGAGCTTACAAATCCTTAATCCCCGAAGCTGTTAAACCCCCCACACTAATAAACAGGGAAACCATGGACAGGTATCGCCCCCTCCTGGAGAGCCATTAAAGAACCACGAACCGCTTTAGTGGAGGAGGAGTTGTGTGTGAGAGATCATGGCTCGATGCTCAGGAATAATATCTCCTGCGTGACTCAGTATGCTTAATCTTCCGGTCGGGGTTTACGTCACCGCGGTAGTCAGGAGCAATGATGTTGAATACACAGCTTAGCTTCGGGTCTACCATTCGTGAGCTGATTCGGGTCTCAATCTCATCCAGCGAAAGGCAAGTGGTAACCACCATTGGCAGTCTGGCATTATAACGATAGTTAATCAGTTGATACAGCTTCTCTTGAGCCCAGAGAGTAGCTGATTGCTCACCAAAATCATCAAGTATCAATAAGGGGCTTTTCTTAATCTCTTCAAAAAACTCATCATAAGTTATGCTGCTTTGCGGGCTGAAGGTAGAACGCAAATGGTCAAGTAAGTCAGGAACGACTACAAAGAAAACTGCCTTGCCTTCTGCCGTGCGGTAGTTAGCAATAGCTGCTGCCAGATGGGTCTTGCCACAACCATTGACGCCCTGAAATATTAACCAGCCTTCCGGACTACGAGCAAAATCCGCTGCCAGCTGAAATGCTTGCTTCAAGTTTTGACGCTGCTCCAGGGAGAGAATTGCACGTTTGGGGTCAAAATTACCAAAGGTCATATTTCGCAGTAACTCTAGCTGCAAACTATCTAAATGCCCCAGAGGAGATTTCCGCTCTACTGCGTATACGTGGCAAATTTCACCATCTCTGAAACGGCTAAGTAAGCGGTCATCAAATTTCTCTAACGGCACATCAGTTGTAATCACGGTTGCTAACCTGGCGTTGAAACGATGATTGAGAAGCTGTTCCAGTTTCTCCTTTGCCCAGGCTGTAGTACCCTCCACGCTCAGGTCATCAAGCACAAGCAAAGGCGTATTCTTTACCTGCTCAAATAATTCATCATAGCTAATATCACTTGCGGGGCCAAAAGCAGAGCGGAGATGGTCCAGAAGGTCAGCAACTCCAATATAGAAGGCCACTTGCCCCAGGCTCAAGCGATGATTCGCAATAGCGCAGGCCAAATGGGTTTTGCCACAGCCATTGGGGCCGGAAAGCACCAGCCAACCCTCAGGATTATCAGCGAAAGCCTTGGCTGCCTGATAAATATGAGTGAAACGTTCTTGCGAAGTAGCATCATCCTTCTTTCCCCTGGGGGATAAATTATCAAAGCTAAGCTGCGAGAGGAAACCAAGGTTGCTGTGTTTCTCCAGATAGCCTAATTTCTCTTTTTGTAACTTTCCCTTATTACACTGGCAAGGCATTATCTGGCTGAAATCAGGCCGCCCTGAACTCAGCACAGGATGAACAAAGCCAGCTCCTTTACAGAAAGGGCAAGCTTTTTCCTCAACACCTTCTTCACCCCGAAGATCCGCTGAATTTTCGGCGGCTCTATCTTTTGACCAGGTGTCCGTACTTGCCTTTGATGTATTTGTCGGAGTTACCCTTTTCAATATCTTGCCTACGTGCTCCACTATCCCTGCCCTCGCTGGACCATCGTTCGAGAATACGGGCGATATATTTCCAGCTACGTTTATTCATCCTGACCGCTTCCTTAAAAGCCTCATCAATCCATTGCGATGGGTAAAGCTTTGCTGCTTCCTTCAGTTCCTCAACAATCATCGGCGTGAGTATGCCTATATTCTGCTCATAAATGGTGAAAATACTCGGTGATGGTATCGGCTGGCCTATCTCCCCTCCCTCCGGCACCGCTTCTTTAATGGAAAGTTCCCCACTCTTGATTTTATCAATAGCTTCCCGCTCAGACTCCATATTGGCGAAGTAAACATCCTGCCATTTACCATCTATGTCCAAATTTAGCTGTAAGATGCTGCCGTGCTTTACCGCCAACTCCAAAGCATGTTGAAGCGCCGCCTCCTCCATTCCAAGCATTGCTGTGCTACCAGACAGTAGTTCCTCATAAGTAACAAAAGGGGGATAGCGCCGCTTATGATGGAGCAAATAGAAGACACAAATTGTCGCTTTGAGCTCAGCTATATCCCGAATTTGAGGCATCACCTGAGCGAAAAGAAAATCAGGCAAAGGGGTGAAATCAGATCTTTCTTTGTTCACCATTTTTTGAGACCCCTGGTCATCGTCGGAATGGCATTACTCAGGAAGCTGAGATTAGCTCGGCTTCCATGTTTTGAAATTGAACCACCCTACCCAAGAAGCGCAGCTTGGCTCGCCCCAAAGGGCCGTTGCGGTGCTTAGCTATGATGATATCAGCAATGCCACGTGGATATGGTTCCTTCTCAATGTCATGTTCTCTACTCCACTCTTCCGCGGTAAAATTCATATCATCTCTATTGATAAAAAGGACGACGTCAGCATCCTGCTCAATGGTACCACTTTCACGCAAATCAGCAAGATGAGGCACATGGGAAGGTCGCCATTCTACAGCCCGGCTAAGTTGAGATATAGCCAGTACAGGCACATTCAATTCTCTAGCCAGCATCTTCAGCGAACGGGTTATGCGACTGAGCTCCTGGACACGCATCTCATTCCTGCCCTCACCCTGTATTAGCTGTATATAATCAGTGATTACTAAATCAATTCTGCGCTCAAAATGAAGGCGTCGCGCTTTGCTCCTCATATCGACGGTTCGGAGGCCAGGTGAATCATCAATATAAAACGGTGCTTCGGACAATACGCCGCTGGCCTCCATAATTCTCACTTCATCTCTCTCGCTAAAACGTCCCCGGCGGACAAACTTGGAATCTACCCCTGCTTCACTAGCCAGAAGGCGCTGAACCACCGATTCACGCGCCATTTCCAGGCTAAATAGAGCAACACAGGCCTTCTGGTCAACAGCAACATTCCTGGCAATATTCAGAGCCAGGCTGCTTTTACCATAACTGGGTCTGGCAGCCAGAACAATCAGGTCAGACCTCTGTAACCCGCCCAGCAAATCATCTAAGCCCGTAAAACCACTTAGAACGTAAGGCTTCTCCCCTTCCTGAGATATAGCAGCCTGTCCAGCCTCCTCGAAGTATTGGCCCAGAACATCACGAATTGGAACAAGATCCTGAAAGCCCTGCCTCACTCGCACTTGAAAGAGGATATCCTCAGATTTGCTAAGGCTAGCTTCAATATCCGGGCCAGCTTCATAGCCCACAGCAGCAATCTGCCCTGCAGCAACGATTAATCGCCTCATCACTGCCGCGTTAGATACTATCTGCGCATAGTGTTCGATATGCAAGGATGTGGGTACAATAGATATTAGATGACTTAGATAGGCAGCGCCACCAATCTGCTCCAGCCTACCCTGCCGCATCAGTTCGTGGGCTACAGTAATCTGATTTATAGCCTCGTTACGCTGGTAAAGAGAGACACAAGCTTGATAAATCCATTGATTTATCTCCGAGGAGAAGTCTTCGCCTTTCAGAAAGCTAACCACTTTCAAGATGGAGTCGGAATCGATAATCAAGGAGGCAATTACAGCCCCTTCTGCTTCAATATCCTGGGGTGGCAACTTTTCCTGGGCCATGTTTAGACCTTCTTCTCAATGACTACTTTAATCCGCGGTCTTAAATCCTTAGCCAACTTAATGGTCACCTCGTGGCTGCCTACTTGTCGTAAAGGTTTGTCCAGGTCTATTTTTCTCTTGTCAATGGAGGAATCTATAATTCGACTTAACTCCTCGGCTATCTCCGCAGCAGTAATAGAGCCAAATAGGCGATCCCCACCACCCCCCCGAGCCTCAAGACGAATTTCCTGCCCTTCAATTTGTTCCGCTAGCTTAACCAGCCTGGCATTATCCAGAACTTCCTGAGCTTCTCCACTACGCAGCTTCAATTCCACCTGTTTCATAGCCCCGGGCGTAGCCCTCAAAGCCAAACCCCGAGGTAAAAGGAAGTTCCTGGCATAGCCTGTTGACACCTCCTTTATTTCCCTGGTTTTCCCTTTTCCACTAACATCCTTTAAGAAAATAACTTTCATTCTCTTCCCCTATTATCGTTCTTGCCGCAGCCAAGGAACCCGCGCACCCTTCGCTAGCGCTCAGGGCGAGCTTAGAAACTTTTCTGCTGATACAGCAGCAGTAGCCCCATCCCCAGCAGCAACTATCGCTTGCTTGACTGAATTATGGCGAACATCTCCAGCAGCAAATATCCCCGGTATCCCCGTTTCCATTACTTCGTTAGTGACTATGTAACCCCCTTTATCTAAAGGCACAACCCCTTGCAGATAGCTGGTATTAGGGTCCAAACCAATAGCGACAAAAACGCCTGCCACTGGTAATGCTGATATTGTATCATCTTTTGTGCTTTTCAACCTGAGTCGATTGACAGCTCCATCACCTTCTATCTGGACCACTACGGCATCCCAAACGAATTCCATCTTTGGCTCCATCCTGGCCCTTTGTTGAAGCACATTTCCGGCTCGAAGTTCATTGCGTCGATGGACGACCTTGACTGAAGAGGCGAACTTACCCAGATAAAGAGCCTCGGTGAGAGCAGTATCTCCACCTCCTATCACAGCCACCGCTTTATCACGAAAGAAAGGGCCATCACAGGTAGCGCAATAGGAGACACCCTTGCCCAAGAACTCCTCCTCCCCAGGCACTTTCAACTTACGAAACTGAGAACCAGAGGCAATTATTACCGCACCAGCCGTGAAATCACCTTCACTGGTTTCTACCAGATTTCGCCTCTGCTGAGGGATTAATCCAGTGGTCTCCGCCAGCAAAGTCTGCAACTCGTAATGAGTGGCTTGTTGGTGCATAAGCTGCCCCAACTCGATACCAGAAATCCCCTGGGGGAAACCAGGGTAATTCTCCACCCGCTCCGCGTAGGTTATCTGCCCACCTATTACTCCCTTCTCAATAAGCAAGGTGTCAAGTCCTGATCGGGCACAATATAAACCAGCGGTAAGCCCAGCAGGCCCCCCTCCAATGATAATTATCTGATAACTGCTACTCATTTAACTTCTGCTCTTTCCCACTTATCACAACGCCCTCCCCATCTAGACAGGACCTTGCCATTGGCAGAAATTTGAGAGATTTCGCAAAGGTTGGGGCAAGCTTTACACATAAAAGAAGACACCTTGAATTCTGTCTGGCTAACGCTAAATCCTTTGAATTTTGTTCTGTGGCCATTGCTGCCCATTTCGTGGCGCACCAACATGGCAGCTCCAATAGCTCCCATAAGCTCACTGTAGGGAGGAACGTACACCTCTGTACGGAAAGTTTCATTGAATGCCCTGATTATTCCTTTATTAAAAGCAACTCCACCCTGGAACGCCATTTTGGGCCGAATTTCCTTATTTAAGGCAACATTGTTTAAATAATTGCGCACCAGGGCCTGGCACAGACCATAGATAATATCATTAAGGGGATAGCCCATCTGCTGTTTATGTACCATATCTGATTCAGCGAAAACAGTGCAGCGCCCAGCAATACGTGCTGGGTTCTCACTTTTCAAAGCGTGGCCTCCAAAATCCTCGATTCTTATATTCAAGCGCTCAGCTTGATGCTCCAGGAAGCTGCCCGTGCCCGCAGCACATACTGAGTTCATACCAAAATCAGTTACCACTCCATCGCGAATTATGATAATCTTGCTATCCTGCCCCCCAATCTCAAAAATAGTTTGCACATCAGGCACACATGACATAGTAGCGACAGCATGAGCGGTGATCTCATTTTTCACTAAATCTGCACCAATCATGACCCCGGCTAACGCCCTACCACTCCCTGTAGTAGCCACACCGCAAATTTCAACCTCAAGTGGCATTTGTTTCCTTATCGCTTCCAGACCTCGTTTTATCATATCGACTGGATTACCTCGAGTCTGTAAGTAGATGGAGGTCAAAGGCTCGTTACTCCCATCAAGTAGAACCAACTTGGTAGTAACTGAACCAACATCGACGCCCAGATAAGCCTTCATTGCCCTTTCACCTCTCCCTTTCACCTTATCTCATTAAAGGGTATTTCGCTGGAGTTTTCAAATCTACCACGATTGCTGGCTTTAATACTCTCCTGTAATTCTACAACCCTTTTCCGCTTCAGACGCAAAATGGGGTGAAACAGAATCGAAGCAACCGTCATAACAATAAGGAATATTATCATTTGCTTACTCTTGATGCATTTATCCAACGCTGAAAACTTTTCGTCCATCCCGCTTCCTTCTTCTGAACTCAAGCAGATCCACAAACGCCTCAACCCTGGTCAACATCCCCTCTCTCCCCATTTGTTCGTCGCAAGCCACGGCTAACACAGGAATGTCTTCCTTGGTCGATGCCATAATATTCTGAGCTACTATCTCAGGCATGCAGGTAAAAGGTGCTAGATGAATTACTCCGTCGTACCCCTTCCGAGCGCAAAGCACCTTCTCGCCCACTGACTCCCAACCATCGCCACCAACATCGTGGTCAAGATAAGGTTCGGCTAGCTTGTGAACCTCTCTCCACTCGCTTATGCCTAAATAATTAAGAAACAGGCTATACTTGATCCATCGAGAAAGAGTCAGTGTTCGCTCAACCTCCACCCCTAATTTGCCTAACTCCATCTCTATATCCATATTAGCAAAAGGTTCTATAACAACGTAAATCTCGCCCACTATAGCCACTTTAACAGGGTCAGCCTTGGGATTGTGAGGAAGCTTATTTAGTTTACCAATGTATTCTTTGGTTATCCTTTTCACATTCTTACTATCAAACACGTCGTCGATTGCCTTAACAGCTTCCTTATAGACTAAGTTAGCCGCTCCTTTCTCCAGTTCTATTGCTCTTATCTTCTGAGCCACTTTTTCTATTTTGTCCAGGGCAATCACCTTCCCTATGCCGAAGAAAAATGCTGAAATAATCTCATGCAACGGGGTCCTGGCACGATTACCATTGGCCACGCTTCTTATGAGTCGCAGCATGTTAAGGAATTTATGGTGAGAAATATCAAGAGTCAGAAAGTGAGCATCATAGCCCAAATCATGCAGCATTTGCTCCTGGCCTTTGGCATAGTAACCTAATCGGCAGATACCAGTGCCCCTCGCCTGAATCAAGGTATCTGCCCCTAGCTCACAGGCTTCAATTAAGCTCCCCAGAGTAAGCTTATAAGGCAAACAGGCTTCCGTTGGTGAATATTTGACTCCCAGGTCCAGTGTTTTTTTGGTCATCGGCGGTGGAATTACGAGGCCCTCCCCATTAACAGCGCCCAGCCTCGCCGCCATGGCTCTTACCATTATGTAGGCATTGCCCAAATGAGGTATGCCTATACGCATATTCTCTCCCTCCATTTAATCATATCCAGGAAAGCCTCCAAGCGAGTCAGCAAACCTCCATCGCTGGTATGCTCATCCAAACTAAGATGCAAGAAGGGAGCATTGAGTTCTCTGGCTCGGTGTTGCACAAAGGTTACCATCATTGAATCAGGGCCACAACCAAAGACAGAGAGGTTAATAACCCCATCGACTTTCTTCTCCAGATAATACTCTCCAGCGCCAATAATGTCAGTTTCAAACGACCAATGGGGAATACCCACCAACTTTCTCGCAGCATCGTAAAGCGCCTTCTCAGGAGCCATTTCAGGGGTGAGAATTTTAACCCCCATTGACTGCAACCGGTGAATCAGTCGATGGCTAAGGTACTCATCATAAATAACATAGGGATGGCCAATAACCGCAATAGTCAGTGATGGAGCCGAAGCAACGCTAGAATCTGGCTGTTGCTTACCCTGGTACATCCTATCAATAGCCTCAACAGGCGTGAGTCCCTCATCGAACATTACGCTCTGGTAGGCTAGATTGTTTTCCCAGGCCTCTTCAACCGCTTTCTTAATCCTGAACGGATTATGGGTAAAATAGCGCCCCAATTTATAGATACTCTGGTAGAAATGATAACGCCCCTTCTCAAGGTTTATCTCTGGGTCAAGTATGATGGGGCATTCTGGGATTAGAGCTCTAGTCATATTAGGTAAACCAATAATCTTGGAGCAATTATAAGCTTCATTACCCAAACTGGTGACAGCCGGAGCAAAAATATAATCGCACTCGCCTATCATGGACATAACATGGCCAAAAAAAATCTTTACTGGTAAACAAGTATCAGCAACTGCCCTTGAAACACCGGAATTTAGTATAGTCTTATTGGTTGGCGATGATACCACCACTTCTGCACCTAATTTTTCAAAAAAAGCTTTCCACGCAGGATAATACAGGTAGTAGAGCAAAGCTCGTGGGATACCCACTTTAGCCATCGTTGCAGAATTCTCGCTTAATTTCGTCTAACATCCCAGGCTGGCCCAGAACATCAACCACAGTCATTGCCATCGACTTGGCTGCATCTAACAGCCCTTTATGTCCAGCCTCAGAAGCAGCAGCAGAGGCGAATTCCGGTGAATGTATCAATACCTCAGGAGAAGCAATAGCCACCATAGGATGTATGCTGGGCACCGCCTGACTCACATTCCCCATATCTGTGCTACCAAATCCAGAAGGCTTGGAAAGCTCCACATGGCGCCCCAGCGATTCCAGGTTTCGTTTGAACAACTGAGCTAAAGCCATATTATTTTTCATCGGGGCATAGACCCTATCCCCCCATTTGTGCTCTAATCTAGCCCCAGTAGCTAAAGCTGCTCCTTTAAAGCAGTTTAGTACCTTTTCTTTCAATTCATCAATGTAATTATTATCCCTGGCACGTATCAGGAATTTGGCAGCGCTGTGGGCGGGCACTATATTGGGCGCATCACCTCCATCTGTAATTATGCCATGAATGCGCGCCTCTTCTTTTATGTGCTGGCGCAGTGAATTTATACAGTTAAAGGATAAAATCAAAGCCTCAAGGGCATTGATCCCTTCATGAGGCTGAGCAGCAGCATGAGCAGGTCTTCCAAAGAATTCCACTTCCAGGGAAACACAGGCAAATGCAGCTATGGTTAGCAAATTCAGGACATCGGGATGCGTCATCATAGCCACGTCCACCTCGTCAAATATGCCAGCTTTGACCATATCTATTTTAGCCCCGAAAACTTCTTCCGCCGGAGCGCCCATAACTATAATGCTACCCCCAAAGCGATCTATGGCAAGTTTGCTAGCTACCCCAGCCCCAACGGCTGAAGCAGCGATTATATTATGACCGCAAGCATGGCCTATCTTGGGCAAGGCGTCATATTCAGCCAGTAAAGCAAGCCTTGGGCTACCCTGTCCATATGTAGCCTGGAAGGCTGTAGGTAAGCCCGCAATATGCTTCTCTATTTGAAATCCATTTTTTTGCAGATAGCCGATAAGCCAGGATGCTGCCTTTCTCTCCTGGAAGCCTAGTTCAGGGTTATCATGGATTTTGAGGCTTAGCCGAATGAGGTCCCGATGTTGTGCTTCTACTATAGCACTTACCCCTGCCTTTGAATCCTCTATTTCCTTACCAATGCTTGAAACTTCCACTATCAGCTATTATACTTCAGAATCTGTCTGGATTTCTAGGTATTAGCCGAGCTTAAAACCATGAGAATTGAAGACCTTAACGTAAAACCTTTCGAGAGTCTGATAAATGTGGCTCAATTACTGAGTGAGCCTGTTGGCTCCAGTCAAAGCTATTGTATAGATGAGCTAGTCGACGAGCAAGCTGGGGGTTTAGTTCAAGGAAAGATAACGCTAATCCATAGCGGAAATGGCGTTTTGGTTCGAGCTGAATTAACTGTTAAAGTAGAACTAACATGCAGTCGCTGCCTCGATGACTTTGTTTATCCAGCAAATCTACACATCGAAGAGGAATTTTTCTCCGCACCTAACGTGTCCAGCGCTTCACCTTTTCCTGAGGAATCAACTGAGTTCACCATTGACAATCACAACATGCTTGACTTAGGAGAGATAATCCGCCAATATACTTTATTAAATTTGCCCATGAAGCCAATATGTCGACCCGATTGCATCGGGATTAAGGAGGTAAACTCGTATGGCTCTGCCTAAAAAGAAATACGCCAAGTCCCGCCAGGGGAAAAGGCGCAGCCATCTCAAGCTCAATTTACCCACGTTTAATATTTGCCCCCAATGCCACAGCCGGAAGTTAGCTCACCATGTCTGCCCCACCTGCGGTAACTACAACGGCAGGCAAGTAATTACAATCGAAACACCCAAGAAAAAAGGTTAACTGAAATATGGCTAAGGCAGCTTATGTTTTCCCGGGCCAGGGCTCCCAGCAGGTTGGTATGGGAGCCGACCTGTATGATATTTCTTCAGCGGCCAGGGAAGTCTTTGATGAAACTGATGCTATCTTAGGCTTTCCCCTTTCACGCTTATGCTTCGAAGGACCAGAGGAAGAACTAACAAAAACACATAACGTCCAACCAGCAGTACTGGCAACCAGCATTGCCTGTCTGAGGACAGCTCAGCAGACTAGCAACAACGATTTGCCCTCTCCTTCCCTTATTGCTGGGCATAGCCTGGGTGAATATACAGCTCTGGTAGCAGCTAATGTGCTCAGTTTAGGCGATGCTGTGAGTTTAGTTCGCGAAAGAGGTAGATTAATGCATGAAGCCGGGCAGAAGAATCCAGGAGGTATGCTAGCCATAATAGGACTTGATCTGGAAGCAATTGAAGAAATATGTCTTCGCAGTAAATGCGACATCTCCAACATTAACTGCCCCACACAGACTGTAATCAGTGGTGCTGCTGAATCTTTAGCTGAAGCCAGGGAATTAGCCAGAGCGAGAGGCGCTCTCCGCCTCATCCCCTTAAAGGTGAGCGGCGCATTTCATTCCTCTCTAATGGAACCTGTTATAGCTGAATTCAGCGAAGTCATTTCAACTTTTGCGCTTCATCCGCCAACCATTCCCGTAATAGCCAATGTCACCACCCAAGTACTGACCGACGCCGATTCTATAAAGGAGGAGCTTATAAAGCAGCTTCGTCATTGCATACAGTGGCAGTCTTCCATTGAATACATGATACATAATGGAGTTACTTCCTTTTATGAGATTGGCCCTGGAAAGGTGCTCTGCGGCTTGATTAAGCGAACCAGTGCCAAAACACAGACCTTGAACATCTCAGGAATTAAGGATATTATCCATTTAAAGAACTCAACAATAACGAACTGACTATGGGCTCGAGACGAAAGGCGAGGATTATTGCTGTTCAGGTACTCTACGACCTTGATTGCACTGAGCACAAAGCAGAGGAAACTTTGGCTCATTTGGCAATGGAGAAAGCATTGCCGCAGGAGGCACTCAGCTTCGGTGAACAGCTTATCCAGGGAGTGCTGCACAACAAATCCAAACTTGATAGGCACATTGAGCACTTTGCACCAGCTTTCCCCATAGAGCAAATGGCTATTATTGATAGATCCATCCTGCGCCTTGCCATTTTTGAAATTTTGTTTGATAATAAGACCCCATTTAAGGCAACTATAAACGAAGCTGTAGAGCTAGCTAAGGCTTTTGGTAGCGACTCTTCCCCCAGGTTGATTAATGGGGTATTGGGAGCAGTAGTAACTAAACATAAGGTGAAAGAACATAACCAGAAAATTTGTTAGAGGAGGTAAAAAGTGGCAACTATCTTTGAGAGCCTAAAGAGACTAATCGCGGAGCAGCTAGACATTGAAGAAAAAGAATTAACTCCAGAGACATCCCTTGTCGATGACCTTAACGTTGATTCTCTAGATTTAATTGAGCTTATTACAGCCATGGAGGAAAAATTCAGCACCCCGCAGAGGAAACTGGAGATAGCTGATGAAGATGCTGAAAAAATATACACCATCCAGGACGCTGTCGCTTATCTTCACGACCAAGAAATAGAAGACGCATAGTCCCTCACCAGGCAGGCTAAGGTATTTCCCCCTCTCACCTTCAACGGCTATTGTTCTTGCCATCCACGGTCGAAGAGGCGGTTTTGTCTTATATCAACAGGTTAACAAGCCTGGCCTACCGTTTGTTTTCCAGAACCAAGTTGATCGCTCCTTAGAAGAGGCCTCGCACTTTCCCCGTCTTTGTATCAACATCTACTCTTCTAAAGGCAGGATCGGAGCAGGTTCCTGGCATCAAGCTAATGGCGCCGGCACATGGGCAGAGGAATTTCGCACCCGAATAAATCAACACCTCGCGAATAGGCAGAGTCCATCCTTTAGGAACACCCTTAATGGCCGGGTCATGTGTAAGGCTCAGGTGGGTTTTCACCATCATGGTAGCATACTCATCATATTTACTATCGGCCTCCAGCATTTTAGCCTTGGCTTCTGCGCTGGGAGTCCACGATACGCCGTCGGCTCCGTAAACCACTTTAGCAATTTTGTCCACCCGCTCCCGCAACTTCATCTCATTGGGGTACAGGAACCTGAAATCAGTCTTATCTTCGCAGGCTTCTATCACCGCATCTGCCAACTCCAGGGCACCATCGCCACCATCGGCCCAATGAGTAGACACGGCACAACGCGCCCCTGCTGCTTCGGCTGCCTTTCGAACCACGGCAATTTCTTCATTGGTATCGGTATGAAAGCAATTGATGCACACCACAGGGTTAATGCCAGAAGTCCTGATAGTGTTGATGTGGTGCAACATGTTAGGAAGGCCCTTCTCCAATAGTGCAAGGTTCTCTTTAGTGTAGGCATCGGACAGGGGTAGACCGGGCGTTACCTTGGGTCCACCACCATGCATCTTCAGTGCTCTGATGGTAGTGGTGAGTACCGATACGTGTGGTTTAAGGCCGCTACAGCGGCACTTGACATTCCAGAACTTCTCGAATCCGATATCCGCGGCGAAGCCGCTCTCCGTGACATGGTAGTCAAACATCTTCAGGCCAATACGGTCAGCGATGATAGAGGATTGCCCCACGGCGATGTTAGCAAAGGGGCCAGCATGCACCATACAAGGCTGATACTCCACCGTGCTACACAAAGTGGGGTTAATGGTATTGCGCATCCAGGCAGTCATAGCACCTCCCGCCTCCAGATCGCCAGTGGTAATAACATTCCCTTTCTTGTCAAAAGCTACGGTGATGTTGTCCATTCTCT
The DNA here is from genome assembly GCA_030605765.1 of Dehalococcoidia bacterium. Lineage (GTDB taxonomy): Bacteria > Chloroflexota > Dehalococcoidia > GIF9 > AB-539-J10 > JAGMDB01. Next base: position 14,887 of record JAUWHP010000043.1, read on the forward strand.
GGCGCAGGTCTGCCAAATCCCGGACAACGGACAGCATAGCCATGAGCTCAGAGCCCACGGCTATGCCGAATTTGGACTGCATCGTGAAGCCATCCATACGCCCACCAATGCCTATGATGATATTCCTCAGGCTCTGAGCACAGAAATCCATGATCCAGCCCATCTCTACCCTGGTGGGGTCGATGTTCAGACGACGCATCCTGCTGCGCTTGGCTAATTCCTCATCATCGTAATTGCGCTCGTGCTGCATCCTGGCAGTCAGTGCCACCATGGCCAGGTTATGCGCATTCATTATGTCGTTAATGTCATTGGTGAGGCCCATGGAAAATTCTGTCATGGGAATAAGCAACGCGTTGCCGCCGCCGGCGGCAGTTCCCTTAATATTCATAGTCGGCCCACCTGAGGGTTGACGGAGACAGCCACCTACATTCTTGCCTCGTTTGCCCAACCCCTCCATAAGGCCGCATGCAGTAGTGCTCTTGCCCTCTCCCAATGGTGTGGGAGTAATAGCAGTCACTTCAACATACTTGCCATCAGGCTTATCCTTGAGGCGTTCAATGATCTTCATGAAATCAAGTTTACAAAGCTTGCCATAGGGGATGATTTCATCCTTTCGCAGATTTAGTTTTTCCCGCCACTCATCGGGGGTCGGCATGTTCTGTTCAGCCGCTTCGGCAATTTGCCAATCCTTCATTTTCGTAGCATCATAAGACATAAAAAACCTCCTTATTAAATCGTGATCAATATTTTTTGCCTGGCCCGCCTTCGCTAAAACCAGGTTTACACACGCATAGCAAACCACCAGCCTGGGAATTTAACCTGGTGGAATATGACGTCACTTGCGCAGCCAAACCAGGAATGGCTGCAAGAGCATGCTTGGAATTAACATTAATTGTAAGGGTAGAAAAATCAGATTCGGTGAGCATCGAGCAAGGGAAAGCTAACATTGGTTCACCCGTGTTTTCTTTCCATCAACCACAATCTTCATATCACAAAGAGAGAATTCTACCTTACTCTCTTAACGAAATCAAGCGCCGTTGACCGGCTATATAGCAAGGAATACGACTTAATAACCAATTTCAGTTGACCAGTGCCATTGGGTTTTGGCAAAATAAGAACTCGGGGCGAGAGGATTCGAACCTCCGACCTCAGCGTCCCGAACGCTGCGCGCTACCAGGCTGCGCTACGCCCCGTTGTCGGAAGCTATTATAAGTGCTTTAATTGTGTAACACAAGAATGAAATACTGCGTACTGATAATTGATGGTGCAGCAGGCTGGCCTTTGGCTGAACGGGGCGGAAAAACTTGCCTCGAGCTAGCACGTACTCCAAATTTGGACGCTATGGCAAAGGAAAGTGTTATGGGGTTAGCGCGAACCATCCCGGAGGGGATGGAGCCCAGCAGCACTTCCGCCTGTATGTCAATTCTTGGTTACGACCCGAAAGTCTACTACCAGGGCAGGAGCGCCATCGAAGCCGCCAGCATGGGTATCCCCGTCGAGGATGGAGAGGTCGCTTTCCGCTGTAATTTGATTGCTGTGCGCGATGGAAAGATGTGGAGCTATAGTTCTGGCCACATCAGCAGCAATGAAGCTCAAGAGCTTACCACAGCCCTGAATGAAAGCCTTGGTAGCGATGAAGCGCACTTTTACCCCGGCGTTAGCTACAGGCAGATATGTAAGATAAAAGGACACGAAGATACACTTTCAGCTACCTGCACACCACCACATGATATTCCAGACAAACCTATTAATGAATTTCTTCCTTATGGCCCAGGCAGTGATTTATTAAGAAAACTTATGGCCAGGTCGGAAATGGTGCTGCTCAATCACCCTGTAAACATAGCGCGGAGGTCTCGCGGTGATATACCAGCCACGATGATCTGGCTTTTTTGGGGTAGTCGTAAAACACCTGCTATGCCAGCTTTCAAGCAGCTTTATGGCCTTGATTCTGCCCTGAGTTCCGGTGTTGACCTTCTACGAGGCTTAGCACTGATGGTAAAATTGGAAGTGTTAGATATTACAGGTGTGACTGACAATCTGGATAATGATTATGCTGCTCAAGCAACAGGTAGCTTAGAAGCGCTTAGGGCACATGATATAGTAGTTATTCACGTAGAAGCACCTGATGAAGCCGCTCACGCCGCCTCCATTAGTGATAAAATAGAGGCTATCCATAAAGTGGACATGGAGATTATAAGCCAGCTTCGCTCCTGGAGCGAAGGTTCCCTTCGAGTGCTAATTATGCCTGACCATGCAACACCAATTAAGGTTCAAACTCACGTTGCAGACCCAGTTCCATTCATGTTGTGGGGAACAGGATTTACGTCCAACGGAGCAATGGCATTCACCGAGGTTGAGGCCAAAAACACCGCTATTTTCATTGAAGAAGGATATGATATTATGCATAAGCTAATAAGGTAAAGGGGAGTCATGGCATTAATAGTCCAAAAGTATGGTGGTAGTTCGGTTGCCGATGCTGAGAAGATTAAGAATGTGGCTCGCCGTATAGCCAAAGCTAAAAGAGAGGGCAATCAAGTGGTGGCCGTTGTCTCAGCAATGGGAGATACCACCGACGAATTAATCCATATGGCGCAGCAGATTAGCGAACACCCCGAGGAGCGTGAATTTGACGTTCTACTTTCTACAGGCGAGGTAATTTCCAGCACTCTTCTAGCCATGGCTTTAGGAAATCTGGGCTGTAAAGCAGTTAGCCTTACTGGAGCTCAAGCAGGCATCCATACCGACTCTAACTACAGCCGAGCACGAATTCTTCGCGTTGACCCTGAACGCATCACTAATGAGCTGAATAAAGATAATACTGTCATTGTAGCCGGATTCCAGGGTGTTACTTCTAATATGGATATTACCACTTTAGGCCGAGGCGGCTCTGATACCACGGCAGTTGCGCTAGCTGCCGGCTTGAACGCTGATATGTGCCAGATTTATACTGATGTTGAAGGAATCTACACTGCCGATCCTCGCCTTGTGCCCCAAACAAGCAAATTAGACAGGATTGGCTATGAAGAAATGCTGGAGATGGCTAGCTATGGAGCAAAGGTAATACACCCTAGAGCGGTGGAATTAGGCGAGTTGTACAATATACCTATATTAGTGGCTTCTACTTTTAGCGATACACCAGGAACTATCATCTGTAAGGAGGCTTCTATGGATATGGAAGTTAAAAATAAAGTTACGGGCATCGCTCATGACACCAATGTGGCTAAAATCACCGTTGTTGGCGTTCCGGACCGCCCTGGCGTTGCTACGGCAATCTTTGACCCTTTGGCCAGGGCAAACATAAGTATAGATACTATTGTCCAGAACGCCAGTATCGGGAATATTACTGACCTTACCTTCACAGTGGCACGAAATGACTTGTACAAAGCGATGTCCATAGTGGAACCCGTGGCTAAATCCGTAAGGAGTAAGCAATGTGTTGCTGATTCTACGTTAGCCAAGATCAGCATTATAGGAAGTGGCATGCAAAATACACCAGGCTATGCTGCCAGAATGTTCCGCACCCTTAGTGAGCAAGATATTAATATCCAATTAATCACTACTTCAGAGATAAGAATAACCTGCATCATTTCTGAGGAGAGAGTTAAGGATGCTGTTCGAGCGTTACATAAGACCTTTGAACTCGAAATAGCTTAACATTCCTTTTATGTGACAGTCGCCATTTGTTTGGAGCAAAAGGAGAGATATGTTTTTTCAACAACGACAGGAGCAAGCAAGGCTGGGGCAGCGATTAGAAAAAGAAGCTATAGCCCTGACCATTCAAGGCAGGTGGGAAGAGGCTGTGACAGCAAATAGGAGTTTAATTGAGAAATTCCCTACCGATGTTAGGAGTTACAATCGCCTTGGTAGAGCCTTAACAGAATTGGGGGAATTGGTTCGAGCCAAGGAAGCATACAGCAAAGCCCTGGAGCTTGCTCCTACCAATGCTATTGCAGCAAAGAATTTGGCTCGGCTGCCTAGCTTATCCAAGTCTAAAGCTACCCTGGGCAGTAAGCATCGTAAGGTTGCCCCTGAGCTTTTTGTCACTGAAACGGGCAAAGCTGGTGTGGTTAACCTTTGCCATTTAGCTCCAAGCGAGGTATTAGTCAAGATGGCTATTGGTGACCAGGTCCATCTCAGAGCAGAAAAACGGCACTTGGTCACGGAAAACAAACGTGATGAATATTTAGGAGAAGTCGAGCCGAAATATGGGCCACGGCTCATCAAGCTCATAAAGGGCGGGAATAGATACGCTGCGGTTATCTTCAGCGTAGAAAAGGATAAAATGCTGGTGATTATTAAGGAGGAATACCAACATCCCAGCCAAACAGGGCATCCTTCTTTTCCCTTTAAAGCAACGAAACGCTCGCCCCTTGAGGCTAGAGAATCTCTTCTCAGACGCAGTATCACCGGCGAGGAAGGTGAAGCAACAATGGAAGCCGAGCACGCTGAAGAAGAGGCTGAATATTCTACGGGTGAGAGCGAAACTTCACCGGAAGGTTTTTCTACACTCGAGCAGACCGATAAAGGAGAGGTTGAGTAGCAATGGGAATTGGAACAGTAAAGCCTATTGATATCGAAAAGGAGATGAAAAGCTCCTATCTGGACTATGCCATGAGCGTCATTGTCTCCCGAGCATTACCTGACGTGCGCGATGGCTTGAAGCCTGTGCAACGACGCATCTTATATGCCATGGATGGATTGGGGTTGCATCACAACACTTCGCATAAAAAGAGCGCCCGAATTGTGGGTGAAGTTATGGGTAAATATCACCCTCACGGGGATGCTTCAATCTATGACACTATGGTGCGCATGGCTCAGACTTTCTCACTGAGGTATGTTCTGGTTGATGGACAAGGTAATTTTGGCAGCGTTGATAACGACCCACCAGCAGCGATGAGATATACAGAGGCCCGGCTTGCTGAAATGGCTGAGGAAATGCTCGCCGACATCGATAAAAATACAGTCGCCTTTGTTCCTAACTTCGATGATTCACTCAAAGAGCCCTCCATCTTACCAGCCAGGTTGCCTAATTTACTGGTTAATGGCTCCTCAGGCATAGCTGTAGGCATGACAACAAACATCCCACCGCATAATTTAGGCGAGGTGTGCGATGCCATCGCCTATTTAATTGATAACCCACAAGCTACCACGGATGAGCTGTTGAATTTTGTTACAGGCCCTGATTTCCCCACAGCAGCTATAATCCTGGGGGAAGAAGGAATAAAGAGTGCTTATGTTACAGGGCAAGGAAAAATTACAGTCCGGGCTAAAACCAGTGAAGTAAGCACCAAGGGGGGTAAAAGACAAATAATTGTTACTGAGCTCCCCTATCAAGTAAACAAGGCAGCTCTAGTGGAGAGAATCGCTGAGTTGATAAAAGGGAAGAGGATTACAGGAATAGCTGAAGTGCGCGATGAATCCGATAGAGAAGGCATGCACCTGGTTATTGAACTCAGGAAGGAAGGGCAACCCCGGCAAATACTTAACAATCTATATAAGTATACCCCAATGCAATCCGCCTTTTCTATTAACATGGTCGCTCTGGTTAATGGGCAACCAAGGCTGATTAATCTTAAGACAGCTCTAACTTGCTATATTAATTTCCGCTGTGAGGTCATTACCAAGCGTTCTGAATTTGAGCTTGAGAAAGCAAGAAATAGAGCTCATATCCTTGAGGGCTTCAGGATTGCCCTGGATAACCTGGAGCAGATGATCGGAATTATTCGGCAATCTGAGACTGTTGACACTGCCCGCGCTAATTTGATGTCAGCGTTCAGTTTATCGCAGGTCCAGTCACAAGCTATTCTTGACATGCCTCTTCGTAGATTGGCTCATATCGAACAGCAAAAGATAGCCGATGAATATGCTAACGTAGTAAAGGATATTTCTTACCTGGAGGATCTGTTGGCCAATCCCAGGAAGGTATTATTCCTGGTCAAACAGGATGTTGGCCAACTGAAATCCAAGTATGGTGATAAGCGCCGTACTTTAATTAGTAGAGAGGAAATTACAGAATTCCGCCAGGAAGACCTTGTTCCCCACCAGAAAGTAACAGTTAAGATTAGCAGTCAGGGTTTCATTAAGAGACTGCCCGTCAGCATTTACAAACTGCAGCGCCGTGGGGGCAGAGGTGTCATGGGAATGGTAACCCGCGAGGGTGATTTGCCCAGACATATCCTGGCAGCCGACACGCATGATAACTTGCTCTTTTTTACCAGGCACGGCAGGGTTTATTGCCTAAAGTGCTACGAGATTCCTGAGGATTCATCCCGGACTACTAAAGGCATGTCAATGGTTAATTTGCTACCCATCGATTTGGGAGAGGAGATAACTGCGCTGCTAGCTGTGACAAATTGGACAAGCAATATGTTCCTATTGATGCTAACTAAGGCTGGTGCGATAAAGAAGACCTCCCTGGATAGATTCTCCTCTATTAAGCGAAATGGCCTCATTGCCATGGGCCTCAAGCATGGCGATGAATTGGCATCAGCTAGAATAGCCACCGATTCAGACGACGTCATCTTGATAAGTCAAAGAGGGCAGGCTATTAGATTTAAGGTCAAAAACTTGAGAACCGCATCGCGAACCAGTGGTGGCGTTCATGGTATTCGCCTGGCTGATGATTGCGTTGTCGCTATGGACGTCATCACCAGGGAAATGGAGGAATCTCAAAAGGCTTATCTGCTTACAGTGTCGGAGAGGGGGTTTGGGAAGTTAACCTCAATTAAGAGTTATTCTGCACAGCAGAGAGGAGGAAAGGGGATCAAAGCTCACAGGGCCAGTGACATAATAGGGAAACTTGTAGCAGCCAAGCTTGTAAGCAAAGACGAGGGATATTTAGTAATGTTATCAACCGTAGGCAATGTTGAGCGTATCCCCATTGAGCAGATCTCAGTTCAGAGCAGGAATGGCAGAGGTGTACATTTGATGGCATTGACCGAAGATGACAGCGTAGTTTCTATCACCACCGTAGGCAGATTGGCGAGGTAAAAAGTAAACTCGTAGAACGTTAGTACAGAGCTTGATATCTGATATGAACAGGAAACCAGTGAGAGTAGCAGTAGATGCTATGGGTGGTGATTACGCCCCCCAGGAGATAGTCAAAGGGGCAATTCAGACAGTTGAGCGAGATGAAATTGAGGTCATATTAGTAGGCTCTGAAGATGCTATCCACAGAGAGCTAGAGCAACATGATGTTTCTGGTCTCGCCGTTCGTGTGGTAAATGCCACTGAATCTATACGTGATGGTGAATCTCCTGTAGCTGCACTGCGCCAGAAGCCAGATGCCTCTGTGCTGGTAGCTATACGCCTGGTGAAAGAAGGCCAGGCTGATGCCGTGGTAAGCATGGGCCACACGGGCGCAGTTATGGTGAGTGCTATTGAAATCCTGGGGAAACTGGAAGGCATCAAGCGCCCCACTGCCGGCACCTTTCTTTGCGGCTTTGCCCCCAACACCCTGGTATTCGATTTAGGCCCAAATGCTGATTGCAAACCACGCGACTTAATGAATTTCGCTATTATAGGGTCTGTCGTCGCCAGGAAGATGCTGCACATCAATAACCCCACAATAGCCTTGCTCAGTAACGGCAGCGAGGAGGGAAAGGGAAACAAGTTAGTAAGAGAGGCTTACCCGCTTTTTAAGCAGAGTAGTCTGAATTTTATTGGCAACGTGGAGGGCAACGATATTCCGCTGGGAAAAGCAAATGTTATAGTCTGCGATGGATTCAGCGGTAACGCTATGATAAAGTTTTGTGAGGGCCTGGGTAATTCTATCGTTGAATGGCTAAGGATAAGGCTGGATAAACGTCTTCCACAGAAAGAAATCGCTGCCATTGGAAATGATTTATTTGCTCTGACACATACGGTTGATGTAAGCGGTGGGGCAATGATTTACGGTGTCAATGGAGTGGTATGGATTGGGCATGGTCGCTCCAAAGCTCCTGAGGTGGCTGACTCTATACATCAAGTGAAGTTAGCGGTGGAAGCGGACTTCCTGGGAGAATTGAAATCAGAACTGGGGAAATTGCAATGAGGATTCAAATTCTGGGAGCACACGTATACGAACAGCAAATAAAAATTATTGCAATTTAGCAGATATACATATCAGAGGAATTCCTGCTAAAATATGGCTGGTGACGGATTTAGCTCAGGAGGTGAATTATGTCCATAGCCGTAATCGTAGATAGTAGTTCTGGTATTACCCCAGAGCTGGCTGATGAATTTCATGTCAGGCTAATTCCAATACACCTGATGTGGGGTAAGAAAGAATACGCTGACTGGGTAGATATGACTCCGGATGAATTCTATGCCCGGCTGAAGACATCTGAAACTCTGCCTACCACCAGCGGCTCGGTTCAGGGGGAGTTTTATAACGCATTCGAAGAGCTGCGAGGCAAGGTTGACGGCATAGTTGCCATTACGCTCGCTGCCAATACGCCTTCAGCAGGCTACCGCTCGGCTGTGATGGCCCAGGAGATG
>JAUWHP010000014.1 GCA_030605765.1 Dehalococcoidia bacterium
TGGGCTGCTTTCCGACATGATACCTTATCTGCTACTACCAATTTGACCGCTTCCTGGCGGAATTCCCGGGTGTACCTTCCTTGTGGGATACCTTTCAATCTGACACCTCCGTCTTTCTATTTTATCTGACTTTGGTGTCCATTAAATCCATCCTACCCCATTTGCTCCAATTTAATATATTAGCGGATTATGCAATAGATGCTTCCTTTGAAAGCACTTCATGAAGCTTCACAGGGCAGCCCATAGCAGACATCTCTTTCAGAAATTCCAACGGATCAAGACATTCAGGGCCAATTATCCCCTTGCTTGCTTTTCCCTCTACACATAGCTTTGCACCTACGATGGCTGGTAAAGCGACATAAACATTGAAGGTACCAAATTTTCTCAACATTTCCAGCCTTTCTTCGGTAGTTGCAAAAAGAGGGTAAGGATAGGATAATGTGTATTCCATAGTATTTCCTGATTTCATCCCCTTTACTTTTATTACCATACTTTTGTTAAAGTCAACTGGAGATTTAGCTACTTCCTCTTCTGTAAAGAAGTCATTAGTAGGAGACCGCACTAACTTTCCCAAAACATCCCAGGGGGAGATTCTAACGCCCTTTACATCTATGGCTTTGTCGCTCGCAAACCCCAATTGAATGAGATTACCTGCCTGTATGTCTACAGGGTATTTGAAATCCACATACTTCAGGCCCTTGCCTATAAAGTGTGGTAACATTGCTGCCTCTTCATGTAAGTGGTGTGCAAGCAGAACTTTTCCAAATGGGGCAAAGTCATACTCCTCACGACCACTAAAAGGAGGATATCTCTTATACTCACCATCCTCAAACACTATAGGCTCCTCTGCGTAGTCAACAAGCGCTGTTTTAGGAGACCAGCCCGGATCCCAGGCGCTAATTATATCCTTGGGTTTTTTCGTAATCTCGCCGCTGCATCTGATACGGATGCTGTCCAGTTGGTCGAATTTGTCGCAGGCGTATTTTGCCAGTACGTGACTGAGTCCAGGAGTCCCACCACACGCAATTAGCGCAGTCAAACCAGCTTTCTTGAATTCACTATCCATTTCGAGTGGTCCTCTTTTTGTTAACTGTGCCATGGCAGGATAATCCAAAGCCGCATCTACATATTGCGTTCCACTTCTTAAAGCGGCTTTCATTACGTTGGTGTTGAATTGGGGCACAACCAGGTTAATAATAACATCCACTCCCTTAGCTGCCCTTTCAATATCCTCAATTCTCCCTGCATCCAGCTTCACTGCGGTGATCTTTTTGCTGCCTATTTTGTCCTTGACCTTATTAACCAGATCTATGTCTATATCGCCCAAAACTATCCCTGATATATCCTTGTCTCTGGATAGAATTGAGGCACATGGTGCTCCCTGGCATCCAGCTCCTACTATTAATACTTTGATCATATTATTACTCCCTCCTAAATTTTTTCACTCAGTCTTTTCTAAGAGCCGATTCTCCATAGTCATTACCTCCTTATTGAGCATTCAGAATCTCTACGGAACCGAAGGAACCTACTGACTGAACTGGAGACCAGTTGTACCATCCCTCTTGGTTGTCCACACACCTTGCCGACTTTGTTCATTCTAAAACTGGAGGAGGGCGTATGTCAACCCCCCGAATTAACTCATAATTAATGTTGCCGAAAGGGGTAATGTTGCCTCAAAAAAAGTATTACCGAAAAAGGAGGAACAAAATGACACGAGGCAGCATACGGGAATACACCGAGGCGGTGCGATTGCGATATCTTTGGGCATCGAAGAAGGAAAAAGGTAAGATTTTGGATGAGTTCACCCAGGTGACAAGGCTCCACCGTAAGGCAGCAATACGCCTGCTGCGCCGAGCTAAGAAGCCTCCCTCAGATAGAAAAAGGGGTAGGCCTCGTAAGTATGGGGCAGAGGCAGCAATGCAGGCTGGCAAATCGTTACTTCTTCCCCCTGCATACAGAAGCGACAAGCCCTACAACAGCAATAGGTAACAACAGAAAGAGAGTATCATGAAATCCGCTAATGGTGGAGAGCTTCTGGGCTACGTCCTCCGGCAGCCCCTGAGAGATGAACAGAGCCGCATGGGAAAATTGGCTAGCTGCAAAAACACTGCCAGCAATGGCCAAACCAAGAGACATCCCCACTTGCCTCAGTGTGCCGACCATGGCGGAGGCGGTGCCCAATCTTTCACCAGACACCGACCCCATAATAGCGCTGGTGTTAGGCGTGATAAACAGTGCCATCCCCACACCCAGTATGATGAGATAGAACACTATGCGGCTCAGTGGCACACTGCTTCCCAGATTGCTCAGGAGGAAAAGACCTACTGAAACCAAACCCACTCCTAAGGCACAAAGGGAAAACGTTCCCAGCTTATCAGAGAGCCTGCCACTCAGTGGCGACACAACAAGGCTCACGGCAGGGCCGGTAATCAGTAACAGCCCTGCCTTAGAGGCATGGAAACCCAGGCCCTGAATTAAGTAGAAGGGCATCAGAAAATTCACCGCTGAAGTCGACATATAGAGGAATATATGGCTGGCGCTAGCGGCGCTGAACAGGCGGCTTTGGAAAAACTTTAAATCAAGCACTGGCTGCACCACGCTTCGCTCCACAATCAGAAAGAATAAGAGCAATAACAAACCTGCCACACTCAGGCCTACCACCCACGGCGAGGTCCAACCCAGGCTCTGTCCTCGGTTCACAGCCAAGAGCAGACAGGTTAGGGCGAAGAAGAGAGTAGCAGCTCCAGCCAGGTCAAATTTCTCCTCCCGTTTCGAGAGAGCCTGTTCATTGAGCAAAATCCACGCCATAGCCACAGCGATGATTCCGAAGGGTAACCTGAGATAAAAGATGGACTGCCAACCGAGCCGGTCGAGGAGAAAGCCACCCAGCGCTGGGCCGCTGAGCAAACCTGCTCCGACCACCGCTTCCTTTATCCCTAATGCTCTGCCTCGCTCCCGGGCCGGGAAGGAGGCGGTAATGATAGCATTCCCCACAGCAGCAGTCATGGCAGCCCCCACTGTCTGAATCAAACGGAACATGACTAGCTGTATGAGACTCCGAGCCAGAGAACAGAGGCCCAGCCCCAAGGTGAAGATGGCCAGGCCGCCCGTATATAACCTCTTCCTGCCGAAGGTGTCGCCGACCTGCCCCAGGGTAAGCATGAGGCCAGTTCCGACAAGTAAATAGATAAGCAACACCCAGACGACAGCGTTGGGGCCTGCGTGAAAGACATCCCCCAGGTGCGGCAAGACGATGCGAACGATACCGCTGTCCAATGTGATTATGAATGTCCCCACAGAAACCACAGACATGGATAACCACTTGTAAGAAGCACGCTGCTCAGCTTTTTTCATTGTTTACATCCACTCCCCCAGAAATGCTCGAGAGCGCCTCGTGAGCCTGGATCGGGTCACCCCCTACAGCTATTATGTGCTATATTACCGTGCTCTTTCAATCGTTGGTCTACCCAACTCCGCTTGAACTCCACGAACCGAGGGAGTAATATGAGCAATGCAAAATCACTGCAATAGACAAGTTGGCTGTCACGGAATATTTGCAGGTCTTAACGCGAGACAATACAGGAGACGATGGAGAGCTACTGAAAGGAAAACCGGCCAGGCGGATTTTCAGGGGCATAGAATAAAAAGATGGAGGACAAGAGCTAATGGCAAAATTGTTAATTGTTTATCACACGCATACGGGAAATACAACAGCGATGGCAGAAGCTGTTTACGAAGGAGCAAGCTCCACTGGAGCTACCGTAACCATGAAAAGGGCAGCCGATGCAAGAGCTGAGGACATTCTAGATTCCGATGCTGTTTGTTTTGGCACACCTGATAACTTCAGCTACATGTCAGGAATTATGAAGGATTTCTTTGACCGAGTCTGGATTGCTATTCGCGATAGCGCAGTGGACAAGCCATACACTGCATTTTGTAGCTCAGGCTCTGGAGGAAAGCAAGCTTTGGATAGTATTGATGCAGTCTGCGAGAGCCTCGAGTTTAAGAAAGTTTTTGAAGGTATACTTGCAAAGGGCAAGCCTTCGTCCGATGTTTTAGAGCAATGTAAAGAGCTGGGCAAGAAGTTGGCTCAGCTATAGCACAAGCAGCACAGATACCTTGTATTGCTGACCTGTTATTTTGAAGTGTAACTCGCTTATGATTCTTGGTGCCTGCCCTTTTCCGTATCACGGTGCTAATTCACTCCTGCATTAAGTGGCATGCCACGATGTGACCATCTCTTTCCTTCAATAGCGGTTCTCTTTCCTGACAAACATCCATAGCATAGGAGCATCGTGGATAGAATCTACAGCCGGTAGGGGGATTGATGAGGCTTGGAGGGGCGCCGGGGATACTCCTTAATTGTTTTTTCTCTCCTCTGGTGCTGGGATAAGCCAGTATCAGTGCCTGGCTGTAAGGGTGCATAGGATTTTCATACAGGGAAACGGCGCTTGCCTGCTCCACAAGCTTACCAGCATACATGACAGCAACATTATCGCAAGTTTCAGCTATGACAGCGAGATCATGAGTTATGAATATCATCGATGGGCGCCATTTTCCCCGCAAGTTATTGATAAGAGTCAACAGTTGCCTTTGAATTATCACATCAAGGCTGCTAGCCAGTTCATCCACAATCAAGAATTTCGGATTACAGGCAGCAGCTATGGCAATCATCGCCGCTTGTTTCATTCCCCCACTGAATTGATGTGGGTAACTCTTGATGTTATCGCCACTCAAGCCGACTAATTCCAATTGCTTCTTGGCACTTTCCCAGGCTTCTTCTTTTGTTACGCACTCATGTTCCAGAATTTTCTCACTTATCTGGCCTCCGATTGGCATTATAGGGTTAAGGGCATTTTGAGCCGATTGGAGGGAAATCGAAATCATCTCTCCCCTTAACAACCGCAGCTCTTCATCATTCATTGTAACGATATCCCTGCCATTGAAAATTATCTTCCCGCCAAGTACACGCCCTGGAGGTTTAACAAATCGCATCAACGCAGAAGCCATGGTTGTCTTGCCGCAACCTGATTCACCTATGAGGCCTAACGCTTCACCCTTGTCCACACTGAAGCTAACATCATCCACGGCCTTTATCACGCCTTCTCGAGTAAAGTAATGTACCTTCAGATTTTCTACTTCAAGCAATGCCATGCCCGGTCACAATTCCTTTAGTTCTCTACTTTCTGACTTCAATATCGTTTACAGCCTTCTCTATTCTCTTCAGTGCTTCTTCCAGAACAGAGCGTGGACAAGCGATATTCATCCTCTGGAAGCCATCTCCACTGGAGCCAAAGAGAAATCCATCATCAAGGCCCACTCTGGCTTTTTCCCTCATGATAGCTCGCAAGCTCATCGGGGCTAGCCCCAACTCTCGGCAGTCCAGCCAAACCAGATATGTTCCTTCGGGCCTGATAGCTTTGATTTTGGGAATTCTCTCTTTGAAATACTGCATCAGGAATTCCAAATTTCCCTGCAGGTAATTCAAGAGCTGTGCCAGCCACTCATCACCGTAGCGGTAAGCTGGCCTCTAAGGCTGTTAACCCAAGAATATTTACCGAGGGCATAATGCCATCTCTGGCCTCATTAAATCTGTTGCGCAGTCTGGCACTGGGAATTATTATGCTGGAGGCGTGGAGCCCCGCCAGGTTAAAGGTCTTGCTGGGCGCCATACAAATCACGGAACACTGCTCAAATTCCTTTGAGCTTGAGGCAAACGGTGTATGTTTCGAATCTTTGAACAGTAGTTCACAATGTATTTCATCTGAAACTATTATGGCATCATTCCTCAGTATAATTTCGCCTGTTCTAATCAATTCCTCCCTGGTCCAGACTCGCCCCACCGGATTATGCGGGCTGCACAGGATCATCATCCTGGCTCTGGAGCGAGATGGCCTCATACCTACTTTGGGGTTAAATTTGCCCTTAAGGTCATCGAAATCAATTTCGTAGCGTCCATTAATGAGCTTTAACTGGTTGTTTGCTACATGACAGCCATTGTTTCTGATAGCAGGGAAAAATGGATAGTAAACTGGCTCCTGGATAATGATCTCATCACCAGGGTAAGCGAAGGCCTTAACCGCAGCATGAAGTGCCGGAATGACCCCGGGAGTAAAAACCACCCATTCTGGTTCAATTTTCCAGCCATACTCTCGCTGCATTCTGTCAATAACGGCCTCAATAACCGATGAATTCGGGAATGCGTAACCATAAATTTCATGCTCGATTCTTTTCCTCAGAGCTTCAGTAATCTGTCTGGCAACGGGGAAATCCATATCGGCAACCCACATCGGAAGGACATCCTCGCGCCCGAACATATATTCAATCTTGCTCCACTTCAAAGAATCCGTATTTCTCCTGTCAGTTACATAGTCAAAGTCGTACTTCATCCTCATACCTCCATTGAATTTAATGTTTTTTCGTTACCAGCTTTGAAAACGGAGGTTCCATTGCGGCCCATTTTCCTTCAACGAGCTTTGCCTTATACTCCAGCCAATGCCTTGCCTACTCACCATTTGCTTATTACCCTTATTGCTAACCTGCCAGTGCTGATAATTTAACTCCATTTCTAAGCGATTGGCAATTGTTATTACCACCCCCCATCACATATTTGGCTCTGTTGCCACGCCAAGCGGAAAAGGAAGGGCCACCAGGGATGTCTTTTCAATTCCTTAACTTAACTCAATTATGTTACCCTTGAGGACAAAAATGCCTGATAAATCAAGAAGCGGTATTTTCTATGGCTGGATAATAGTAGGCGCAGCCTCTACAGTTGTAGCCTTACAGTGGGGGTGCAACCAAACCTATGGTATTTTCCTCACGGAGCTATGTGAAGACCTGGGCTGGTCTAAGACAGTAGTCTCGGGAGCCTATTCCATGGGTTTTATTCTGGGGACTATTTTGGGTGTGATGGCAGGAAGGTTGAATGATAGATATGGCCCCAGGCTGATGTTTATGATTTCCATTGTTACTGTGAGTTCGGGCCTTGCCTTAATGTCCACCATGAATTCCACCTGGCAGCTTTACCTATTCTACGGATTCATAGTAAATGTGGGGCTGGCTTTTGCCTGGGTACCAGCAGTCTCAACAGTGGCACACTGGTTTACACGTAAGCGAGGGATGGCATTGGGAATTACGCAGGGTGGAATAGGGATGGTCATAATGCTTATGATGCCATTTGCTCAATTCCTTATAATCAGCTTTGGGTGGCGCAGTTCTTATGTGATCTTAGCCGCCATCCTTTTAGTTTTGTGCCTTCCTGTATCCAGATTGATGAGCCTGAACCCGTCAGACAAAGGGCTATATCCTGATGGCGTACCAGTAACCGCAGAAAGCGAAGAAAACGCTAGCCTTAAGCCGAATACGAGGGATTTTACGTTTAAGCAGGCAATCAAAACAAAACAATTCTGGATGTTGTTTTTGGTATGTGCCATTTTTACATTATCTCTCGGTACATCGATTCATTTGAAAGCATATGTTATTGGTTTCGGTATATCAGACATGACCGCTGCCACTATTATGGGCCTTCGTAGCGGAGCTAGCGCAGTAGGCACGATCATAATGAGCAAGCTTTCAGACAGAATAGGAAGAAAAATTCCCCTTGCTATTTCATTCCTTGTGATGGCACTGATGATGCTCTGGCTTATGAAAGCGAGGCAGCCGTGGGAGTTTTATCTGTTTTCCGTTATTTCTGGCTTTGCTGGAGGAAGCTATGCGCTGTTTGCCGCAATAGTAGCCGACTGGTTCGGAACAAAATTCCATGGAACCATTTATGGGGCGGTAGCTGTAGGGGAAGGTATTGGAGGAGCGATTAGCCCGCTATTCGCTGGATATATATGCGATACCACAGGGAGTTACGAGCTGGCCATTATGATAGGAGCAGCAGCATTCTTCACCGGTATGGCTTTATCTCTCATAGTCAAAGCGCCGCAGACAAGCAAACTGACCTGGTGATTACCCCAGCAAAAAATATCACAGGGGAGAACCCCGCACCATATTATATTGCTCGTATTTCTTGCTTTATGAATCTTATGTAGGAAATGGCAAAGCATATAGCTGCCAGGGCGACTATGCTTACGACTTGAGGCCAGATAAGCAAAAGGCTTTGCCCAAAGTTAAGAGGTGTAAGCATCTTCCCAGCAACGGTAACACTTATCATCATTAACGCTGGATTAAGGCTGGCAATTTCGGGGGTTAATAACGCCACAATGGCTTCTCCATAAAGGTTACAGGGGGAAATGCGGCTGACCATCCTCTGAATTTCAATGTTTCTGGCAAACATCTCAAGGCTGGAATTCTGGTCAAGTGGCACTCTAGCATTCGCAATGGCTTCAGCAATCATAGACGCAAACAAGAAAAAGAATATCCATAACGCTAATGAGACCAACATAGAGGTAGCTGCCCGATCGAAGGAAACGGAAAAGAGGATAGCCAACGCCACCCAGAAACCTCCATAAATTATGCTTGTTAGCGCAAAGGCTACGAGCCTCAAGACTTCCTCTGAATTCGGTGGTACACCGATTATGCGGAGTCCCAGTCCGCCAACAATGGCAATTACGCTCACCACCATAAAGCTCAGAACAGCTAAGCTAGCCAGAAATTTGCCATTTATTATCGAATCCCTGTAAATTGGCTGGGACAAAAGGCGGCTCAAATTCCCACTGGTTCGCTCACTGTTTACGGCATCGAAACCAAGGGCTATGCCTATTATCGGAATGAAAATGGAGATAAAGAAGAGAAAAAATGGCAATGGTTCGCTGGAGATAGTGAAAATCTTGAGGAAAACAAATTCGCTGCTTGAAGTTACAGCGCCTCTTATGTTCTGAACAGCTAAGAGGACAGCAAATACCGCTGCTAGAGTGGCTAAGATAAAGAGTATAGCAAACCTTTTGCTTTCCAGGTGGTCGGCTAATTCTTTTCGAAAGATAGCATACATTTCTACGCTTTAAGAGAGTACTTTCTTGTAAATCGCTTCCAGACTATATTCCTCTATCCTCATCCCGAGCAATGAGTTATCGCTTTCAACGATCAATTTGCTTATCTGTTTCCTCAAATCCTTATTACAGCTAATAAGCAGTGAGTCACCAGAATCCTGCACCTCCGTCACCCCTCCCATCCGTTTTATGGCGTCGATGAGCTCCTGGTGCACCTGGCCAACCTGGGCCTCGATACGATACCGCCCGCCGGCTATAGCCTGTCTGCCCAGGCCGTCTATCTGTCCCTCAGCTACCAGATGTCCTTTCGCCAATATACCTACCCGCGTACATATCCGTTGGACCTGGTGTAGTTGATGGGAGCAGAACACAACAGTCATTCCCCTCTTAGCCATGTTTGCTGTAAGATTAAGGATATCCTCAATGCCTTCAGGGTCTATACCAGAGGTGGGTTCGTCAAGAAAGACAAGTTTTGGGTCTTTGACCCATATATCAGCTATGCCTAACCTTTGCTTCATCCCTCGAGAGAGTTTTCTAACCTCCTGGTCAGATACCTGAGATAATCCCACTGTAGATAAGAGGTTGCTTATCCTTTCCTGTGCCTCTCCTCTGGGTAAGTTGTTTAGCTCTGCTGTGTATTCCAGGTTTTGCCTTGCGGTTAAATCTTCGTAAAAGCCAACTTTCTCTGGCAGATAGCCCACAATACGCTTTACCTCTAGCGGCTCTCTATCTGGATTATAGCCACAAACTTGGATAGTCCCTGAACTAGGCTCAGTAAGCCCCAGAAGCATTAATATGGTTGTTGTTTTGCCTGCGCCATTGGGTCCAAGAAAGCCAAAAATCTCTCCTTCCTCAATGTGAAGGTTAAGTTTATCCACAGCCGTAAAACCATCATAGGTTTTGCTTAAATCCTTTGTCTCAATAACTACCTGGCCCATTATTTCCTGCCCAATTTTCTGAAGCCGACCACCAGACCAGCTATCACAGCAACTATGATGCCCGCTCCTATCCACCCCCATTTGGTGGATGTTCCTACCGTTACCCTGATTTTCAGCTCAGGAGACCTACTTGTTAGGGGGTCACTATTGGTTCTCAACGTAATCATATAATCCCCCGTTATGGTCTTTGCAGGTGGTTTTATGGTAACATCGACCTCCTGCTCTTCCATCGGTTTGAGCCCTTCCAGTTCATCCGGCTTAAAGGTTATGCTCCATCGCTCATCCCCGATACCGCTGGGCTTACTTGAGGAAAACATTACCTTGTCCAGGCTGGCTGTTCCTGTATTGCTAACAACAATAGTAAGGTGACTTTCTTTCCCTGCCGTAGCCTTGGTATTGAGCAACCCGGTCTCAGTTTCAAACTCAAACTCATATCTGGCGGTAACCCTGACGGTAAGATCAATGCTGCCCTCAAGGTTTCCCGAGGCAGCCTGGAGCCTTATATTGTAATCTCCTGGCTCTGTTATAACCCAATACGGGGGAATGGCGATAACTACGACCTTCTCTCCACCATATGTCTGTGTGGGATCAAGTACAACGGCTGGTAATTCTTTGGTTCCAGCAACGGTCTGCTGTACACGCACCAGCCAACCGGAAGGCCCTTCGGCGGAAAGGTCAAAGAGCTGTAATTCCTCTCCCCCAACATACTTCAAGTCCACGTCGAATGAGAAGCTGCTATCAGCTGTTCCAGATTGTATGGGGTATTTGCAATTGAATTGTATTTCTTCTTCGCTAGGGGAAGCTTGCCACGGCGGAATTAGAGGCAAACTGTTTGCCTCCTCTGATTTAGCCATAACTAGCTGAGTATTTGCCAGTCCGCTAAATACCACTGCACACAGCAACAGGCAAGTCATAAGGCAAGCTAATATAGATTTACTCATTGGTGATGACCCCCTTAGAAATTCGCTTTTGATAGTTCACTCCAGCTTATTTTCAATTTTTAGTATAACAAAAAGGGAATTCACAAGGCAACATTCCTGGGATTTACACGACATCGTTCAGCGGTCACAATGGCATCGATTTGAGATACAATCTCGTCAAGTCCGCCATGGTGGCTCGTTATCACATAATCAAAGAATGATAGGTTCTTTATCTCCTTGCGAGCCTCCGCCAACCTTAAAGCCAACTCTGCCGAGGATTCACTGTGTCTCTGCTTCAGCCGCTCTTCCAAATCCTCCATAGAGGGAGGCCTGAGTAAGATAAATACCGCCTGGGGCAGGATTTTCTTGATAGTACCAGCGCCCTGAACATCTACTTTGACCATCACATCCATCTCACTGGATAGGCCTCGGGCTATCTCATCTCTAGGTACGCCGTAGTAATTGCCGTAAACCTTAGCCCACTCTAAAAACTGTCCTGCGACCATCCTTCGTTGAAATTCTTCCTGGGGCAAAAAGTGATAGTCTACGCCGTCCCTCTCTTCAGAGCGGCAAGGGCGTGTAGTAGCAGTAACAACATAGTAGAAGGGGCGTCTAAGTTCCCTCATTCGGGCAAGCGCAGCGTCTTTGCCTACTCCAGAGGGCCCAGAAAGGACAACCAGCAGAGGGCTCTTAGGCTGGCAGCTTTCACAATTCAATTCTCTCCTCAATTGGCAAGGATGGCACAGTCAACCTGTGAACTATGGTGTCGGGAGATATAGCAGCCAGACTTATATGACCGGTGTCAAAAAGGATAGCGGCTTTTGCCTTCCTGCCATGAGTGGCATCTATTAATAAACCTTTTTCCCTGGCTTCATGAATTAATCGCTTCACAGGTTGTTGATTCACAGCAAGCAAAGCAATCGTCCTGTTTACAGCTATAATGTTGCCAAAACCGATATGAACCAATTCAGTGCTCATATTACCCTCCCAAAAATTTAATTATGTAATTACGTTGTTCCACTCACAACGGTATCAGGCAGTCAAATTCTGCAAATCTTGCCAGAAAGCAGGATAGGATATCTGCGCTGCCTGCGGGTGATTGATAATTGTTCTGCCCTTAGCCACCAGTCCAGCTATGGCCAGGCTCATCGCCAAACGATGGTCAAAATGAGTATCCACCTCCCTTCCTACCAGAGATTTGCCACCATGGATAACCATCCCATCAGGCAACAGCTCAATTCTGGCTCCTAAACGAGAAAGCTCTTTTGACACAGTGGCAATCCTATCCGATTCTTTCACGCGCAATTCAGCAGCATCCCTGATTACAGTTTTCCCTCTGGCTGCACAGGCAGCTACAGCTATAACCGGAATCTCATCTATAAGCCGAGGAATAATGCTTCCACCAATCTCAACCCCTCTTAGCTCACTAGATTCTACCACAATATCGGCTAATGGTTCGCCTGTTTCCACTCGCTCATGTTCTATCTTAAGCTTGGCTCCCATAGCTAAAAGGACATCGATAATTCCTGTTCGCGTGGGGTTAATGCCACAATTCTTTACAATTATCCTGGCATCGGGGTGAAGAGCCCCAGCAACTAAAAAGTAGGCTCCAGAGCTAATATCGCCAGGCACACGAAAGTTAATTGAAGCTAAAGAGCTGGTCAAAGGGCTTAATGAGACCGAATTGTCATTGACTTCCAATTCAGCCCCCATATATTTAAGCAATCTCTCAGTATGGTCTCGTGAAGGAATTGGTTGATGTACTATAGTCCTGCCACGGGCAAAAAGGCCAGCCAACAGAATTGCCGATTTAATCTGCGCGCTGGGGACAGGCAAAGAAAATTCTATTCCATGTAGTTTCTCCCCTCTGATAACCAGAGGAGCAAAAGAATCCTTTCCTCTACCATAAACTTCGGCACCCATAGAGCGCAATGGCTGAATCAGCCTTCCCATGGGGCGGGAACGAAGAGAGGAATCACCAGTAATGATGGATAGAAAGGGCTGGCTGGAAAGGAGACCACCGAGGAGACGCATGGTAGTACCACTGTTTTCAGCATTGAGCACATTAGCGGGTTCCTTCAAACCATTTTTGCCAACTCCTGAAACCAGTAAAATCGGATAATCTTGGGGGGGCTTTTTGCGAATCTGCACCCCCAAGGCTTTCAGACAGCTAACTGTGCTCCAGCAATCCTTACCCGGGGCAAAATTAACGATTTCAGCTTCACCTGAAGCCAGGCTGTTAAAGATAACTGCTCGATGGGAGATAGACTTGTCACCGGGCAAAATAAGCTCCCCTTCCAGCCGAGAACAGGATTTGATGACCTTGACTATGTTCCGTTTAGCCATTCACGTCTCGCCCTATTAGCTTCAGCTAGAGCCTCCTCCAATTGCTTGCCTCCCACGTCTACTAACTGGCGGTACCTTGCTAATTCGTTAGTGAATTCATCAATCCAGTGGATTATGGCCTGCTTATTGCTAAGACAAATATGCGCATTGACCTCAGGATTTCCTGAAGCCAGACGAGTAAGGTCGCGATAGCCAGAGGCAGCTAATGTGGACAGCTTGTCCCAGGAGGCATCCCTGCTGGTTGCTGATACCAGGGCTGCTGAGAGCAACATGGGCAAATGACTGATACCAGCCACTAGATTGTCATGCTCCTGAGCGTCAACGAAAAAAGGCGTAGCTCCCAGTTTCCTTACAATGTTTTCCACCTTTTCTATAGCCTGCGGCGAAGTTTTATCCGCCGGGGTAAGGCAATAAATACATCTCTGAAATAATTCAGCCTCGGCAACCTGAATGCCATAGGTTTCTTTCCCCGCCATAGGATGGCCACCAACAAAACCCACTGTTGGAGGCAATAAATCCTCTGCCCACTTCATGACCTCAAGCTTTGTGCTCGCTGTATCAGTTATTGTACATCCAGGGGAAAGACAATGTGCTATCTGGGATAATATTTCCCTTATGGTTAAAACCGGTGTGGCAATAATAACAAGATCAGCTTCTTTGACCGCACACTCTAAGTTCATTTCCACTCTGTCAACTACACCCAATTTCAGAGCAACAGGGGCAACTTCAGAACGGCGAACATACCCAACAATCTCCCATCCCGGCTCATTAATCTGTTTGAGGGCAAGTCCCATGGAGCCACCAATAAGCCCTAGACCAATAATGGCAATGCGCACTTTTTTATTATAACATGGGCACGCGCCACTTTTTGCCAACAGCGCCTGATGAAATTGTTTAGCAACTTCTTCACAAGGTTCCTTTGGTAACTTTCTTTATGAGCAGAGAGGGGCTAAAAATCCTTTTCGGAGAAAGCTTGATGGAGTAATTGATTGGGGGAGATTTGCCTACAAGCTTCCTAGATGTTGTGAAGGTAAAAGAAAAATAAGCCAGGCACCATATAACCCAGGCATAATTCTAAAGATGCTACTCCTATCCTCTTTGTATGACATCTCAGTAGGGCAAGTAGAGATACTCGCTAATGATATCTCCTCACCGGTTTTTTTGACAGTTGGTACAGATGAAAGTGCCCCTGATCCGCCCACGCTAACTCCATTCAGGAATATGCTGATTAATAATGCCTGCACGAAGGTATGTGATGGCTCAAGAGAGAGGAGTCAAATTTGATAAACTTCAAGTAGTAGATAGCGCCCATCTCATAGCCGATGCCAATGTGGGGAAAGGGAAATCCAAAAGACTTATTCCTAAACGCTTCCAATTCGACGTGTTGTATTAAAAAAATGCTAATCGTATAATTGCCGTTATGGAGAAAATATGGAGTGTAATATGGGTTAGTCAGATAATTTAGCCGGAGAATAAAACCAGAATAACAATTTACAGGGAGGGAGAAATGACTAAAAGGAAAAATTCATTAGCACTAATTGGAACACTGATATTATTGGTTAGTTTAGGTGTTCCAATGATGCAGTGTGCTCCTGCAGCAGAGGAGGTAACTCCACCGCCAGAAGAAGAGGTAACTCCTCCGCAGGAAGAAGAGGTAACTCCTCCAGCGGAGGAAATCAAATACGGTGGAAGGCTGAATATTGGTTTTACGGCAATGCTGCCTAGTTTAAGGCAAACTACCACGGTAATGCACACGAATTGGGGTTGTCTTTGGGATCTTATAGTCTATGATAATTGGGCAGCTTATAACTTACCGCCTGACTATTATAAGTTCAATCCCGAATTCGTGCAGAGTTATGAAACATCGGAAGACGGTTTAACCTGGACGCTGCATCTTGTTGAAGGCGCGACATGGCATGATGGCGTACCGGTTACAGCGGAGGATATCAAATTCAATTGCGAGGTTATCATCTCAACAGGGGGGGGTGACGTTGATTTTTGTGTGGATCACGTTGAAATCATTGATGATTATACAGCTAAAGTTGTCAATACCAGAGCCCTTACGACTGTTAATCCTCCTGGTTGGTGGAGTTGGAATCCGATACTTCCCAAGCATATTTTTGAGCCTTATAAAGATAATATAGAGGCATGTCCGAATGAGGAGAGCATTGGCTCTGGGCCATTTAAGCTGAAGGAGTTTAAACCAGAGGAATACATGTGGCTTGAGGCCTATGAAGATTACTGGGGAGGAAGACCATATGTAGATGAGGTGCTTTTCAGACTCTATCCCACTATGGAGACTATGCTCATGGCGTTGGAGAAAGGCGAGATAGATGTGCTTGGAAACGCATATCTTCCGCCGGCTCTTGTTGAAGAGTTTGAGGCAAATCCAAACATCGCAGTTGAAGTGGTGCCGGGCATTACGATTTATGACCTGTGTTTTAATCTTCACAAAGATACGCCGCTTCGGGACAAGAATGTAAGAAAGGCTATTGCATATGGCATAGACCGTGACAGGCTTATAGACATGGCGTTTATGGGACATGCAGTAAAAAACGATAGCTGGGTATATGCAGAAGATCCAATGCACAACCCCAATTTGCCTCAGTATGACTATGACCCCGATAAAGCTAATGAAATCCTGGATGGCGCTGACTATACAGATACTGATGGAGACGGAATCAGGAATGACCCTGCAACAGGGAAGAATCTTGCCTTTGAATTGATGTGCCCAGGGTCAGACGTGGGTATAGTTAAGATGGCTACTCTGATTAAGGAGATGCTTCCCGGCATAGGTGTGGATGTTGATCTTGCAGTGCTGGACTATGATACGTATGTGAGCCTTATCTGGAATCCGCCGGCAGATGGATACGAAATGGGGCTTAGATATGTGGAACCATCTCCCGCTCCCTACTCAGATTGGATCTGGATTGAAGCCATGAGCTGGGGGTCTGGAGGAGATTGGTGGAATCCATCTTACTATGACAACCCTCACTTCAACGAGCTGGTTGTTTTACTGAGTACGGCACAAAGCATGGAGGAGCGGAAGGAATATATGTACGAGATGCAGGAGATCCTGTCTGAGGATTTCCCTGAAGTCTTTCTAATCCGACCAAAAGCTATCTCTGTGTACAGGACTGATAAGTTTGAGGGTTGGGAAAATGAAGTAGGTGGCCCTGTATCGTGGTTTAACCCCTGGAGCATCGTAAAGGTGCATCTAAAGTAAGCGTTGTTGTAAAGAAGAAGCACCGCTGTGATAATCCATTCCCTTGGATTATCACAGCGGTGCGATTTATAATTTTGAGAAGGAATTTGAGTAGATAGGCGGTTACATGTGCTTTTAACAGCAGCTATCAAATACCATTTTCATTGTTGCTGAATACTATTAAAAGACAGGAGGATAATTAGATGAGTACCAAGCGGAGAAATCAGCATTGCGTAACTCTTTATGAGCCATCCAAGGCATACAATGGCTATACCATAGTCTGGGCTGAGAGGGGAAAAGATGCCTGGCTCATCGACATGGAGGGGTATGTCGTACATCGATGGAGAATGCCTGGTGGGGCGGGATTGCATGGAGTGCTCTTACCCAATGGCAACTTTCTTGCCTCAGTTCAAGTCTCAACCCACGAGGAATTGGGGTTAACACGAGAATTTTCTGGCTTAGGTGGTTTATTGCTGGAAGTGGATTGGGACGGCAACCTAGTGTGGAAACACCAAGCTCCGTATCAAGAGCACGATTTTTTCCGTCTGGATAATGGAAATACCTTTTACATCTCATGGGATCCGGAAGGTAAAGTGCCCCCTGATATCGCTGCCAGAATTAAAGGAGGCTTGCCCGGAACCGAGAATAAGGGAGTCATGTGGGGTGATGTCATTCGAGAAGTCAACCCTGCCGGCGAAGAAGTGTGGAAATGGTTTGCCTACGAACACCTTGATCCCGAGCTAGACGCCTTACGCCCATTGGAGTCGCGCGGACTTTATACCTGTTTAAACTCTGTGTTTGGATTGCCCAATGGAGATGTACTAATCAGCTCCCGCCATACAGATAGCATCTACATCATCGACAAAGCTACTGGCGACGTTAAGTGGAGATGGGGCCGCGGCAAGATCGCGCTCCAGCACGACGCCACCATGCTGGACAACGGCAACATTCTGCTGTTCGATAATGGAGCACATCGAGAGGGTTTTGCCCCAAACTACAGCCGCGCCATCGAAGTCAACCCGTCCACTGGCAAGATCGAATGGGAATACAAAAGCGACCCTCCCAGCGATTTCTATAGTGCAATTATGGGTGGCTGCCAGCGTTTGCCAAATGGTAATACCTTGATCTGCGAAGCCCTTATGGGACGAGTTTTCGAGGTAACACACGAAGGGGAGATGGTATGGGAATATATCCTTCCTTTCTATTATTTCGGTGAAACTCCAGGCGAATACTACAGTGAATGGCTGAATGCGTTGTTTCGAGCGCACCGCTATGGCCCTGGCTATGCAGGCCTCAAGGGGCGGGATTTAGAGCGTAAGAAGTTCGATGTGGTAAACCGCATATATGGACCAAAATCTTTCAAAAAGGAAACCAACCCAGACGCACAACAAGCAAGCCAACAGCCGGTTACCATACGTAAACCAGGCCTAACATATAGCGGCTATACCCTTTTCGCTCCTCTTGGAGGTAAAGATGCCTGGCTGGTTGATATGCAGGGTAACATGGCTCATCGCTGGAAAATGCCATGTCCGCCAGGACTGCATGGTGAACTTCTACCCAATGGTAATCTGCTCTATGCTGGGCGGGTAAACGATGCTCCACTTGCAGATTTTGAAGGTGCTGGCGGGGTATTACTTGAGGTGGGTTGGGATGGTAATACGATCTGGAAATACGAAGATAAGTATATGCATCATGGCTTTTACCGCATGCGAAATGGTAACACTATGATTTTCAAATGGGTCCAGGTGCCTGAGGACATCGCTGCCAAAGTCAACGGCGGCCTTGCTGGAAGCGAGCTAAACGGGGTCATGTGGGCAGACGCTATTCAAGAAATTAACGTTAGGGGCAAAGTGGTGTGGGAATGGTTAGCATATGAACACCTCGATCCCGTGGCAGATTCCATTTGCCCTCTTTGCCCTCGAAGCGAATGGACACATGTTAACGGCTGCAATATCATGGCCGACGGCAACATACTGGTTAGCTTTTCAAGGCTTCATAATCTTGCCATTATCGACAAGGTTAGCGGTAAGATTAAGTGGATGTGGGGACATGGCGAAATAGCACATCAAAATAACCCTACATTCCTGACAAATGGCAATATCCTGTTACTGGACAACGGTTTACACTGTGATGACTATTCTATGGCTTTTTCTCGTGCACTGGAGATAAATCCAGAGAACAACGAGATGGTGTGGTCATATGAGGACAAGCTTCGCGCCAACTTCTATTCTTCGATTATGGGCAGTTGCCAACGTTTGCCCAACGGGAATACGTTAATCTGCGAGACCACGACAGGACGGGTTTTTGAGGTGACCTCTGAACACGATATAGTATGGGAATTCACCAGCCCCCTTTTCTATCAATCCCATACATACGGTCGGAACAACTACGTTGCGAGGGCATATCGTTATGGGCCCGATTATGCAGGATTAAGGGGAGCTAAGCTCGAACCTTCTGTGACCAGACTGGATGAATACGTTACGGAGGCGTCATGCAAAAAATAGTGGTGCTAGGAATAGATGGCATTGATCCTCAACTGGCTCAGCGATGGATAAATGAGATGCCAAACCTCAAGGAAATGCAGGAGAAAGGCTTGTGGGGAGCTATGGAAAGCACTGTGCCTCCTACTGCGGCATGCGCCTGGACTTGCGTACAATGTGGTCGAAACCCGGGCTCCTATGGCTTCTGGAATTTCACTTACAGGGATGATTTTTCTTATGGCGAGCTAAAATTGGTCAGCTCTATAGTTAGGGATGAAAGAGTTGATTGCTTGCATAAAATACTTCCAAAGCTAGCTCAGAAAGTGGCTTTAATTAATGTGCCAGCTAGCTGGCCGCCTTCCAGGATTCCCGCAGGATACTGCATCGCAAGCTCTATGACAGCAAGCCTGGATCGTGGCTTTACCTGGCCTGAGAGTTTCAAAGACGAAGTCCACAGCCTGGTTGGGGAATATATCATCGATGCTTTTGAAGCAGGTATCGACTACGGCAAGATGGGTAAAGATGACGCATTAAAGCGTATCTACGATATGGATGCACAACGATTCACACTATTGAAGCATCTCATTCGTCAGAAGAAGTGTGATTATACTTTCGCGGTGGCGGCAGGTGTGGATATGGTCTCTCATTTATTCTATCGCTATTGTGATGAAAAGCATCGACGATATGACTCTGACCACCGTTACAAGGATGTGCTGCGTGAGTATTACAAATGGATTGACAAAAATATCGGAGAAATCTGGGAAGCGTTGGGCAGCAATACAACGCTGTTCGTTCATAGTGCGTATGGCCTGCAGAGGCTTGATGGACGAATCAACCTTAATGAGTGGTTGGTTCAGGAGGGATATATGAGTCTTGACGAATACCCGGCGAAGCCGACTGCGTTCAAGGACTTGAAGGTGAACTGGCCGAAGACGAAAGCCTGGGCTACAGATTATACCGGCCAAATATACGTAAACCTCAGAGGTAGAGAAGCTCAAGGAGCTGTCGAG
>JAUWHP010000032.1 GCA_030605765.1 Dehalococcoidia bacterium
GATTATCAGTTTTTATCACTTCTTTTCTATGGTGCCCAAGGGTAAGTATGTTATTCAAGTATGTATGGGTACCAGTTGCTATGTTAAGGGGGGGCAGAGGATTCTGGATACCTTAAAGAAGGAGTGGAGCCTTGAACCCGAGGGAATTACTGGTGATGGTAGATTTTCTCTGGAAATTGTCCGCTGCCTGGGCTGCTGTGGTCTATCCCCAGTAATGGCTATCGGGAATGATATCCATAGTAAGGTGATGATAAGCGAGTTAAAGGATATTCTGAATTCGTATCAGTAGGAGGCAATAGAAGTGGCACGAATTTCCTCTAAAGAGGATCTGCAAAGGTTAAAAGAGGCTATAGAGCCACGTTTTGGTGTGCGTGAAGATAAGGACTTCACCAAGATTAGAACTGCGCCGGAAATTAACATCCGAGTTTGCCGAGGGAGCGGCTGTGCTGCATCTGGGTCAGAGAAAGTAACCAAGGCTTTTGAGGAAGTTATCAAAGGAAACGGGTTGGAGGAGAAGGTCAGGATTATAATAACAGGGTGCCATGGTCTTTGCGAGATGGGACCTATAGTTATAATCAATCCCGGGGATACTCTTTATGTGAGAGTGAAAGCTGAGGATGTAGAGGAAATTGTAGAACGCCATCTACTAAATGGGGAAATAGTGGAAAGGCTTGTTTATCACGACCCTGTAAGTGGAAAGCCAATGCCCACTTACAGTGAGATTAGTTTCTATTTAGAGCAGGAGAGAAGAGTACTACATAACAATGGCTTCATCGACCCCTGGAGTATTGATGAATATATTGCACGAGATGGTTATCAAGCCTTGGATAAGGCCTTGACCCAGATGAAGCCTGAGGAGGTTATGGAGGAAGTTGAGAAAGCAGGGTTACGGGGTCGTGGAGGAGCAGGCTTCCCCACGGCTACGAAATGGAGCTTTGTTCGCAGCGCGCCCAGTGAAGAGAAATACGTGGTTTGCAACGGCGACGAAGGTGATCCAGGTGCTTATATGAACAGGTCCGTTCTGGAGGGTAATCCCCACTCAATAATTGAGGGGATGGCAATTGGGGCCTATGCGATAGGGAATGTTCGCCAGGGCTATGCCTACATTCGAGCTGAATATCCCCTTGCCATTGAAACCCTAAGTCATGCCATTGCCCAGGCCCAGGAATATGGGCTTCTGGGCAAAAATATTTTGGGCACTGACTTTGAATTTTCCATTGATATATTTCCTGGTGCTGGTGCTTTTGTCTG
Organism: Dehalococcoidia bacterium; assembly: GCA_030605765.1. Classification (GTDB taxonomy): domain Bacteria; phylum Chloroflexota; class Dehalococcoidia; order GIF9; family AB-539-J10; genus JAGMDB01. Next base: position 1,252 of record JAUWHP010000032.1, read on the forward strand.
TGGCGAGGAGACAGCCCTTTTAATCTCAATTGAAGGGAGGAGAGGAAATCCTCGGCAGAGGCCTCCGTTTCCAGCCAATAAGGGGCTTTTCGGGAAGCCCACCGCTATTAATAATGTGGAAACCTGGTCTAGTGCCCCCCAAATTATCTTAAATGGAGCTGATTGGTTCGCCAGCGTTGGCACGGAGAGAAGCAAGGGCACAAAGACATTTAGCCTGGTGGGGAAAATAAACAACACCGGGCTGGTGGAAGTTCCTCTGGGGACGCCTATGGGTAAAATCGTGTTTGATATCGGTGGAGGTATACCAGGGGGGAAGAAATTTAAGGCAGTTCAGATAGGTGGGCCGTCAGGCGGTGTTATCCCTATTGGGTATCTCAATACGCCTGTTGATTATGAAGCTGTTACTGCTCTAGGGGCAATTATGGGCTCTGGTGGGCTTGTTGTAATGGATGAGGATAGCTGTATGGTGGATATGGCCAAATTCTTCCTCCAATTCACCAAGGATGAGTCCTGTGGTGAATGCGCCCCTTGCCGGGCAGGGATTCCCAAGATGATAGAAATTCTGGATAACATCAGCCGGGGTGAAGCAACACTAGAAGAGCTGGATACCCTGGAAGAACTGGCTGAGATGGTTGTCTCTGCTTCTCTGTGTGGTCTAGGGCAAACAAGTCCAAATCCAGTATTATCCACACTGCGGCACTTCCGTGACGAGTATGAGGCTCACATCGTAGATAAAAAATGCCCTGCTGCCGTTTGCCAGGCTCTATTTAGGTCCCCTTGTCAGCATACCTGTCCCGTGGAACTGGATATCCCAGGTTATGTCAGTCTGATTAAGGAGGGGAAGTTTGCTGAAGCCTATTATTTGATTAAGCAGCGCAATCCTTTTCCCTCGATTTGTGGTCGTGTGTGTCATCACCCTTGCGAATTTAAATGTCGGCGAGGTCAGATTGATGATCCAATAGCCATCAAGGATCTTAGGAGGTTTGTCGCTGACTACGCTTTTAAGATGGGAATTGAGTATGTTCCCGAGATAAAGGAAAGGCAAGAGGAGAGGGTAGCTGTCATTGGGGCTGGCCCAGCCGGGCTATCAGCAGCTTGGGACCTTGCCTTGGAAGGGTACCCGGTTACCGTGTTTGAGGCTCTCCCAGTGGCTGGAGGAATGCTTGCTGTGGGTATCCCTGAATACCGCCTGCCTAATGATATCCTGAGAAAAGAAGTCCATGAGATAGAAAAGCTCGGGGTAGATATAAAGCTAAACACACCCATTGGCGACATTGAATCATTGTTTAAGGACGGCTATAAAGCAGTGTTTATTGCTACTGGTGCTCATAAAGGGACGAAGGCGGATATTTCAGGTGAAGACCTGGTTGGAGCCTATGACGGTATTGAGTTTCTCAGAGAGGTCAATTTAGGCAGAGAAGTACAGGTGGGTAAGAAAGTGGCTGTTATTGGTGGTGGTAACTCGGCTATCGACTCTGCCAAGGTGGCTTTAAGAAAGGGTGCTGGCGAGGTACACATATTTTATAGGCGTGAAAAGAAGGATATGCCCGCCATACCTGAAGAGACAGAAGCTGCCGAAGAAGAGGGAATCCATTTCCATTTCCTGACAGCCCCTGGCAGAATTTTGGGTAATGATGGGAAGGTTACCGGGCTTGAGTGTATCCGTATGGACCTGAAGAAATTTGACCGAAGTGGCAGAAGAACTCCTCATGCTATTGAAGGCTCTGAATATGTGGTGGATACAGATATGGTTATAGAAGCTATAGGCCAAAGACCTGATACCTCTTTTATCAAGAACGGCGAAATTCAAACAGGAAGGGGCGGGACAGTAGTGGCCGACCGACGAACATTGGCTACTGGTAGAGAAGGGGTTTTTGCTGGTGGAGATGCGGTAACTGGCCCCCAGACAGTAATCGAAGCTATTGCTGCCGGGCAGAGAGCGGCCTCTTCCATAAAAAGATATCTTCAAGGGAAGGAGCTTTCACCGCTGGTGGAGCGCGATGGATATAAACCGATTGCTATCTCTTCTGTACCACCTAGCGATGAAGAAACACAAGAAAGAGCCAGGATTAAGAGTTCTGAAATCGCCATGAGCGAGAGAAGAACGTCATTTAAGGAAATTACTTTGCCTTATAGCCGCGACGAAGCCATAGAAGAGGCGTCGAGGTGCCTAAGATGCGATCTTGAGGTTGGAGGTTAAACGATGAATGAGATCAACTTGACAATCAATGGCAGGCAAGTTAAGGGAAAGAAGGGAGACACTGTTCTTGAGGTTTGCCAGGCTAATGGTATTGATGTGCCTACTCTCTGCCACCTTGACGGATTAAGCGATGTCGGGGCCTGCCGAATGTGTGTGGTTGAAATTGAAAAAGAGAGGAGGCCAGTTCCTTCCTGTACTTATCCTGCCAGGGATGGACTGGTGGTGAAAACCGACACTGAGCAGCTGGAGAAATATCGCCGGCAGATACTTGAGCTCCTCTTCACCGAGCGCAATCATTTCTGTATGTTCTGCGAGCAGAGCGGAGATTGTGAGCTACAGAAACTGGCCTATCGATATCAGATGGACAATGTCCGTTACCCTTATACCTTTCCTTCTTTATCGGTGGATTCATTAAGTGATTACCTGGTGATAGACCATAACCGCTGTGTCCTTTGCGGCAGGTGTGTTCGAGCTTGTAATGAAGTAGCGGCAAGTCGTACCTTAGATTTCAGTCATCGAGGCTGGAAAACCTTGATAGCTGCCGACATGGAGCAATCATTGGGTGAATCATCTTGCCTTTTATGCGGTGCTTGTGTGCAGGCATGCCCTACTGGTGCTATTTTCAGTAAGCTCAGCCTTTACAAAGGCAAAACGGATGAGTGCCAACAGATAACCACCGTTTGTCCTGGTTGTGGTGTAGGTTGTGAGTTGAATGTGCTGGTGAAAGACAATAACTTGGTGAGGATTGAAGCGCCAAGGTTAACGGAGCCAAGAGGGCCACTGTGCCGGATGGGGCGCTTCGAGTTGCTTGAGCCAACCCCACCCAGGATAGGTTCACCCTTGGTCCGAAACAAAGAGGGCGAGCTGGAGGAATGTAGCCTATCTAGGGCGGTGCAGGTAATCGCTGAGAAATTAGCCGTGACAAAAGACGGCTTTGCCGGTATGATATCTACAAGGATTCCGACTGAGACCATTGCTTTATTCAATAAATTTGTTGGTGAGGTATTGGGTAGCGACTCGATTGATACCATCGATGGGGCAGGCTATCGGGTAATTAGTGAGGGCATTAAACGATTTCAGAATAATGGAAAGGGATTAGGCATCGAGTGTCCTATTGAGGAAATACTGGAGGCAGATTGCATTGTTGTAGTAGGTGCCGATCCGGAGAAAACCAATCCTATAATAGGTACTTTCATTCGTCGAGCATTGAACCGAAGGAAGGCAAAATTAATAGTAATAGACTCATCCAGAGATGTTTTTCCTCTTTGGACTGAACTTTGGCTTAAACCTGAGGCGGGTAATGAAGAAGATATCCTTAATTTTCTGGCTAAGATTATTATTGATAATTGCCTGGCTCGACAAGATAGGACAGGAGGAGAGTTTTTTCGGTCTCTGAGCCGGTACGAGATAGGCGAAGTGAGCCGGATTACAAGTATAGAGAGGAAGAGATTGGAATTAGCCGCAGAATTATACGGCAGAGCTGAGCGGGGCGTTATCATCTACGGAGAAGAGTTGCTGCGGAGCCAGGCTGCTGGCTCGATTACTACTCTTCTAAATTTGGCTAATATAACCGGAAATAAGGTGGGAGATAAGCTAAGGGTTATCTCACTTAAACCGTGTGTTAATAGTCGCGGCGCCTGGGAATTAGGGTTGGCCAAGGGTATAAAGCAAGACAAGCCGAAAGGGTTGTATCTCCTTCTGGCCGATGAGCGTGACGGCAAGGAATTATTGGATTGGGTTGGCGGGGTAGATTTCCTGGTAGTGCAAGCAAGTTATTACTCCTCTGTTACATCTATGGCCGATGTGGTTCTACCCTCGCCGATATGGGCGGAAAGGCAGGGCAAATGTGTGAGCATGGATGGGCGTGCTCTCGAGTTAAAACAGGTGCTTCAACCTAAGGATGGCCTGCTTCAGGACCAAGAGATAATAATAGAAATTTCCAGGAGATTGGGTCACAAATTGATTCTAAGCTAGGAGGTTAATAGTGGCAAAGATAAAAGTTGCTTCAGCGTGGTTGGATTGTTGCTCTGGGTGCCATATGTCTTTTCTGGATTTGGATGAGGCACTTATTGATTTGGCAGGCGCAATAGAACTCACCGCTACTCCCATAACTGATATTAAAGAATTTTCGCCAGTTGATTTAGGGATTATAGAAGGGGCGGTGAGCAATGAGCATGATGAGAAAGTAGCCAAAGACTTACGCGCCAACTGCAAGATACTGATGGTGTGGGGTGATTGTGCTTGTTTCGGTGGCATAGTTAGTATGCGTAACCTGTTCAGCACAGAAGAAGTTCTGCGCAGGTATTACATTGAGACTGAAAGTACTAAAGATGGTAAGGTTCCTTCTTCGGAAGATATACCACCACTTACAAAGGTGAGGCCAATAAACGAGGTAGTTAAGGTCGATTGTTATGTGCCTGGCTGCCCGCCTAGCCCTAAAGCTATCCACTACGCTCTAACTGAGCTTCTGGAGGGCAGGATTCCGATAGTTCCAAGCGAGATAATGAGGTTTGATTAAGGTTTTAGACAAAGGGGGATATTATGACTAAAAAGATTGTTATTGAGCCAGTTACTCGCATAGAGGGGCATGGCAAGGTAACCATCCTGCTTAATGATGCGGGCAATGTGGATAAGGCCAGGTTTCACGTTACTCAGGTGCGAGGATTTGAGAAGTTTTGTGAGGGGCGGCTGTTCTGGGAGATGCCACTTATTACTGCCCGCATCTGTGGTATTTGCCCGGTAAGCCATCACCTCGCTTCAGCTAAGGCTGGAGATGCTATTTTGGGGGTGAAACTGACACCTACAGCAGAAAATCTACGTAGGCTAATTCATATGGCACAGATTGTCCAATCTCATGCGCTTCATTTTTTCTACTTGGCCAGCCCTGACCTGCTCTTCGGTATGGATGCTGACCCGGCTAAACGAAATATCATGGGCCTCATTGCCGAAATGCCGGAAATTGCCAAGAAAGGAGTGAAGATTCGTGCCTTCGGCCAGAAGATAATAGAAATGCTTGGGGATAAGAGGATTCATCCCAATGCCGCTATCCCTGGGGGGATGAGTAAAGCCCTTAGTCCTGATAAGCGTGTTGAAATTCTGAGCCAGGTGGATGGAGTTATTGCTGACTGCCAGTTCGCTATTGACCTGTTCAAGGATTACCGTGCTCAGCATGTTGAGATGGTTGCCAGCTTTGCCGATTTTGACAGTGCATATCTTGGGCTCATAGATGATAAGGGCAACGTCGAGTATTATGATGGGAAACTTAGATTGCGGGATGGTCATGGCATTGCTCTGGAAGATAAGGTAGCCCCTGAAAATTACCTTTCCATCATCGAAGAAAAGGTTGAAGATTGGACTTACCTTAAGTTCCCTTACTACAAGAAGCTGGGATACCCCGGTGGAATGTACCGCGTAGGGCCTTTAGGGCGACTTAATGTTGCCGATGGATGTACTACCTCTCTAGCCAATAAGGAGTTTCAGAATTTCAAGGGGCTGTGTGAAAATGGTGTAGTGCAGGGCTCACTATACTACCACTATGCTCGATTGATTGAGATGCTTAATTGTGCTGAAGAGATAAAGTCGCTTGTAGAGGATGAACTCATTTGCGGAAAGGACATATGGGTCAAATCCAGCCACATTAACGATGAGGGCATAGGAGTAATTGAAGCCCCCAGAGGGACGCTTTTCCACCATTATTGGGTAGAGCAAAGTGGTAAGATACGCAAGGTCAATTTGATTGTAGCCACTGGTAATAATAATTTGGCTATGAATCGCGCTGTTTATGAAGTAGCTAGAGAGTTTATTAAGGATGGAAGACTTACAGAAGGGATACTCAATCGCGTTGAGGTTGCTATTCGTTGTTATGATCCCTGCCTCTCCTGTTCGTCGCATGCCCTGGGCCATATGCCTTTAGAAATCGCTATTTGTGAGCCAGATGGAAATGTTCGCCAGATATTGAGGAATTAGCATTAAGACTCTCATTTTAGGTATAGGTAATTTGATTCTGGGGGATGATGGCATAGGCGTTCATGTGGCGCAGGAATTAGCCAGAGAAATTAGAGATGAGAATATCGATGTGAGGGACGTCAGTGTAGATGGCTTAAATCTACTGGAGCTTATTGTTGGATACGATAGGTTGGTTGTGATTGATGCAATTATGACTGAGGTTGGAGAAGTAGGGGAAATATATAGGATTAAGCCGGAGAATGTTTGTGACCCGTCGTGTTCGGCTATCTCGCCACACCATTTCAATCTCGCTACTACGATTGAGATAGGGAAGAAGCTTTTCCCTATGGAGATGCCGGAAGAAGTCACAGTCTTTGCTGTAGGCACTAGAGAAGTAGCCAGAGTTACTGAAGAAATGACGAGCAAGGTGAAAGAGGCTATACCGAAAGTTGTAAATCTTGTCTTAGAACAGGTTGATCCAGCCAATAAATACAGAGGCGCTGGACATGCTCTCGGCTCAAATATTCCATCAAATTGTCATCGGAAACCTCAGAATAATGCCTGTCAGCGATGAAGAATGTTCATAGTTTTGGATAAAAGTCCAAAGTTCGTGGTCCTCAATCCCAAAAATTGAGGCCCTCTGGCTGGCAGCCTTCGCACCCGGTAGAATCAAAAAAGCCCAGCTTTGGTTTCGTTCAAATCGCCTCCCTGAGTTTCAGAATCTCAGCATAGGTGAAAACTGGCCCTTCCTGACAGACATAGACACCGTTAATCTGGCAATGTCCACATTTGCCTACGCCACATTTCATCCTCCTCTCCAGGGACAGCAAAATTTGCTCGTCACGAAGGCCTTTTTTCTTACATTCGGCTACTACAAACTTGTACATCACTGGTGGGCCTACCACGATAGCGAAGGTGTTCTGGGGGGCTACAGTAACTTTGGAGAAAAGTGTAGTTATCATGCCCACATTTCCGGTCCATTCTTCATCGCCCCTGTCCACTGTTTCGAGGAGCTCCACATCTTGCCTTTTTTGGCATTGACCAAGTTCATTGACGAACACGCGCTCGCGCGGAGTTCTGCAGCCTGATAGGATGATGAATCTCCCAAATTCATCCCTTTTATCCAGAATGTAGTTGATCAAGGACCGTAGAGGGAACAAGCCTATGCCGCCAGCTACTATTAGGATGTCTTTGCCTTTAAGGCTCTCCAGCGGAAACCCTTTACCGAAAGGTCCTCTAATGCCTACCGTAGCTCCCTCTGTTAAATTATGGAGGGCATTGCTGACACTGCCTGCATTCCGTACTGCTAGCTCAAAACTACTTTTCTTTGTTGGCGAAGATGAGACGGAAACGGGCATTTCACCGATACCTAAAAGGGAAACCTCAACGAATTGGCCCGGCTTGTGGCCCAGCTCCTTCGCGTCTTGCAGCTTAAACTCAAAGAGTTTTTCCCTCTCGGCTATAGATTTAACCTTTATTAGTTCAGCAAGCTGTGGTAGGTAAATAGATGTTCGTGTAATTTCTTCAGTAATCATTCTATTTGCTCTCCTCCTTTAGCAGGTTAAAGGTTTCAGCAGGGCTGGCAATTTCAGCAAGACAAGCGGAGGCGCATCTTCCACACCCGACACAGCCCAGTTTGCCATATCTTTCCCACAAATACTTCCCTTTCCGATACATACGATGCCGGAGTCGGCTTTTCTTGTCCTCTCTAAAATTGGCCCCTCCAGCCACCAGGGCAAAATCGGTTAACATGCAGGCATCCCACTGGCGATAACGCTCACCCTGCTTAAGATTAAGGGCTACATCATCTTGAACATCGAAACAAAAACAGGTAGGGCATACCATAACACAAGAACCGCAATTAAGGCATTTTTCGCTTCTTTCTTCAAACACATGGCTATCCCAAGATTTATCCAGTAACTTAGGTATCTCTTCTGGTGGCATTTTGAGACTCACCTTGTAATTCGCTAGTGCCTTTTGCCGCTCGACGTCACGCTGTGCTAATTCTGCTTGGCTTGCCTCTCTTGTCTCAGCATGTTCTCTAAGTAGTTCCTTCCCCTTACTGCTGCCAATAGTTACTACGTACCTATCTCCAATATCGGTTAGCAACAAATCGAATCCAGTTTCGGCAATAGCTGTGCCCAGGCTGGCGCAGAAAGCATTGGGGTTAGGGTTCAAGCAATCAACGCCAATTACGGTAATTTTCTCTCTTCTGGAGAGGTAGTTAACATCAGGATTAGTAGCAGAAAATGTAGCATCTAAGAGTTCAATGGCCTTAATGTCATGCGGGTGAACTCCAAAGAGAATTACCGACTTATCCTCGATAACTGGCTCAACTTTGTATTCTTTCTCTAATTTAAACGTAATAAGTGTTTCCTTTGGAGGCAGGAGATACATTTTTGGCGGCAGCACGGTGGTGTCGTAATCGAGGCATAATTCACTGGCATCAGCGATTTTACCAAAGGCATACTTGCCGTCTTTCCTCCTGGGCCCTATTACCTCCGCCCCCTCTGCACTGGTAAGGCTATTGACGAGCAGGCTCATATTTTGTTTTTCGATGACTTTGTTTTCCATTTATACTCCCATTTGTGTTGCTTGATGAATATCAATCCTTATCTCCCTTAGCAGCTAACAACGGCAGTCCCTTATTCCTATGCCATGTGTTTAGCTCACAGGGTTACATCATAAGCAGTGCTGCCTCCGCAGCATTCGCAATCGGATAAACTATAGGCGAAGGGGTAAAGAAAGGATGAGTACCATATTGAAAAGTGGCAATTTCATTAGCCCTCGTTCTGTTTTGTATCAAAGCTGCCAGAACATTAACAACTTCTCCCACGGTTGAGCCACCGCTAACCTGGCCACCCAGGATTTGCTGGCTTGCTCTCTCAAACACCAGCTTAACTGCGAACTGTTTAGCACCAGGCATAGAGCCTGGATGCTTATCCGGGGTCTTGGCTTCACTTGTGGCAATCTCGAAACCTGCTGCTTTCGCTTGTGTCTCGGTAAGACCTGCTAAGCCTAGACCCGAATCTCCTATGACCGTGGCAAAGCCTCCAATTATCCCCTCATTCCTCCTTCTTAATTCGAATAGATTGGCACCAACAATTCTGCCCTCAGTTGTAGCGATAGAAGCAAGTTTTAAAGCAGAAGCTTTCGCTGTAAAGAAAGACCTCTTCTCGGCGCAATCTCCGGCCGCGAAAATATCTTTGTCACTTGTTCTGCCGTATTCATCAACCCATATCGCCTTAGTTTCTCCTATTTGAAGCCCTGCTTTTTGAGCCAGTTCAGTGCTGGGGCGTACCCCGATGCACATGAATACTAAATCTGCCTTCAATTGCTCTCCATCAGCAAGTTTTACCCCTGTAACCTTTTTCTGCCCCAAAATTGCTTCTACCCTAGCATTTGTTCTTATATTTATCCCTCTTTCCTTCAACTTGTCCTCTGCTGAAGCGCAGAAATTCTCATCGAAGACAAGTTGAAGGCAGTGAGGCAACATTTCCACAATGGTGATATTCAAGCCTCTTTTCCTTAATTCATCACCGAATTCGAGGCCTATAAATCCACCTCCGATAATGACTACGTCTTTAACCCCATCAAGCGCCTTAAGCAACCCATTTAAGTAATCCACATCCTTTATGGCGAAGAAAACATTTTCCAAATCCCTGCCCGGTATGGGAATCTTGATTGGTGCCGCCCCAGTAGCTAACACTAACTTTTCATATCCTGCAGAGTTTCCTTTTGCAGTGGTAACCGTTTTGGCTTCCCTATCTATGGAGGTGGCTTCGTCAACGATTAAGTCGATATTATTTCCCGAAAGTAATGCGTCTGGTATTATGTTTTTTTCGGGTGCTCCCACCGTTCCAAAAATGTAGGGAATGCCACAGGGAACTAATACCTGCCCTTCTTTTTCTTTTCGGATGACCGTTACCCTGGAATCCTTGTAGTGTTTTCTTGCTGTTACGCCCGCAACAGGGCCCGCAGCACTACCACCTATGATTAATACGTCTGTCTTTTCCATACTCCATCCTTTTTATTTTTATTACTGACTTCTGAAAAGCCCGACACGCGGCTTATTATATCGATTTACAGCCCTGCTGTCTAGAGGCCGGTTTTCCATTTTAGACATAATTAGCCTACGCCCTAATTTATTACCTATCTATTTAAACCAGGCCAGGCCACCTATCTATGTGACGAACTCACAGGTAAACGATAAATTATTTCATTTTCTTGTCTTCTAGAGGGTAATATTCAAGTCGCTTCCATTTCTAAAGCTAATTCTACTCCTTCATGGCAACCGCAGTGGCTTGTTTCAAATCCGCTAGGGAATTTATATTGAAAAAGCTTAAGAGTTGAGGGTCAAATCTCTGACATTCCTCCCGCTCTACATACCTGACACGCAGAATGTCAAGCGCTTGTCTGATTTTCAAATGATCTCGCTCCAATTCTGTTCTTATTGGATTTATGCAGCTCCTGGAGTATATAGCATGCAGAGGCTCAATCATCCCCTCTTCTAATCGAGGGATAACAGCATCAAAGTCCTCGGATAATTCAATCAGATAACGCAATAGCTCAACATTAAGGAAAGGCATGTCACAGGCAACAACGATACTATAGGGAAGCTCAGAAGCAAGCAGTCCTGTATATATACCCGCCAGAGGGCCCTTGCCAGGATAAATATCTACTACAATTTCTGCCTCACGAGTGATTGGAAAGCCAGGCTGCTCTTGAGAGGTTACTATCAGAATCTGGCTGCTTAATGTCTTCAGCCGTCCGATGACACGCTCGATCAGCCGCTTGCCGCAGATAGTCTCCATTGCTTTACACCTGCCCAGCCGCAGGCTTTCCCCTCCAGCAAGGATGATTGATGTTAGCATCCCGCATACCTGAAGAATCTATCGATTAGGCTTATATCCCGGCTAGCCGCTCCCGATGACTCTTTCTTCATGAGAATAAATATTGAGCCTGTGTTCTCTGGCAAATCCGATAAGGGTTATACCATACTGCCGTGCACTCTCTATAGCCAGGCCGGTAACGGCTGAGATACTTACCACTATAGGGATTCGGCTGTAGATTGCTTTACTGATTGTTGATGCTGTCTGCCTACATGATACTATTAATACACTCCTGGCAATGCTCATGTCTTTCTGGAATGCAAGGCCAAGGGCCTTATCTATGGCGCAGTGTCTGCTTATATCCTCAGCAAAGACTGAATCACGCCTGCTAAGTATCCCGGCAACATGAGTGCCTCCGGTCTCCATGTATAGAATACTGGATCCATTGAGCTTCTCTACTGCTGCCCAGATATCAGCTACACTTATCTTTATCGCTGATTTGATTTCATCCAGTTTTATGTTGCGGCTGTTAACGACAGCTTCAACCACAAATCTCTCCCCATGTGACCTAGCTTTTATATCCTTTATGTCACATAGGCTGCATACTCCCTCAGAGATTAGATATCCCCGGACCATCTCCTCTAGATAAGTTGGTAAACAATAAAATGTCCTGTAGTGCTTATCGTTGAGTCTAAAGAGAACTTCAGCCTCCAAAGCAACTGTATCAAAGTCAACTTCCCTATGTTGATTCCCTACTCTTTGCATTTCAACCCTTGCTAATTCTGCCATGGCATCTCTCCTAACACCTGTTCTTTAGCCCTCTTATTAGTCGAATCTGCCATACATTGTACACTGCCTCTGTTTTCTTTCAAGCCTTTATATTGCGCAATGCAGCCCTGTGGCCCAAGCGTCCGATTTGTATAGTGTATCCTGGGCACCGCACTATGCCGTGTCAATGCTGTTGACCTAGGTAGCGCAAAATGAGACAATCTAGTCTTTGCAATTAAGCTCATATGGAGTTCAAATAAAAAGCTGGAGGTAAGATTTGGAAAAGGCTAGCAAATTGACAAAGGACGAAATCATAACAATCGACAACATCATCAAGAATGATGGAGAGAACCCAGAACAGTTAGTGAAAATATTACAGGGTATACAGAGCCAGCTTGGATATGTTCCGGTGGAAGGCCAGAGGTTAATCGCAGATAGATTGAACGTACCAGTAAGCAAAGTATATGGAATTGTGAGCTTCTACAACTTCTTTCGACTATTTCCCCCAGGGAAGCATGTTGTAAATATTTGTATGGGGACGGCCTGTTACGTAAGGGGTGCGAAAGGTGT
>JAUWHP010000013.1 GCA_030605765.1 Dehalococcoidia bacterium
ATAAAGCCTTCTTTATCGGCTGATGGAGGGGGCGTTGAGTTGATTGATGTGAAGGATGGTGTGGTTAAGCTGAAGCTGACCGGTGCCTGTAGTGGTTGTCCTATGGCTGCCATGACTTTGCAGAATGGGATAGCGCGAGTGCTCAAAGAGGAAATACCTGAGGTTAAAGAAGTAGTCGCTGTCTAAGAAAGAGGTGAGCATGCCCATTTATGAATATTTCTGCGCTCATTGTAATTTCAAATTTGAGCTGCTTCGTTCTTTCGACCAATCAGGGGAAGCTGCTCTTTGCCCAAATTGCCATGGCAGCGCCAATCGGATTGTTTCCTCCTTCAATGCTCCTTCTGGCAATGTTGAGGGAACGTCTACGGCGATTGGAGGAAGCAACCCTTGTAGCACATGTTCCGCCCTCAGTTGCGCAACTTGTGGAAAGTAAACCCATGTTTATTTCTGCTGCTGATTATTGATACTGGTTTTTCTTCCAGACTGCTGCCTTTTCTAAAAGTTCTTGGGCGCTCTCAAGAGTTGGGTTGCTCATGCTGCCTAACATTGCAGAGATTTCCTCAAGCTTGTTCTGATTGGAAAGCTCCGTAATCGTGGCAGTAGCGCCATTCTGGAGAACGTCTTTGCGCACGACGAAATGAGCATCGGCCAATGCTGCCACTTGCGGTAGATGGGTAATGCAGATAACCTGGTGTTCTTTGCTCAGGGTCGAAAGTTTTTTCCCCACCACTTCCCCACTTCTGCCGCCAATACCGATATCAATTTCATCGAATATCAGTGTTGGCGTGGCATCTGCCCTGGATAGAACGCTTTTTATTGCTAACATGAGACGGGATGTCTCCCCAGTAGAAGCAATTTTGGCTAAAGGTTTAAGCGGCTCTCCTGGAGTAGTAGAAACCAGAAATTCCACTTTGTCTATCCCGTTTTTACTGAAGGTACACGTGCGCCCATCGGGGAGACTAAGTTCATCTCCTGTGTCAAACTGAGAAAACAGGATGTGGAAACCAACGTGAGCCATGCTCAAATGGCTAAGCTCCTTCTTTATCTCCTTAGCCAGTTTCTCAGCGGCCTGATGGCGAATTCCAGACAGTTCGTAACACAATACCTCGATTTCCTTCTTGAGTGTTGTATATTCTTCTTGCAGTTGAGTTTCCTTTTCACTTTGAAAGCCTAGTTGATTTAACTCCTCTTCCGCTTTATCAGCATGCTGTATTATCTCAGTGATGCTATTGCCATACTTTCGCTTCAGATTTCGGATTAGGTCCAGACGCTGTTCAACCAGTTCCAGGCGCGCTGGGTCGTACTCAAGCCCATCCTGGTATGCCATCAATACCTGTGCCGCATCCTCAATTTGATAGGAGGCGCTTTCCAATTCTTTTAGAAGCTTGTTCAAACTGGCATCTATTTGAACGAGACTTTTGAGACAGCGTATTGCTTCGCCGATTTTGTCACCAGCTGAGGGGTGGGAAGTCTCGCTTTCATAAAGATGCTGATAAGCTGCCAGAGAGAGAGATTTTAGTTTTTCTGTGTTGGAGAGGGTGATGCTTTCCCCTTGCAGTGCCTCGTCCTCGCCCTCGTGAACTTTGGCTCCCTTTATCTCATGAACTTGAAAACTTAGCAGCTCACTGCGGCGTTTTACCTCGTGCTCATCCTCTGATAAAGTTTTGAACTCTGTCTTTAGCCTGTAAAGCTTTTCCGTTTTGTCTTCTACCTCCTGACGCAATTCTTTGACATTAGCATAGCGGTCGAGGAGAAGTAATTGCCGATGTAGGTTGTTGAGGGAAATGTGGTCGCTTTGTCCATGAATATCTATCACCAAGCCCCCAATCTCCTGAAGCAAGCGAAGTGTAACCGGGCGCCTGTTGACGCGGCTGAAATTGCGCTTACCTCTTTCAATTTCGCGAGTCAGGATAAGGGTATCCTCACCTTCAAGCTCACACTCTGTTAGGAGCTTTGCTAGAGAGGAATTTTCTCCAACCCTAAAAACTCCTTCGATCCTGGTGTGGTCAGCTCCTGCCTTAATAACTTCCTCTCCCACTCTTTTCCCCACCAGAGCTTCGATGGCATCGATTATTAGAGATTTCCCGGCTCCAGTTTCACCTGTGAGAATGTTGAGACGTGATGTCGGCCGCCACGTTATGTGGCGGATTATGCCGAAGTTCTCAACTGATAGCTCTAGCAGCACTCTTTCCCCCAAAAGGTTGGAATAGATTTTATCTTAATCTGCATAAAATATCTCGTTGGCACCCCAGTTCAGGATGAAGGGCAGGAATTTTCTCTATTGTACGCTTGAATTATTCGCTGGCCAGAAAAACAAGTGATTATCTGGCTTTACGGACCAATCATTACTCTGTCCTGTGCCCTACAGGATGAGGTTCTGCAAACCGCCCATGGTTAGTGCTGCCGCTATCATTATTCCAGCGGCTTTGAGCGTGTCCCTTGCTCCTAGCTCTCGAGCCAGTATCACAAAAGTAGCCGCACAAGGAAAAAACATAGCCAGAACCGTCGCGCTGACAACCAGTTGTTTTGCAGTTAATGCCAGTGGTGCCAGCATGCCTATAGCTACATCTTTACGTAAAAAACCAACAACCAGTGCAACAATTGTTTCCTTGGGCAGCCCCAGCAAGTTGGTCAGTACGGGAGCAGCGACGTTAGCAATAGAATTGAAGATCCCCATGGCGTAGAGAATGTTTATCACCAGCACAGTGCCAAGAACTACAGGCAAAGCTTCTTTGATAAAACCATGGACTCGTAGCCAGAGTTTCTCAGCAATGATTCGCAACAGCGGCAAACGATAGGGAGGAATCTCCACTAGAATTTCAGGGCTAAATCCTCTGACAGCGTGGTTAAGTATGAACCCTATAATGAGCCAGGATACAAACAAGCTGCCGTAGACCATGGCTACGTATTGCCCTCCATGCTGCCCCACCAATCCTATTATCATAGCCTGTAATGCTGCACATGGAATGCCGATGGAAATCAGAGTAGCTGCGATAAATCTTTCTTTGCGACTCTCTAAAATACGAGTTGCCATAATCCCGGGCACATTACACCCGAAGCCGAGGATGGTGGGGATAATGGCATAGCCATGTAGCCCTAATTTGTGCATCAGGGTGTCCATTAATATTGCCAAACGGGGCAGATAGCCAACATCCTCCAGCATCCCCAATACCAGATAAAAAGAAACGATATATGGCAATACCGCACCCAGGGGGATATAGAATCCAGTGCTAAGCAAGCCGAAGGATTGAGAGTAGTCGATTTGCCCATTGATAAGTTTGCCTATCAGTATGTTGTGCCAGAAGCCGCCAGAATCCAAAACAAGGCTCAATTTCATCAGCAGTGGCGTCCACAACCATTCGAATAGGGGCTCAGCTATGTAGCTAATAATTCCCTCACCAACAAATCGTATGAACCAGAAGCTGGCAGAGAGAACCAGCAGGGCAATAAAAATTCCGCCTATATGATCATTACTGGCATCTTCCAGATGTTCATACCATGTATGGTGGTGATGACTTAACGATTGTACCTGCTTAACGATATCGCCGATTCTTGCCCATCGTTCATCGCTACCAGAATAAGTGGTTTTAGGCACCTTCGCCTCGGGAAGACGCCCGATTAATCCCTTTATTCCTTGCCCGGTTACCGCTACTGTAGGAGCAACTGGCACCCCGAGAAGTTCTTCCAGCTTACCAACATTGATATTTATGCCTCGGTGATGGGTATCATCCCACATGTTGAGGGCAACTATTACCGGAATTTGTCTCTTCAACAACTGCAGGGTTAGATTAAGATTTCTCTCCAAATTGGTAGCGTCGACAACATCTATGACTAAATCCCCGTCTTTGAGCATCTCCACAGCTACCTCTTCTGCCTTAGAAATTGGTTCAAGGGTATAAGTACCAGGGACATCGATAACCTGGACTTGGTCTTCTCCTAATTTAAGGAATCCTTTAGTAAATCCCACAGTGGTGCCGGGATAGTTTGAAGCGATGAT
Source organism: Dehalococcoidia bacterium (assembly GCA_030605765.1). Taxonomy (GTDB): domain Bacteria; phylum Chloroflexota; class Dehalococcoidia; order GIF9; family AB-539-J10; genus JAGMDB01. Next base: position 3,998 of record JAUWHP010000013.1, read on the forward strand.
ATGCGTACCGGTAATTCGAGAGAAGAGAGCGCTCTTTCCCACATTGGGGTTACCCACAAGCAGGATCCGCATCATCTTCCAGCAAAGTTCCCAGGCAGGAATTGATCTATTTTGACTATTATTTTATTGGCCATACCAAAACCAACAGCCACCTGGGTGTTATCCACCCTCAGAGTAACTGGACCGCGAAGGAAAGTGGAACTTATTTTAGTCACCTTTTTCCCTGGTCTGATATCTAAAGCTTCCAGGCGGAGCATCAGGCCCCGCCCCCCTAGAATTCTAATTACGGTGCCAGTCTGGCCAATGTTCATCTGGCGCAAGGGTATTTGCTCACCTGGATACATAGCCATGATTTATCTCCTATTTCCAAAATGTTCTAACATGATTTTCCCAATAGTGGCCTTAATTCTTCTGAATGCAGTCACCTACTTCGTGATTCTCTCTTACCCTGACTACAATAGTGAAAAACGCATTGACAGCCACTCAATACCTTGAATCGTTAATGTATTGAATTCGCTAAAAAATATTTGGGAGTTAGGCAGGGCTAATTGATGAGTAACAAAAAAAATTGCCTTTCTCACTTTCTCTCTCTCAAGCCTTTTCCCAGACAATCCTCAGGAAGCTCTCCAGGTTCCAGGTAATGTTTATATCTTTTGGGGAGATTGACTTCTCCCTGTGGGCATGCCTCTACAAATTCTATGAACTTAATTATTCTTTCAAGGCCCAGCGGGCTAATTACATGTTCAATCTTGCAGGCATCCTCCTCAGCCGTTTCTCTCTCAATATCTAATATCTCAGTAAAAAAGCGGCTCAGTGCTTTATGGCGGCGAATTATGTCCTTAGCCATCTTATCGCCTTCGGTAGTAAGCTCTACGTATCCATATTTCTGATGCAACACGAGTTCCTTTTCTGAAAGCTTCCTCAGGGCAGAGGTAACGCTGGGCATTTTTACCTTCAGCTTTTGGCTGATCTGGCTCACCCTTGCTACTTTATCCTCGCCACGAAGCATGGCTATTGCCTCAAGATAATCTTCCATGCTGGGTGTATTTTGCCTTTCTACCTGTGGCTTTACCATCGTTCATCACTCCAGCATTTGTTAGTTACGCCTAACAATGTTATGATATGCCCCCTTTCTTGTCAAGTCAATTGGGGCTCTTGACTAGTATATTCCCCCCGTGTATATTAAGATAAGTCGAGTAAAACCTTGGTGAGGGTTGTTGTTCCGAAGAGTCTCAGGTAACTATTTAGTAGAAATCTTGAGCCGGTGGAGACTGCAACCAGACGAGGTAAGATTATACATAACACAGGAGGTATGCAGTGGCTCAAGAAGACAAAACTTTAACTTGTCGGGACTGCGATAAAACTTTCGTCTTTACTGTCGGTGAACAGGAGTTTTATCAATCGCGTGGTTTGCAACATGAACCTACTCGTTGTCCAGATTGCCGCGAAGCTAAACGAAGGTATGGCAGATATGGCCCAAGAACAATGTACAAGGTAACATGCGCAGATTGCGGATGTGAAACTGAAGTACCCTTTGAGCCTAGAGAAGGGCGACCAGTTTACTGCAGTGAATGCTATAGCAAGATTAAACAACAGCAGCAGGAAGCCTGATCATTAGCCGGTGAATGTCGGTGTATGCCAAATAGAGCTTCGCCTCCCTGAGAATCAATCCCTTAAGGGTAAACGGCGGGTAATTAAATCTATTGTTACACGGCTACACAATAGCTATAACGTCTCCGTAGCTGAAATTGATAATCAGGGTTTATGGCAGTTAGCTACGTTGGGTGTAACTTGCGTTAGTAACCATAGAAGGCATGCCGATGAAACGTTATCCAACGTGGTGAAGTTCATTACGCAGAATTATCCTGGCCTGGAGTTGCTGAGTTCGGAAATAGAGATCTTCCCAGCTTTCTGAATTGAGGATGTTATCTGTCACCCTGGGCGATAGAGAAGGGTCTCTAGATTCTTCCCCTTCACTTCGTTCAGGGCCAGAATGGCAGGTAGAGTTGCTAAAGAATCTCTAAATTGCGGATGGATGCTGCTGCCTTTCTTCACCACCTTATCACCTTGCGCCATTATAAGCAGCAGATCGTTCACACTGAGTACATCCCTTCACAAGATGCCATCTTTGGCAACTTAGACAAGCCTCTTCATCCTGACCTTAGGGCACGCCTTGAATCCTCAGGAATGCCGGCGCTTTACCACCATCAAGCAGAGGCGTTGAATGCTATTTTGGCCGGGAAAAATGTCATAGTATCCACACCCAGTGCCAGTGGCAAGAGCCTGTGCTATCACCTGGCAACGCTTGAGGCGATATTGAACGATAAAGATAGCCGTGCTGTTTACATTTTCCCCACCAAGGCTCTAGCCCAGGACCAGCTAAGGAGTCTGAAGGAATTTGCCTGCCCGGAATTTCTCTCTGAAGCCGCGGTAGCTACTTTTGATGGCGATACACCGCAAACCGAGAGGGCTAGCATAAAGAGACAAGCCAGAGTATTGCTCACCAACCCGGATATGCTCCACCTTGGCGTTTTACCCAATCACCAATCATGGTCCAGGCTATTTCGTCACCTGAAGTATCTGGTAATAGACGAAGCTCATGTTTATCGAGGTGTGTTTGGCTCCCATATGGCTAACATTCTGCGCAGGTTGCGCAGAATTTGCGGTTTTTATGGCTCTAACCCTCAGTTTATTTGTTGCTCAGCCACCATTGCTAATCCAAAGGAGCATGCTCAAAATTTACTTGACCTGCCTTTTGAGGAAATTGTTGGGGATGGGTCACCACACGGCGAGAAATATTTCGCTTTCTGGAATCCGCCTTTCATTGATGAGGCTAAGGGAAGTCGGCATAGCTCCAACACCGAAGCTACTTTCCTTCTTACAGAGCTAATCCAGAATAATATTCGCAGCCTCGTCTTTGCTCGCAGTCGTAAACTGACTGAGCTTGTTTATATTTATACTCAAGGACAGCTCCCTCCCTCTCTGTCTGGCAAAATCAGTCCCTACCGGGCGGGCTATCTTCCCCGGGATAGGCGTCAAATTGAGCGTCAGTTCCTCAATGGGGAACTCCTTGGCCTGGTAGCCACAACTGCCCTCGAATTGGGCATAGATATTGGCGATTTAGAGGCCACGGTGCTCACCGGCTATCCCGGGAGTATCGCCAGCGCCTGGCAGCAGGCCGGGCGTAGCGGTCGAAGTATGGACAGCTCATTGAGCTTTTTTATCGCTCAGGATAACCCGCTTGACCAATATTTGATGCGCAACCCGGATTTCTTTTTTGGTAAAAATTTTGACAATGCCTTAATCAATCCCAATAACCCCCATATCTTAAAACCCCATCTCCTCTGTGCTGCTTGGGAGAAACCTCTTGATGATGAGAAACTCTTTGGCGCTGGTGTTGACACTGCGCTAGCTGAGTTAGAACAGGAAGGCAGATTAAGGAAACACCAGAAGAGGTGGTATCCCACCCCAGCTATCACTTACCCGGCTCAAGATGTAAATATAAGAGCCACATCGGGGGAAAACTATGCCGTCATTGATGTTTCCCAGGGTCGATTACTGGAAACGGTGGAGGCTAGCATGGCTTTCTTTCAAATACACCCTGGCGCTATCTATCTTCATCAGGGCGAATCCTATCTCATAACTGAGCTTGATTTAGCCAGACATACGGCCGCAGCGACGCTGACTTCGGTCAATTACTACACACAGACTAAGGAAATCACCGACCTCAAGGTTGTGAAGATAGCTAAAGAAAAAGATTGCCGCGGGGTGAAAGTCTATTTAGGAGACGTTGATGTTACCACTACAGTGGTCGGCTTTAAGAAGAAAAGGCAATTCACCGAGGAAGTAGTCGGAGAGGAGCCTCTTGATTTGCCACCGCAAAGCTTTCCCACCACGTCTTTTTGGTTTGACCTGCCTCAAAAGGCAGTTGCCAGGATAGCCGAGGCTGGATTTAATCTTCGTGGTGGTTTGCATGCTTGCGAGCATGCCAGCATTGGAGTACTTCCCTTGTTTGCTCTTTGCGATAGAAACGACATTGGCGGGGTTTCCACTTCCTTTCACCCCGACACAGGCAAGGCAGAAATATTCATCTATGATGCCTATCCTGGAGGCATTGGCATTGCTGAAAAAGGATTTGAGATAGTAGAGACGCTGTGGCAAGCCACTCTAAGGTTGATTGAAGAATGTCCCTGTCAGGATGGCTGCCCTAGCTGCATCCAATCGCCAAAGTGTGGAAACAATAACCAGCCCCTGGATAAAGAGGCAGCGGTAATGCTGCTTCAGGCATTGCTGGGTTAAACATCGTTTTTCTACTAGTGTTAAGATATAACAAATAGATTTGAAAATGATAAGTACTTCTAACTTAGAAAGAATAGAACTTCTGCAGAGATATTTTGAAAGGGAGTCATCAGTATTGATGGCTTTCCTTTTTGGTTCCCGGGCAAAAAGCCTGGACCGGGATAGTTCGGATTGGGATATTGGAGTTTATTTCAAACCCAGGGAGTATCTAGAATTGGAAAAGGAAGATGGCTATCCCAACGAAAATAAAATTTGGTCTGATCTGGTGGACGTTGTGCAAGCGGATATTGATTTTCTGGTTTTAAATCGAGCTCGCCCCTCGCTTGTTTTTAGCATTTTGAATTCTGGGCTCCCTCTGGCCATAAAAGACAGGAGGTTATATTTGAAACTCTTGTGCAAGACAAGCTACGAAGCAATCGATTTTTGGAATTTTGTTTATGACTTCTGGAAAGTAAGGGAGAGGGCAGGGTCTTTATCCTCGGAGGACAGAGCAATTCTTGTCGAACATTTGGTTTTCCTGGAACAGGAATTTAAAGATTTGGAAGAATTTAAGAGGTTGACTTGGGACGAATATCGAAAGGACCGTTTCAAAAGGAGAAATGTCGAAAGGTGGGTAGAAAATTTAGTTATGGGTTCTCTAGATATTGCAAAGATTGTCCTGGCTTCGGACAAGAAAGAAGTCCCTCAAACATATAAGGACACTTTAAAGACATTGGGGCTTTTCTATTTTGCTCCCTCCTTTACTGAGAGATTCCCTCAATTTGCCGAATTGAGAAACATTGTGGTTCACGAATATTTAGATATTAAATGGCGCAAAATCAAGAGTTTCATCAGCGAAGTCGAGGATTTATACCCTGAATTTATTGAGGGAATCAAAAAGATAATAGGGTAGAGAAAAGGGATAGAAGATACAGGAAGTTCACTAAGCAGGCCTCGCCCTTAAGAAATTCACCTGAATTTTCTTATCCGGGGAACATGGAAATCCTTGCCTACCTTGGGCACATAGAAGCCTTAGAAACTCTTTCTCATATTGGGGCAGGGTATTTTCTCCCAGGTTATATTCAAAGAGGGAATCCCAAGCATAGTATGGTTTCAGAGATTCTAACTCATCCTTTGCTTCGATAAACGTAGTAAGTTGTAAGTAGTTGGCCCAAAGCTTAATTGCAACAATGTTGCATTTATTGATAACTCCCGATATAATATTGCTCGTGGTTCGAGATTCAATACAGATTTTGCAGGCTCAGGGGTACAAGATAACCAAGCCGCGGAAGCAGGTGCTTAAGGCCCTGGAAGAAACGCAAGAACCTCTTTCTCCCTATGACATACAGAGGATTTTGCGCCAGCAGGGCAAATATCTGAATCATGTTACTATCTACCGCATACTCGACCTGTTCCGTCGTCTTAACCTGGCTCACAGGGTATTATCCAGCGGTGGGTTTGTGAAGTGTGCCCTAAGGGACAAGCAAGGATGCCATCGGCTCATGGTTTGCCGCTGCTGCGGAGCCCTTCAGGAATTTATTGACGACAAGTTATGCCAACATGAAAGCGAGTTGGCTCAGAATTCTGGTTTCCACACTGAATATCATCTTTCTGAGTCTTCTGGAATTTGCTCCGATTGCTATAAAAAGCAGTAAGAAAAGATGCTCAGGCGAATAGTAAAAGAATTAAGAACGCATGCTCCGTACACTGCGTTAGGAGCGCTTAGCGGCGTCATAATCATGACGATAATAGCTTATGGCAACGTTCCGTCTCAGGTTTCCTATATCGCTTTTTATAGTCTGCACCCAATCCATGTCGTATTAAGTGCTCTTGCAACTACAGCAATGTATGCCAGATATAAAAGGTGCAAATTATGGTTAGCGCTTTTGATTGGCTGGACAGGCTCGATCGGGATAGCTACTATGAGTGATGCAGTGATTCCTTTTCTGGGCGGAAATTTGCTTGGCGTCCGAATGGAATTTCATATACCTTTTATCGAGAAGTGGTGGATAAATCTGCTGGCGTTAGTTGGTATCGCCATCGGTTATCGGAAGCAAACAACCAGAATCCCGCACTTCGGGCATGTGTTATTAAGCACATGGGCATCGTTATTCTACTTTACAGCATTCGGGGTAGTTGACTGGATTCCTTTGCTTCCCTTTATCTTCTTGTTCTTGTTCCTGGCAGTATGGATTCCCTGCTGTACCAGTGACATAGTATACCCCCTTTTGTTTGTGGGGAGGGC
>JAUWHP010000018.1 GCA_030605765.1 Dehalococcoidia bacterium
TTCAGTCCTAGCCAATTTATTAATATAGGAACGATTCCAAAATCCTTTGTGGGTATTATTATTCTGTCATAGAGCAATAATTGACTAGCTAAATGGGCTCTGTTATTCGGATTAGTTTGGAATAAAGAATTTGCCTTTAAAGAAATATCTAAATCGAGTCTAATAAATAATCTACTATCAATTATAGAATCTGATCCCATTGTTTTGTCCTCAAGTAACGTGCGAATTCCCAATAGCCTAGTATATGCGAAATTCGCTTGTTGTTCTAGCTCTGGAGGATATGAAATCTTTCTTATTCCTTGGCTATGTGACTTTTCGGGCTCTGACAGCAATGTCGTTAGGGTGAGGCTGTTGTATAATATCCTTGGGGTGATAGATGCCTAGCTCGGGACAGAGAACGGGGATTGCTAATCTGCCTTTGCATTATGGCAAAGTGCCTCCGTGGTTATTTGGGCGGATGTCTCAGCTAGCCAGGGAAATCACGGTTGTCATTGTTGATGAGTTTGGTGCTGAGGAAATGCTGCGGCGCCTTTCAGACCCTTTCTGGTTCCAGGCCTTTGGCTGCGTTCTGGGCTACGACTGGCATTCCAGCGGTGTTACCACCACCGTTTGCGGGGCTTTGAAAGAGGGAATGCGAGGGCTAGAAAGAGAACTTGGCCTGTTCGTTGCCGGCGGCAAGGGCAGAACTTCACGAAAAACCCCGGTTGAGATAGAAAACTTCGGCCATCTACTAAAGGTACATCCATCGCCTCTGGTTTATGCCAGCCGCATGTCAGCTAAGGTAGACAACTCAGCTCTTCAGGACGGCTATCAGCTTTATCACCATTCTTTCTTCTTTACCAGAGACGGCTCGTGGGCGGTGGTTCAGCAAGGGATGAATGAAATTAACCGCTACGCCCGGCGCTACCATTGGCTAGGAGAAAAAGTCATTGATTTTGTTTGTGAACCTGAGGCAGCTATCTGCTCCCAGGCCAGAGGCGAGGCGCTGAATCTAGTAGCTTCGGAGAGCACACAAGCAAGGAATATCATTGCTCATCTTGCTGCTGAGGAAAAGCCAGAGAAAATTGTAAGCCAACTGAAGAAACTGAAAACTCTGGACTTGCCTTGCCGCCATTATCTAAACCCTATCGATATTCATCCTGACAGGCTAAATAAAATATTTCTCAGCACCTATGAGCGTAAACCACAGGGTTTTGAGTCGCTGCTAGCGCTTGAAGGAGTGGGCCCAAAAACTCTACGCGCCTTAAGCCTAATCTCAGAATTAGTCTACGATGCCCCGATTAGCCTGCGCGACCCGGCAAGATACAGTTTTGCTCACGGTGGCAAGGATGGCCACCCTTACCCTGTGGACAGGAAGGCTTATGATAGTAGCATCCAGTTTCTGGCTCAGGCGGTAGACAAAGCCAGAATTGGAAGTAGAGAGAAGCTCGATGCCTTCAAAAGATTAAAGGCGTGGCAATAAGGTTGACCCATGATTGTGACTAAACTAATATAGGCAACAGTAAAATGGCCGATTTTGATATAGTATCTTGTGTATCCCATATCGAAGCTAACAGGTCAGTCAAGGATGCCCTGATGCAAAAGTTAAATACGCGCCGACCTCCATACCGTATTTCGGTAACAGATTTAACTAACCTGAAGCAGGCTTACTTCAAGAGAAAGCACCCGGAGATAGTTCCTCCTCTGGAGAAACGACAGCTTATGTGGGCTGGCACCGGATTTCATAGACTTTTTGGTTTAGCTGTGTCCAGCGAGGAATATCTGGAACAGTTTGTGGAGGCTGAAGGAATAGTGGGCAAAATTGACATCTACGAAAACATCCCTGTAGAAGTCAAAACGACATCAACAACGGTAAGCACGGGGGATTTGCTGCACCACAGACCAGCCTATATCGAGCAACTGGGCATATATTGTACTATGGTCAATTCCAGCCAGGGGAAAATCATCGTTTACCAACGCCAAGACGGGGAATCACTTCAGGTTCCCCTTACGGTGTACCATGTCGCCTTCCCCGACCTGGAAGCAATCCGCGACGAGATGCGGAGAAGGCGAGATCTCCTGATACAAGCACTCATCTCAAATGACCCCAGTAACCTCCCTGCCTGCGCCTGGTTTGGCAAGGGATGTGATTATGCAGAGGTGTGTGACTGCAAGACCACCTCAGTGCCACTATCAAACAGGATTGCCGAATTAGCAGGGCAAATCCAAGTTGATGATGCCACCTGTCAACAACTCCTTGACAAATTCGCTGAACCACAACCATCCCGGTTATTCCGAATCAACGACGCTGTCTTTCCTCGCAAGACATACTTTAGACGTATCAAGTCACGCGGGACTCCATCTGACGAAGAAGAATTTCGGCAGGAGAAACAGCAATACCTCCGTTCCATAGATGAGCTAGGTTTTCTGGATGCGCTTCGTGATTCACTCCGATATGGCACCCCGGGTGAAGTGCAGAGTATCCCAATCCAGCATGCATCATTAAGTGACTTGGTCCGGATTCGCCAGAACCTGCCTACCATCTTACGGGATCCTAAGTTTCGCTCTCTAGTCGATAGAAGCCAGCTAACCTGGACATTTCCTCATTATTTCCTGCGTTTGGGGTTTGAGTGTGCGTTAACAGGTCATTCACAGGGTAGGCTATTGCTTTACTACACTAAAGTCCCCAGGGAGGATGCCAAACTAATGGTCTATGATGTAAGTTTTGGCAATCTGGATGCTCTCAAGGCTGAAGTATTGCGTCGAATTCAGCTTTTAGAAAAAGCAACATCTCCGTTACAGCTTCCAAAATGCCCTTCATGGATGTGCTCTTACTGCAGCTATCAATCTGAGTGTGATGAAATATGAACTGGCTGGACATTGTTATCATAGTAATCATTCTCCTGTTTGGCATGATGGGCTTATGGAAAGGAGCTATCAAGGCTGTATTCGGTATTGCCGGATTACTAGGGGGTATAGCTCTAGCAGGACGTTATTATCAAACGCTTGCCAGCATACTTTCGCCCAGCGGAGCTGTTTGGTCAGGAATAGCTGCCTACATTATCATTCTGGTAGTCACTCTGATTGTGGCCAGTATAGTGGGCTGGCTTATAGCACGGTTGGTTCACATCACGATGCTTGGCTGGGTGGATAGGGTTGTTGGATTTGTCTTTGGAGCTGGTGTGGGAGGAATGCTATGCGGTGCTGTGCTTGCCATTGTGAGTAAATATTTACCTGGCGCAGAGCAAGCTACCTCTCACTCTACAATGGCAAAACTCCTGATGCAACAAATTCCTTTATTATTAGCTCTCCTCCCTGAGGAATTCGACTTCATCCGTGACCTCTTCTTGCCAACACCACAATCCTCCGCCTTTCTTTAAGAAGAGTTATTGCAACCGGGAAGTATTTCTGCAGGCTCAGCCCAGGATGCCATCCAGTATCTTCTTGAGTTCCTTTTGGGATTTGAGCCCAACAACTTGTTGAACAGGCTGGCCATCCTTGAAGATGATCGTGGTAGGAATGGCGGCGATGCCGTATTTAGCAGCTAGAGGGCTATTGCCATCCACATTCACCTTGGCAAAGTCCACCCTGCCATCATATTCTGTGGATAGCTTATCCAGGATAGGAGCAGCAGCCCTGCAGGGACCACACCACTCTGCCCAGAAATCTACCAGTACTGGCAATTTCGATTGCAATACATCCTTTTGAAAATTATCCTCGCCATCTATTGTTTGCATCATTACTCTTATACCTCCCATAGTTTAAAATTCTACATTCAAGTCAAAAAAACAATAGCATTCCTCGTTGTTTGCGTAGCAAATGATTTAGAATCAACTATCTAAATTCTCTTCTCCTCGAGCAGTCTTTTATGGTGCTTAAGCCCCACTTTCGTAGGTTTATAGCCATAAAGGGAAAACCGGTCTCCCTGCTCTTTGGTAACCAGATTTGCTGATAGGAGAATTCGCAGCATCGCCTCACCAAAATACCCGGGTAAATGGAGATGGTGGTCAGGGACCGCTTTATTGGTTGTTTTGTATTCCTCACAAATAGCACCCAAGAGCTTCGCTGGTTCTTTCTCTAAGCTCTCAAGGAGAGTCTGCATAGTTTGTGTTTTCCTGATTTCTGCGACAAAATCTTCAAAAGCATTCATGTCTGTTAGCCTCTGACCCTGATGACAACATAGAGGTCGCCAGGGTTACTTCCTTTCAATCCCATTTTTTCAACCTTATCTCTGTTCCTTCATTTCCAGGGTTTCTATCGGGATGGTATTTCATAGCAAGCCTTCTGAAAGCGTGCTTTATCTCCGCCTGGCTTGCCTCTTCAGCTATACCCAAAATAGAGTAATAATCCCTCATATCAAAAAATGGTATTCTAATGGTTACAGGCTATTATTAGCAAATAGAACAAAGGTTATCATAGCACGTATTAGTTAGCTTGCCTAACTTATTTGTAATTATTAGCACTGGAAGGAGGCTGCAAGCTGGGTCATAGAAAGATATATAAGCTCGAGCTTTGCAGAACTAATAAGTTGAAGTTTGCTCCTGGTTCCATAGTTGTGATTGAGGTCGGTAGTCTCTCTTATAAGGCAACCCCAGATGTTCATAAACAAGCCTGGTGGCTACCCTGCCACGAGGGGTACGCTCCAGAAAGCCTAACTGAAGAAGATAGGGCTCATAAACATCCATAATGGTATCAGCATCCTCACTAATAGAGGCAGCTATGGTATCCAGGCCTACAGGGCCACCATCAAATTTATCAATTATTGTATGGAGTATCTTATGATCTACTTCATCTAGGCCTACCGAGTCTATTTCAAGCTCTGAAAGCCCCACTAGAGCTACCTCTTCAGTGATTACCCCGTTGGCCTTGACCTGAGCATAATCCCGTAGCCGTTTCAGGAGGCGATTAGCTACCCGCGGTGTACCTCTGGCACGCCGGGCAATTTGAGCAGGCCCTTCCCCTTCCAGTGGTATTTTGAGTATAGCTGAGGAGCGTTTTAGAATCTTCTCTATCGCTAACTCATCATAAAAATCAAGATGATATGTTGCTCCAAGCCTATCGCGTAGCGGAGGGCTCAGTAAAGCGAACCTCGTGGTAGCTCCAATTAAGGTGAAATGAGGCAAATTCAAGCGCAAACTTCTAGCTGCTGGGCCTTTACCCAGAAAGATATCAAAAACGAAATCCTCTACTGCTGGATAGAGTTTTTCCTCCACTATGCGGCTAAGTCGATGAACCTCATCAATAAAAAGTATATCTCCTTGGCGTAAATTAGTGAGAATAGCTGCTAAATCTCCGGGGCGTTCTATTGCTGGTCCAGAGCTAACCTTAATGTTGACACCCATCTCAGCAGCAATGATATAAGCAAGGGTAGTCTTTCCCAGGCCAGGAGGTCCGTGAAGAAGAATGTGGTCTAAAGGTTCTTGTCTTTTCTGAGCAGCCACAATAGCTATTTTCAGGTTATCCTTAACTTTTTTCTGGCCTACAAATTCGCTGAGGCGCCCCGGGCGAAGGTTTAAGTCAACAGACATATCCTCACTGATTGGTTTGCCTGAAACCACGCGTCTCTCAGCGGATAAAGAGTGGAGAGTGGAAGGCATCCCCTGGGTATCTGACATTACTCTTTTCCTTTATCGTTCAAGGGAATATTTAAACTTCTAGCTGCAAGCTTGTTGGTTTTGTCTCCTCACCACCCAGCACTCGAGTTGGAATAAGCTTGCCAAGAATAACATTTTCCTTGAGACCGTGAAGTCTGTCCACTTTGCCTTTGGTCGCTGCATCAATAAGCACACGGCTAGTCTCTTGGAAAGAAGCGGCGGCTAACCAACTATCCTTGTTTAGGCTAGCTTTGGTTATCCCTAAGAGAACAGTCTGTGCCGTTGCTGGTTCACCGCCCTCAGCTAGCACACTGGCATTCACCTCCTCATAATTAAGCCGGTCGATTAACTCGCCTGGCAAGAGCTCTGTATCGCCCGACGAAATAATTTCCACTTTTCTCAACATTTGACGAACAACGGTAGCAATATGCTTATCGTGTATGGTTACTCCCTGAGAGCGATATACCTTTTGTACTTCGTCGATTAAATGCTGTTGTACTGCTTCTTTTCCCATAATATGTAATATATCTTGTGGAGCAATGATTCCTTCGGTGAGCTGTTCACCTCCTTTAATAATGTCTCCCGTTTTAACGACTAACCTTGCGCCACGTGGAATTATGTATTCTCTCTCCTCTTCTGCCGCATATTTGACATAAAAATGCTTCTTCTCAATAACAACTTGGCCCGCAACTCTAGCTACTATAGGTTGCTGTTCAGCTATTGCTGGCAATCGCTCTTCAGTTTCCTCTGAAGGAGGAGCGGGATTAAAGAGAACGGTGCCAACATCGACTAATTGTCCATCAGTCACAGCGACTTCCATTCCTGGCGGTAATTCATATTGATCCGAATAAAATTCAGAGCTAGTAACTTTGACCATGTTTCCTTCTTCTACATCAATTACTTCGGCAGTACCGTCAATATCAGAAATGATAGCATTACCCTTTGGTGTTCTAGCTTCAAGAAGTTCTTCCACACGAGGCAATCCACTAGTGATATCAGTGCCAACTACACCACCTGTGTGGAAAGTACGCAAAGTGAGCTGAGTGCCTGGTTCACCAATACTCTGAGCTGCAATAATACCTACGGCGGTACTAGGATTTACTAGTTGTCTTTTGGCTAGATCCCCACCATAACAATATTGGCAAACACCAAACCCAGATTGACAACTAAGGGGTGATCTAACATACACTCGAGTTATGCCGGCCTCAGTGATTTGTTTGGTCCTTTCCTCATTGATTTCCTCATTGCGCGCAACAATAATTTCTCCTGTATGTGGGTTAACAACTTGGCTTGCCGCTAGATAGCCAATAATCCGTTCACCCAATGCAGGCAGAAAGCCTCCATCATTCGCCCTTGATATCCAAACCCCCTCAGTAGTACCGCAATCTCTCTCAGTTATGATAGCATCTTGAGCCACATCTATGAGGCGTCGAGTAAGATAACCACTATCTGAAGTCCTCAAAGCAGTATCAGCTAATCCTTTGCGAGCACCATGAGTAGAAATGAAATATTCCATAGGTGATAGCCCATCTCGGAAACTTGATCTGATAGGGAAGTCTATTATTTTCCCGGATGGATCGGTCATCAGTCCACGCATCCCCGCCATCTGCCTGATCTGGGAGATATTGCCCTTTGCTCCTGACGTAGCCATCATATAGATACCACCGTGACGATCCAGGGATTGGGATAAATCTTCGCCAATTTTGTCGGTGGTATCCATCCAAATTCGAACTACATTCTCATAGCGTTCGTCCTCGGTGATAAAGCCACGGTTAAATTGATCTTCAGCAATTCTAACTAACTTATCAGCCTCCTTAAGCAGTTTAGTTTTGCCAGGAGGTTCTTCAATATCGTTCATAGCAATAGAAATCCCTGATTTTGTAGCATAATCAAAACCTAATTGCTTAAGGTTATCAAGGACAGTAGCAGTAGCCTCGTTGCCTAATAGACGAATACAATCAGATACCAGTGATTTTAGGGCGGCTTTGTCTGCCGTTTCATTGTAAAAACGAAGCTCTGGAGGCAGAACTTCATTCAACAAAATTCGTCCCACAGTGGTTTTTATCCGCCCTCCGTTATCTCTGTCTCGCACCTCAATCTCAGCACTAAAGTCAATTATGCCCAATTCGCAAGCTATCTTAGCCTCTTCAAAATTGCCAAAACTCTTCCCTCCCCCCTTAGCTGCAGGTTTAATGAGGGTGAGATAGTAACAACCAAGGACGATATCAAGGGTAGGTGCTGTTACTGGCTCACTACAACTGGGTAGCAACATATTATAAACGCTGAGCATATACTTTCTAGCTTCCTTCACTGCCGCCTTGGACAACGGCACATGAACTGCCATCTGGTCGCCATCAAAATCAGCATTAAAGGCAGCGCAAACCAAAGGGTGAAGCTGGAAAGCATCCCCGTCAATTAAAACAGGTTCAAAAGCCTGAATGCTCAAGCGATGTAATGTGGGAGCCCGATTCAGCAATACTGGGCGTTCTTTAACCACTTCACCAAGTAAATCCCAAACCTCAGGTCTGGCTCTCTCCACTTGCCGCCGGGCAATCTTCACATTATTGGCATAACCCTTCTCTATAAGCTTATGCATAACGAAGGGTTTAAATAGCTCTAAGGCTACATGCTGCGGCAAGCCACATTGATGAAGCTTAAGCTGGGGGCCAACGACGATGACTGAGCGCCCGCTGTAATCTACTCGTTTGCCTAAGAGATTCTGACGAAACCGTCCCTGTTTTCCCCTCAACATAGCTGAAAGAGACTTCAGGGTGTGGTTATTACCAGTGGTAACTGCACGTCCCCTTCGTCCATTATCGATAAGCGCATCAACAGCTTCTTGCAACATACGTTTTTCGTTGCGAATAATGACCTCAGGCGCCCCCAACTCTATAAGGCGTCGGAGGCGATTGTTACGATTAATAACACGCCGATAGAGGTCGTTAAGATCACTAATGACAAAACGGCCACCATCTAGCTGCACTATAGGGCGAAGTGCTGGTGGTAACACAGGAAGCACAGTCAGAATCACCCATTCAGGTTTATTTCCGCTTGCCCTGAAAGCTTTGAGCAATTGTAATCGTTTGCTGAGCTTTTTGCGATATTGCCCAGAAGCGCTATGCATTTCTTCGAGGAGTTCCTGGTATGATCTCTCTACATCAAATTTTTTTAGAATCTCTAGAATAGCTTCAGCACCTATACTCGCTTCAAAAATACTACCATATTTTTTCTTGAACTCTTGATATTGATCCCCACCAAGCAGCTTCAATGGCTTAAGATCTTTTATCTCTGCCTTGTTTACTTTCAGCTCCTCCTCAAATTCTGACTTTTTTTGCGCAAATCCAGCGCGTAGTTGATTTACTTTTTCTACTATAACCGCGTCATTTTCTTCCGACTTAGCTTTAGCTTGTAATTCTTCAATTTCCCCGTTTGTCCACTCTTCTTGCTCACTAATCTTCAGGCTTGTTTCTTCCTCAATCTGGTGAATCTTCTCTTTCCGAGCCTCTTCATTGGCCGAAGTAATAATATGGTGAGCAAAATAAATAACCGACTCCAAGTTCCGTGGAGAGAGGTCAAGAAGAAGTGCAAGTCGGCTAGGCACCAATTTGACAAACCAAATATGAGCCACGGGAGAAGCTAACTCAATATGCCCCATACGCTCCCTGCGTACACTGGAATGAGCTACCTCAACCCCACATTTATCGCAGATGACACCTTTGTACCGTACCTTTTTATATTTGCCACAATGGCATTCGAAATCTTTGGTAGGGCCAAAAATCCTTTCGCAAAAGAGGCCATCTCTTTCTGGCTTCAAAGTGCGGTAGTTTATCGTCTCTGCTTTAGTCACCTCACCGTGAGACCAACTCCTGATTTGCTCTGGTGAAGCAAGACTCACTCTGATAGCATCTAATTCATCAAACTGAACCATCTCTATTTATCACCTCACAGTACAGGCTAATTTTAAGCTTTGGCTTAGCATCGGCAAAGTAGTCTATTTTTCTTCATTATCAGAAATTAGCTCCACAGCAAAACCCAAACTGCGCAGTTCCATAAATAAAACCTTACATGCTTCAGGAACACCAAGTTGGCAAATATCTTCGCCCTTGATAATGGCCTCGTAGGCTTTAGCTCGTCCCATCACATCATCAGATTTTACGGTAAGCATTTCTTGAAGCGTGTAAGCCGCACCGTAGCCTTCCAACGCCCATACTTCCATCTCGCCGAAGCGTTGACCGCCAAATTGAGCTTTTCCTCCTAATGGTTGCTGTGTGATAAGCGAATATGGCCCAGTAGAGCGAGCGTGCACTTTGTTTTCAACCAGGTGTATTAATTTCGCCATGTAAACGTTGCCCACAGTTATGGGCTGATCGAAGGGCATACCAGTTTTTCCATCTCGAAGTTCTATTTTGCCAAAGGTAGGTGGGTATATCCTTTGCTCCTTGTAAATCTTCTGTGCCATTTGCTCTAAACTCGCGCCACTCAAATTCCGTGTATCCACCCCCAGCTCCTCAAGCCACAAACAAAGAGAGGCTCTCTTAGCCGCACCTTTATGTTTTTCACCCATTATTTTGGCAGCATCGAAACCATGATCATCAAGCCACGCTCTCATTTTCTCATGATTAGCTGTTGTATCAGTTGAATCTCCTGAGTTAAGGCTAACGGCATTTGCTTTCCAGGCTATCCAAACCCTGGCTAAGGCATCCTCAATAGCTAGAGCATCAGTTCCATCAAAAATTGGATTGAGTACCTTAAAACCTAATACGTAAGCTGCCCACCCCAGATGGGCCTCTAACACTTGCCCAATATTCATGCGGGATGGAACGCCTAGTGGATTAAGAATAATGTCCACAGGTGTGCCGTCAGGCAAAAATGGCATGTCTTCCTCAGGTGATATGAGTGAAACGACCCCTTTATTGCCATGCCTTCCTGACATTTTATCACCCACTGAAATTTTGCGTTTCTGGGCAACCCATACCCGCACAAGCTCATTCACACCTGCCGGTAATTCATCGTGGTTATCACGAGAGAAGACTCTAGTGTTAATTACTCTTCCCCGCTCCCCAGGTGGTACTCTAAGTGAGTTGTCTTTCACTTCGCGCGTTTTTTCGCCAAAAATAGCTCGTAATAATTTTTCCTCTGCTGAAAGTTCTGTTGCACCCTTGGGGCTAATTTTACCTACTAAGATATCGCCAGGCTTCACATCGGCTCCGACACGTATAATGCCTTGTTCATCAAGATCGTTCAGACCTTCCTCACTTACATTAGGTATATCCCTGGTCGTTTCTTCTGGGCCAAGTTTAGTATCACGTGCTTGAATCTCAAATTTCTCAATATGAATCGAGGTATAGGTATCCTCTTTAACCAACCTGTTGCTGATGATAATGGCATCTTCAAAATTATATCCTTTCCAGCTCATAAAGGCACAGATAATATTCTGCCCCAAAGCAAGCTGCCCATCGTCTATCGCAGAGCTATTTGCTATGACTTGGCCTTTCTTAACTTTGTCTCCTTTGTTTACCACTGGGTGTTGATTGATACACGTCGCCTGATTAGTTCTGACGAATTTGCTCAGCTTATAAACATGATTTTTACTTTCCTCATCCGCAATGACGATTTGTGAACCAGTCACGGAAATTACTACACCGTTGATAGGGGCGAATATCACCTGTCCACTATATTTAGCTACCTCTCGTTCCATACCTGTAGCCACTAAGGGAGCCTGAGGGTGCAACAAGGGCACTGCTTGACGTTGCATGTTGCAGCCCATTAAAGCGCGGTTAGCATCATCATGTTCCAGAAATGGAATAAGGGAGGCGGATACACTGAATAGCTGCTTCGGGGAAATATCCATGAAATCCACCTTATCCCCTATCTCCTTAAAATAGTTGCCACCTTTCTTAACCTCAATCTTTTCCTCAACAAATTCCTTTCTCCCGTTGAGAGGGACATTAGCTTCAGCGATGATATATTGATCTTCCTCGTCAGCTGTTAAATAGGCAATCTGGTCAGAAGCAAAAGGAACTACCTTGATAGTTTGCACCGGAAGAGAAGCTAGCTTTGACGCAATCTCTCCTGTAATTAACGTCCCTTGCTCAGCTACTGGATGGCCTTCGTTATCCACCACATCCTCTTGGATTGCCCTCCCTAACAATTGCGGCACGGTATTAGATACCTCCTGGATAACCCTGCGGTACGGAGTTTCCACAAAGCCATACCTATTAATTGAAGCGTAAGTAGCTAGAGAGCCAATGAGACCAATATTAGGACCTTCAGGCGTCTCTATAGGGCAAATCCTTCCATAATGGGAGTGATGCACATCACGAACTTCAAAGCCAGCCCGCTCTCTGGAGAGGCCGCCAGGACCTATGGCAGAAAGGCGACGCTTATGAGTCAATTCAGCTAGCGGGTTGGTTTGATCCATGAACTGAGATAGTTGAGACCGGCCAAAAAACTCTCTTACAGCAGCTACTATGGGACGGATGTTGATCAAAGCTGAAGGAGTCGCTGCCTCAGGGCCAAGGATGCTCATGCGCTCTTTGATAGTTCTCTCCAAACGGAATAGACCGACTTGAAATTGCTTTTGTACTAGTAAACCTACGGTGTGTGTTCGTCGATTGCCTAAATGGTCAATATCGTCAGGAGTCTCTTTACCATTGTTGATTAAAATAATATGGCGTACTATATGCACCAAATCCTCAGGCGTTAAGCCATGATAATCTTCAGGGATGTTTACGCCCAGCTTTTTGTTAAATTTATAGCGGCCGACCTCGCCCAAGCTATAGCGTCGAGGGTTAAACAGGAAATTTTTCAGCAATGTTTCGGCACTACTAAGGCTAGGGGGAGTGCCAGAAGATAGTTTGCGATAAATATCGACTAATGCCCCAGCCTTGTTTCTAACTAGGGGATCTCGTTCTATTGTTGATCTAATAAAAGCACGATCGGAGGAGTTATCTACATCTTGGAAAAGAGTTAGTAAAGCATCATCACTGTCAAAGCCTATAGCACGCAACAAAGTAGTGACAGGCATCTTCCGTTTCCCGTTCACTTTGACTGAAATCACGTCACGACCAGAAGTGTCAAAGTCAAGCCATGCCCCTCGTTCAGCAATCAGCTTAGCGGAGCAGAGTTCTCGTCCTCTAATACTATCCTTTCCCAAGGTAAAGTAAACTCCTGGAAAGCGGGTCAACTGATTGACTACTACTCGTTCTGTCCCAGAAATAATAAAGGTGCCTTTGCCTGTCATTAGGGGAAAATCGCCCAAGTACAATTCCTGCTGCTTAATCTCGCCTGTTTCCTTTATCACCAGGCGAACTAAAACATGAAGAGGAGAGGAATAAGCCATGCCTCGCTCAAAACACTCCGTGATGGAATGCTCAGGCTCACGAAATTCGTAGTCGGAAAAGTAGAGCTCCAACCTATTACCAGTATAATCTTGGATAGGCGAAATCTCTTCAAATAGCTTCTGTAGGCCTTCTTCTTGAAACCAACGAAATGAATCAAGCTGAACACGGGTTAGGTCAGGTACTTCCATAACTTCAGGTAACTTAGCAAAGGATTTCACTAATCCATGCTTAGGTGTCGACAAAACAGCCATAACTTTTTCTCCTCAAAACAAGAATTTAATGTTTCTAAGGCATTCAAAATATAGATTTTTTACGAGGGGGAAAACTTAAGATTGACAAAAAATGAAGGGAAAATAATGGGCATAATGCAAACAAACATTTTAGCACCAACAGAAAATCTTTGTCAAATCCACGTCTCTTCCAAATATGCTTGACAATCCCCCTTTTTTGCAGTAGAGTTGAGAATAGACAATTGTTTTTTTACTGCTTAGGTTAGTTTTTGTCTTAAAGAGGGCCTTAATGGTGGCTGGAGAGAATAAGCGGACTACATGCAAGACAAACGCTCAAAAAGAGCTGCTGATCTTTTCATGGTTAGCAGCTCTCTTTATTTTTTGATTGAGGTGGGAGGCTCAGGAAGCACTATTTGTTAGAAATTACAGGGAGAAATCCAATAAAAATGGGGTAGCGTGAATTCGTATGATTACCGCGCGATGATAAATAAGAGGAGGTATGCAATAAAAATGGATTTGAGTGATAAAGCAGCGAAATTGTATCGTCCTGAGATGCAGATACCTTTTCCGTTGGAAGAATACAGGATGAGGATGGCCAGAGTAAAGAAAGAGATGGCCAGGCAGAAGATTGACCTTCTCTATTGCTCGGCACCGGAAAGCCTTTTCTACCTTACTGGCTATGAAAATAGCTGGTATGAGGCCCAGAGCTGTAAAGAGTGGCCACCGCTGAGCGGTGTAGCTATTAAGCGGGATGCAGACAAATTTATCCTTTTTGACAAAGATGAAGAAGAGGTATTAGTACAGACCTATTCTATTGCTACTGATACTCGTATACAGAGAGGCGACTTTCCCATGTCTAGATTGGAATTCATCATCAAGAACCTGAAAGAAGAAGGCTGGCTAAAAAACACTGTTGGGTTGGAGAAGTGGAGCTATCGCCCCAATCCGGCTGTCAGCCAGATGTTCCAGGCTGCGCTGGAAAAAGAAGGATGCAAGGTTGTTGATGCTTCCGATATCGTCAGGGAGATACGAACAATAAAATCTTCACAGGAGATGGCTTATGTTAGAACAGCAGCCAAGATTGCTGATATCGGTATGAAAGCGGCGATTGAGCATATCAGGCCTGGAATGACCGAGTTGGATGTCCGCGCTGAGATGGATTACGCCTGTGCCAAAGCGGGTGGTGAAAATCCCGGGCTACCTACATATGTTCTTGCGGGCCAAAGGTCAGCTCTGGCTCACGGACTGGCCTCCAAGCATGTGATAATGCCGGGGGATATAGTTTACCTTGACTTATGTGGTGTGTATCATCGCTATCATGCCGATGTAGCCAGAACGCTATCGCTAGGCGAACCCCATCCTGACGTGGCTAAGCAAATAGATTTGTCGGCAAAAGCTTTCCCTGTATTGTTGAAAGCCATCAAACCGGGCTGTCCTGTAAGTGAGGTTAATAAGGCGATGGAGGATTACTACAAGAAAGTGGGCATCTGGGGAGATAGCTGGTGGATCGGTGGCTATGATTTGGGCATAGCTTTCCCTCCCGATTGGGTAGGCGTCTTTTCCTACGCGCCTGGCACCGATTCTGGAGATAGGACCTTCCCTCCAGGCACAGTCGTCAATTATGAGTCGGATTTCTATCTCCCCCAGGGAGCTGGCCTGTCGCCAATTATGGACACGATAATAGTTAACGAGCATAATGCCGAAATACTGAGCAAGATTCCCCAGGACTTGATTGTGGCAGAAGCGTGAATAAATGGAGGCGTGGTTAGCCTTTCAGGATGTACCTGGGATATTCCATCAGACGGGTAGTGTTGACGGAAAGCTGAAGGAGAAAGGAGGTTGAGTAGAGATGTGAGAGTTGTTGTTTTGAAGAGATTGCTTCGTGTCAATTGATTAAGGTAAAGGAGGTTTAAGAAATGGCAGGAAAAGTAGAAGTATTTGC
>JAUWHP010000007.1 GCA_030605765.1 Dehalococcoidia bacterium
GTGATGATTATCATCGATGGTTGAGTGCTAGTACGCACACGGTTAGCTGATAAAAGCGCTTATAGCGATGGGGCTCACCGGTATGCAAGCAAAAGAGATAATTGACTTAGTTACCACTGGAGAAAGATTGCAACCTGGCAAGACCGTAACAACGGAAGGAGGTTAATATGATAATCGCAGCACCGAGAGAAATGAAACCGGGAGAAAGAAGGGTGGGAATAGACCCCGCCTGGACAAATTATTTAGTAGGCAAAGGACATGCGGTTTTAGTGGAGAAAAGCGCTGGCCATTTTTCTGGGTTTGAAGATGAAGACTATAAGAAAGCGGGGGCTCAAATTGTTGATTCAAAGGATGAGCTATGGCCACGTGGAGAGTTGGTCTTGAAAGTGAAGGAACTCCAGGAGAAGGAGTATTCTATGCTCCATGAAGGCCAGATAATTTCTACCTTTTTTCACCTGACTGAAGCCCTCGAACCCCAAGTATGCAAACTCTTGAAGAAGGCAAAAGTCACTACAATTGCTCTGGAACAGTTAGTTAGCGAAGGGGACTTTAGAGTAGCAATTGTGCCAATGAGTGAAATTGCTGGCTGGAACGCTGCCATTCAGATGACCTGGTTGCTATTTGAGCCACCTGAATCGTTAGGAGTTGCTCTGGCGAGCTTTTCCGGGGCTGGTTCTGCCCGGATTACTATACTCGGTGGTGGAACCGTAGGTTATTTCGCCGCAAGAACACTTTTAGGCATCGGGGCTGAAGTGACAATCTTAGAAAACGATTTGCGGAGAATGGCAGAATTGAACAAGCTATTTGGCGGTCGCGCCAGGGTGCTTTATTCCAATGAGGAAAACCTCAGAAAATCATTAAGGGAATCCGTAGGGCTTATTAACGCTATCTATCCCATGCCAGATAGCAAAACTGTGGTCACAAGAGAACATATAAAGCTTCTTCCCGAAAAAGGAGTTATCGTTGATGTAGGAGGAGAGCTTGTAGAAACATCCCATTACACTACGCTGGAGAATCCAACATACGTTGAGGAAGGGAGGATTCATTATTGTGTGGATAATGTTCCCTCTCTGATTGCCAAAACTTCGTCCAAGCTGCTCATAAATGCATTTATGACTTATCTGATTGAGATTGCTGAAAAAGGGATTGATACAGCTTTGAAGCAGAATTCAGTATTAAGAGGTGCCCTGAATTTCTATAAGGGAAAACTCGTTAACGAAGAGGTAGCAAGAAGGCAGGGTTTGAAAGCGGAGCAGTTGTAATTACCCGGATTTGCCAGCCAAAGACCAAGCAAATAAAAATAAATAAAAGGATATAAAAGGCCTATTTATAAAGCTTTGAGCTTCTCAGCTAACGGCGTTTTCAATGAGCTCGATGCGTTTGGTTTTGCCGCTCTGGTCAATCTCTATAGCTACAACATCTATACGCCATGAAGAAGGCAGTTTCTGGTGAGTGTTTATGTAGGTTAAAGCTGAAACAATTAATTTTTCCTTTTTAGCTGACGTTATCGATTCCTCGGGGCTACCAAAATCCAAGCTACTTTTGGTGCGCACTTCGATAAAGACAAGATAGTCTTTTTGCTGGGCGATGATATCAATCTCCCCCGCACGACAATGAAAATTCGTCTCCTGAATATGATAGCCTCTTTTCTGGAGGAATTTCCGAGCTAATTTCTCTCCTAGCTTGCCCACTTCCTGGCGACTCATCTTCATTTTAGATTGCTCCGCCTTTTCGCTCTCGCATTAACCCTCTCCCTCCAAGGGGGAAGAAACGTAGCTTACAGCTATAGTTTTAACGGGAGCAAAGGATAAGCGGTGAGATGGCGAAGGCCCCAATTGTTGCAGACAGGAAACATGCCTCCGCGTCCCATAACCTTTATGTTTAGCAAAGCCATAATCGGGATGAATTTCATCCAGCTCCTCCATTATATGATCCCTGGTGACTTTGGCCACAATAGAGGCACAGGCAATAGAAAGGCACAACTTATCACCCCTGGTTATTCCTTCTTGAGGTATGGGGCAATGGGGCAAAGTCAATCTATCGATAATGAGGAAATGTGGCTGCCGCGGCAGTTTCTCCACAGCTTGCTTCATGGCTAGCTGAGTAGCCTTAAGGATATTCGCGGCATCGATTATTTGCGCTGAAACAATGCCAACGCCTACAGACACAGCCTCTTCCCGAATTAAGTGGAACAGGGTTTCGCGTTTCTTTGGGCTTATCTCTTTGCTATCGCGAACTAGCTTGAGCCAGGGAGGATAGCTAGAGCTAGGCAAAATGACAGCAGCGGCAACTACCGGACCAGCAAGAGCTCCCCTCCCAGCTTCATCAATCCCAGCAATAAGCTCATAGCCCTGTAATCTAAGCCTCTTTTCCCAATCAAGATTTGGTGGTTGCGACATATCTCTAGAGTAAATCCTGGAAATTAGGGCTCCTGATTTGTAGCCTTCCACATAATATCTTATTTCTCAGCTCTTAGCCATTGGCGGCAAGGCTTTCCTCGTTTTTTTCCTTATCACCTCCCCACATAAAGAAGCAAACAGCCACGGCTGCGGCTTGACAGCATCCCCCCAAAAAATTATATAGTGAAGAACCGCACACTTTTGCCAGAGTATCAGTTAAGGGAGGTGATGCCTAGCGCGCCAATAACCAGTAGAGGCTGCTTAAGCACATTCATGGGAGAATTAGAAAGCGAGTCAGTTCAAGGTGGTAGTCAAATATGGCAAGTTTTGCGCAGAAAGGAAGAAAGTAGGAATATGAAAATTGAAGAATATCGAGATAGATTTCCTATCATAAGGCGGGGGGTGAATTACCAGGCAACCTGCGGTATAGGGGTTCTGCCAGATGTTGGTATTCAAGCCATCGAAGAGGTTAAAGGCATGAGCACTGAGATACCTGAAGTAAATTTTGAAACATTTCTGGGCGCACATGAAGAGTTGAAAGCCGAATTTGCAAATATCATTAACGCAAAACCTGGGGAGATTGCGATTGTACCGAGTACAAGCGCAGCAGCTTGCCGAATCTTAAACTCGCTTGATTACAAAGCGCGGAACAAAGTGGTAGTAAGTGCTCTAAGCTTTCCGGGTATATCATTCGCATGCCACGCCCAGCAAAGGAGAGGCGCTAAAGTCTCGTTTGTGCCTTCCCCTCAAAAGATTAGCAGCCCAGTTGACTATGATAACCTGCGACCCGGGCCCGCCGATTATGAAAAAAGCATTGATGAAAAAACTATTCTGGTAGTTTTGACAGGCACTTGTTACCGCACTGGATTTAGACAGGATAAGCTCAGAGAGATAGTGCAAATAGCCCACGATAAAGGCGCATATGTATTTATAGATGATGGGCAGTTAAGTGGTCATTTTGTAGAAGATGTTAAAGAAAGCAACGTTGATTTTTTGGCAACCACTACCTACAAATACTTATTGTGTCCCATGGGAAATGCCTTTCTGTATGTAAAGGAAAAACTGGTGGAAGAATTAGAATCGCTGGATAGAGGATGGTTTAGTGGGGAGAATTTTATGGAATCATTCCCATATTGGCTGGAGCATAGCGGCCACCATAGGCTTTCCCAAACAGCGAGCAGATTCGAGTTGGGTGTCCCACGGCTTCCGCTCGATTATATTTCGCTGCCAGTGCTCAAAATGATAAATGAAATTGGGGTAAAGAACATCGAAAATTACACTAAGGACTTACTGGATTACTACGTTCAAAGAACCACTGCGGAGGGTTACGAGGGTTTTGAGACGAAGTCGCCATACAACAGGGAACAAAGATCTCACCTGACAATCAAAGTGCCCGAGGCCGAGAAGGTAAGTGTTAAATTGAGGAAATATAATACTGCTGTTGAACCAAGTGGGAGAGAGGTAATCCGAATCGCCCCACATTTCTACAACATTAAAGAGGAGATAGACGAGCTGCTGACAAATCTAAAGAAGGTTCTATAATCTCGAATCAATAATGCCGCCCCCCAGTAGCTCATCGCCCCTATAAAAGACAATGGCCTGCCCTGGGGTAGCCGCCCATTGCGGCTGTGAAAAGCGAATATCGACAGAATCCACTTTGGGAAATAGCTCAGCTTCTGCCCGTGCTGATTTATAACGTATCTTAGCAGCCATAGCTATAGGCTCAGATGGTAATTCCCCCGCCAACCAACTCAGGTTGCTGGCAGTAACTTCCCTGCTGTAAAGCTCCTCTTCACTGCCAAGCACAACTCGATTATTCTCTGGCTCCATTCTAGCTACATAAAGAGGAGCGTTTGAAGCTAATCCAAAACCGTGCCTTTGTCCAACAGTATAGAAAGCTATCCCTCGATGATGGCCCAATATCGTTCCTTGAGTATCCATGACATCTCCAGGCACGCTGGAAAAGCGCTGGCCGAGAAAAGCATGGTAATTCTTTTCAGAAATAAAGCAAAGGTCTTGACTGGATTCAATCGCCGTGGGTAATCCCTCTCGCTTTGCTATCTGCCTAACCTCAGCTTTGGTATGGTTCCCTAGAGGAAATAGAAGATAGCTGAGTTTCCTCTGGTTTAGGGTATAGAGGAAATACGACTGGTCTTTGCTTGTATCCTTGGCTCTAAGCAGGTGATAACCACCATCAGATTTCTCAACTCTGGCATAATGGCCGGTAGCTAGGTGGTGGGCCCCCAGAGCAAGAACCCTGTCTAACAGAAAACCGAATTTGATATATTGATTACAGGCAACGCAGGGGTTAGGAGTTCGCCCCTCCCTGTATTCCTGGCAAAAATAATCAATTACGCACCGCTCAAACTCCCTCTGTAAATCGAGCACATGGAAGGGAATGTCCAGAATACGGCAGACCTGCTCAGCCTGGTCTTCCAGCCGCTCAGCGCATAATGAATCCCACACACGCATATGTACCCCGCTGGTTTCATAGCCAGCCTCCTTAAGCAACAAGGCAGCTACAGAGGAGTCTATTCCCCCACTTAATGCTACAGCTACTCTTTCCTTAGTCATAGATGTTCATAAGTATACCGCACAAAATAAAGCGTAGCGAGATTGTAGCGTTACTCCTTCCTGGCAAAGTTTACCCTGAGTAAGGTTCTCCAGGCGCTCTACTTCCTCTGAGCGGCAGGGGAGGGAAGGTTCAGTGCTTCGGCTCACCCTTGCGATGACAGGGGGAAGGTACCAGTTGGCTTACCTTCCCCCAGATAATCTCGCTGATTTTCTTTTCAGGCAGTGTAGCATCTACCACCAACCAGCGATCTGGGTCAGATGCTGACAGTTTAAGGTATCCTTCCCTTACTCGACGATGAAACGACAACGCCTCCAGTTCAAAACGATCTTGCAAGCCAGGTTTCCGCGCCAATCCTTGTTCAGGCAACAAATCCAAAAAGATAACGATATTGGGCTCGATATCCTGTGCTGCCAGGCCATTAAGCATTTCTATAGTAGGTAAATTAAGTCCGCGCCCATAACCCTGATAAGCAAGTGTAGAATAGCTGAAACGGTCACAGATAACTATCCTGCCTTCTTGTAAGGCAGGTTGGATTACTTCAGTTACCAACTGGGCACGGGAGGCAGCAAAAAGGAATAATTCGGCCTCAGGTGAAATAGGGCTTTCCCCTTTCCCCTTGAGCGCTCTGCCTACCTTATTACCTAAAACAGTGCCCCCAGGTTCATGCGTCAGTATTACAGGCATATTCTGCTCAAGTAACCTACGCCATAAAACCCTGGCCTGGGTGCTTTTGCCACAACCCTCACCACCTTCAAATACGACAAATAGGCTCACGGACTATCCTAACTCCCCTTAACACGATGCTATTTTCTTTTGCCACTAGTGCTACCAGGCTGTACATTTTCCTCACTGGAGTTAAGGTCATGATGCCTGTCCAGCTGATGCTGCAGATGATAAATGTACCTGGATTCAGAGGCAACAGGATAAACGCTGTCCAGGCACTGCCTCATCTGAACAGTATTATTACTCTTGAGAACGTAAATTGGTATGTTGAGTATCTCAGCATCTCTAATCTTCTGTGGCTTGCGGCGGTAATAGCTCCGTGTAGTAACAAAAAGGTCAGCTTGCTTGATATCGACGATGATTTTCAAATTCCGCTTCTTTTCCATAGCAATCTGTCCCAACCGAAAGCGATTGACACCAAAGAGGTAGAATCGCAGTGGTCTTTCCTCCAGTTCCTTGGCTTCCGTCACGATAGATTTTTGGTTGTTCCCCAGCCTGGAAGTTGATGACATCTCCTCCCTTCTCACTTCCCCATTCTCGTCCATCCAGCGAAGCTCCGCCCGGATGGGTTGCCGATGCAAAGTAGCATCTACAGCATCAATTACACTGGGATGAACAGCCACCTTGTAATAGTCCATAATCTCAACTACCACATCAAAGGTGGGTGGCGCTTTGCGTTCCAGAATAGATTTCTGTGTGTGGCGCCGCCTTGCTTCGTCATCACCCAGGGTAACCGTCTGGATACCACCAACAAGGTCGGATAAGGTAGGGTTCATTATCAGGTTTTCCAGAGTGTTTCCATGCGCTGTGCCTACCAATTGCACCCCACGCTCAGCAATAGTTCGAGCCGCCTGAGCTTCAAGCTCAGTGCCTATCTCATCAATAATGATGACCTCAGGCATGTGATTTTCGACCGCCTCAATCATTACTGCATGCTGCTTATCAGGGGTAGCCACCTGCATTCGCCGCGCATGTCCGATAGCTGGATGGGGAATATCCCCATCACCAGCAATTTCATTGGAGGTATCAATCACTATAACGCGTTTTTTAAAGTCATCAGCCAGCACTCGGGCTACTTCCCGCAACATAGTTGTTTTACCCACGCCAGGTGGCCCCAGAAGTAAAACCTTTTTGCCTGATTCGATAAGGTCTTGAATCATTTTTACACTACCAAACACAGCTCTGCCCACACGGCAGGTCAAGCCAATTATATGGCCATTCCTATTTCGTACGGCTGAAATGCGGTGAAGAGTGCGTTCGATTCCGGCGCGATTGTCCCCGGTAAACCCACCCACGCGGGACACCACGTAGTCAATATCATTGCGAGCAATTTCTCTGGAATTGAGCATTAAGTCGCGTCGGAGAAAGCGAGCTTCAGGAAGGCGTCCCAGGTCTAGAACTACCTCTAATAAATCACTGCAATCAAATTGCTGATGAAGTAACTCACGGATATGAGGTGGCAAAACGTCCAGTAAAGCATCCAGTTCGGTATTAACTACCTTTTGCATACTGTAATAGGGCTATTCTCACTTACCAGCCTCTGGTAGCTAGCAATTCCTGCTGAGGTATAGTTTTTATATCCAAACCGGGCATGGCTGCCCCTAAGCCTTTAGACGCCTCAGCAATAATAGCAGGGTCTTGATAATGAGTAGTAGCTTTGACAACAGCTTTTGCTATGGCAGGAGGATCGCTTGATTTAAAGACGCCTGAGCCAACAAACACGCCCTCAGCACCCAGTTGCATCATCAAGGCAGCATCGGCGGGCGTCGCTACACCACCAGCAGCAAAGTTCACCACGGGCAGCTTTCCCGTATTATGTATCTCCATCACTAACTCCGCAGGAGCACCAAGGTTTTTTGCCTCAGCTACCAGTTCCTCCACAGGCAAAGCCTGAAGTCGGCGAATTCCATCCTGGACAACCCGCATATGCCTCACCGCCTCAACAATGTTTCCTGTTCCCGCTTCACCCTTCGTCCGAATCATGGCTGCCCCTTCAGCAATACGGCGCAATGCTTCGCCCAAATCACGGCAGCCACACACGAAAGGAATTTTGAAGTCGTGCTTCCAAATATGATAGCTTTCATCAGCAGGGGTAAGCACTTCAGATTCATCGAGAAAATCAACCCCCAATGACTCCAGCACCTGGGCTTCAACAAAGTGTCCGATGCGACATTTCGCCATCACTGGTATGCTTACTGTATCCATTATGGCTGAGATTATAGTTGGGTCAGCCATACGAGCCACTCCACCAGCAGCGCGAATATCCGCTGGCACTCGCTCCAGGGCCATAACAGCGCAGGCACCAGCATCCTCAGCGATCCTAGCTTGCTCCGGGGTAACCACATCCATAATTACGCCACCCTTCAGCATTTGAGCCAATCCAGCTTTAGTTTTCCAGGTACCCTTTTCCATAGTAGCTAAATTATAATATAAGCACAGGAAGAAAATCAAATCGAAACGGGCTCTGCGACCACAGGTTGACTATTACCAGAGTGGTAATTTGCTGCTGCAACGGGTAACAAGAGGAGCCTACACCCCTGCCATAGAATCGCCTGGGGAAAAACTAAAGGCAGACATAAATATCCTTATGTCCCTGTAATATTTACAGCTATATCACCCTCTCTTCGCTCACAGTGATTTTGAAATTCCTCTTCTTCAGCTCCTCAAAAAATCTGTCAGGCGCCTGGTAACACACACTGGTAATTTTGGTTCTTTTTCCCGTTTTCTCTCCCTGTCCTATTAAACAAGGAAACTACCTATTAGCCCATTATAAAGGGGGCTAAGAACTTCCCCTCACCTCGTCAATCTCCTTTTCCACTTCCTTTAGTTCCTCCTCCAACTCCTTTTTATATTCCTGAAGCATATCAAGGTACTCCTCCTTGGCTGGAGGTGGTTTTCGCCCATGGAAGTAGAAACCAAAAGAGGGAATCCCAAAATAAAATCTCCACGACCTTCTGTGCCACACTTTACTCACCTCCTAAATTGGACGCCGCTCTGGTACCCCGGGACGACGCGGATATTTCTCCGGCGTAGGATATATTTTATCAATAATTACCAAATATCGCTCATCACTGAGCTGCTCTAGCTCTATCCTCTTTACCTGGCCTAACTTGCCACCCAGAGTCTTAATAGCTTTATCAGCCTTCTTCATTTCTTGCTCCACCTCGCCTTTCTTTTGAGCCACAAATTTCCCGCCAATTCGACAGAAAGGTAAGGCTAATTCCGCTAACACAGGCAATGAGGCTACAGCACGGGAGAGAGCCAAATCGAATCGCTGGCGATATAATGGCAAATGGGCTATTTCCTCAGCCCTACCACAGACTATTTCCACGTTGTCCAATCCCAACTCCCGGGTAACACAGCGCAGGAAAGCCACCTTCTTAGCCGTCGAATCAACGAGCACCAATCTTGGCTCAGCGAGAAGGATTTTGAGCGGCAGGCCAGGAAAACCAGCGCCCGTGCCTATATCGATAATGCTAAAATCTGCCCTGTTCATTTCCTCTTTGGTCAAAGCTGAAATCACACTTATGGAATCAAGAAAATGCTTCACCTGAGCCTCCTGGTAGCCAACTATGGTGGTGAGGTTAATTTTCTCATTCCACTCTATTAGCTTTTGATAATAGAGTTCGAATTGCTTCACCCGCCTGGCATTGAGGTCTATCCCTAGCTGATGTGCACCCTCGATAAGCTCTTTCATCAACAGGTTGTTTGTATTTCCTCGCAGGAGGATATAGCCGATTATAAATCCTGGAACACTTGAGGTGCTATTTCCTGCGCTATCCTTCTTATCTCGCTAGCTACTGCTCTTATTTCAGGAAGCGCTCGTTTAGATGTACGCAGTTTAATGATGTGACGGATCTCGCGGAAATTCCAGGTACAGATTATTTGCGTTTCACAGGCATTAGGAAGAACATAGCGGGCTATCTCAGGTTTTACCCCCTTAGCCAGCAAATCTCCATAAATTTCCCAGCAACCCTTCATTGCCTCCTCAAATTGCTCATGAGCAGGCTCGCCCCTTTCCTTAATTTCAGGAGGCTCGATGTATCTTGGCTCGTTCTCTCTTACATACCTCTGGCTCCTCTGGCTATAGCTGGCCAATCTATGCCTGACAAGCTCATGAGTTAGGACACGGCTGGCCCTGATATGAAAGGTGGCACAGGCATGCTCAATCATTGACTCATGCCCTACCTTTATCCATTCCTGGATGCGGTCCGGCACCGTCCCTACTTTGTCCTGGGTATCCCAGCATAATCTCCCCGCCGTTTCCATCAGCTTTTCGGCTTCAGGAGTAACCGCCAGTAACTTAACTTCTACATCATACTCATTTATCATCGCTTATCTCCCTACTGCAGCCTACTCATACCGCCCTCAATTCCGCCATGATGCGCGCCTAGCTCTTTACCTTTTTCTTCTTGGGCTTTTTCACATTCTTTCTTCCCTTGCTTCCCATCTCTTTCCTCCCTGTCTTAATATTTTCTATGTTCTGTTGCTAGGATGCTTGATGGACATACATATTCCTTGGGCTTCGTCTTCGGTAAGGAGCCTTTCTAATCAATCTAAAACCGATTATACCTGTTTCCTGGTTCCTCTTTCAATTCCACTATGGTATGATTCTAACAAAATGACCACCATATCAGAGATGTTAGCCAGTAACGCCAGGAAGTATTCTAATGATACAGCGCTTGTTGAATTAGAACCGAGTGAAGGGATAAGGAAAGAAATCACCTGGAAAGAGTTCGACGAGAGGGCAAACAGGATAGCCAACGCTCTTCTGGATAAGGGCATCAGAAAAGGCGATAAAATTATACACTGGATGATGAACTCTACAGAATGGCTTGAGGCTTACTTTGGCATCATTAGAACCGGAGCATGGGCAGTTCCCCTCAGCTTCAGATTCACCAGTAATCAACTAAAATACTGTGCAGATATAGCTGAAGCCAAGGCAATGATCCTGGGAGAGGGGTTTATTGAAAGGGTTGACGCTATCCACTCCCAGTTGCCCACCATAAATCATTACATTCTTGCTGGGCAGAACTCCCCTGCCTATATGGGTAGCTTCGAGGATGCGCTAAGAAACTCTTCACCCAAACCCACACACGTAGAAGTGGCCGATGAAGACGGGTGCGGCCTCTACTTTAGCTCAGGCACGACTGGAGCACCTAAACCCATACTTCTCACCCACAAAAACATGACGTGCGCTGCCATAACCGAGAAGGCTCATCACTATCAAGAACATGAGGATAACTTCGTTCTCATCCCACCACTGTACCACGCTGGAGCCAAGATGCACTGGTTCGGCAACCTGATTGTAGGCGGCCGGGCCACCATTTTGAAAGAGATCAACCCCCAATGTATTCTCGAAGCTGTTCACAAGGAGAGAGGAACAATAGTATGGCTGCTGGTGCCCTGGGTTCATGATATTCTGATAGCAATGGACAAGGGAGAGCTAAACAAGGAAGACTATGATCTGAGTTGTTGGCGGCTTATGCATATCGGAGCCCAACCGGTGCCTCCCAAACTGGTTGAGCACTGGAAACAATACTTTCCTGATATGCAATATGACACTAATTATGGGTTGAGTGAGGCCACAGGACCGGGATGTGTTCATTTGGGTATAGGAAATGAGGAAAAGGTAGGTGCCATTGGAAAAGCGGGGCTCAATTGGGAAACGCGCATAGTCAGCGACAATGGTAAAGACGTGGCTCAAGGAGAGGTTGGGGAATTAATTGTCAAAGGTTGCGGCATAATGAAAGAGTATTACAAGAATCCTGAAAAGACCGCTGAAACGATAAGAGATGGCTGGCTATACACTGGTGATATGGCCCGCATGGACAATGAAGGGTTTCTTTATCTCGTTGACAGGAAGAAAGACGTAATCATTACCGGTGGTGAGAATATCTACCCCGTTGAAGTGGAAGAGGTTCTTCACAGACATCCCAAAATCTATGACGCGGCCGTTATCGGAATCCCTGATAACAGGTTGGGGGAAATAGCTGTAGCGATAATTCAGCAAAAAGCTGACGAACCTCTGACCAGGACAGAGGTAAACGCTTTTTGTGAACAGAATTTGGCCCGATACACCAGGCCCAGGTACATAATATTTGATAATGTGCCACGGAATCCCACCGGCAAGATCGAAAAACCAAAATTGCGACAGAAATATAACAAACAAAACCTTCGCAGCAAGTCCAAATAGCACCAGCCAGGACAACCCCTCAGGGATTTTCCCTTCAAAATGCAGCTACTGCAGGTTACACCACTCTTACGCTATCTTGCTCAACAACTGGTTTACTGTTGAAATAAAAGGGAGGCTAACTTCACCAAAATCAATCAAGGCATGGCCTGAGTCTGCGCCTTTGACGCCAAACAGCCAAAGCTGGTAAGCTAGCATACTTCAAGGAGATATGAAATGCCTGACAGGGTAAATATGGAGAAAATTGTTTCTTTATGTAAGCGAAGAGGGTTTATCTTTCCCAGCAGCGAAATATACGGTGGCCTGGCTAGCTGCTGGGACTACGGCCCTATGGGAGTGGAGCTTAAGCGCAATGTTAAGAATGCCTGGTGGAAAGCTACGGTTCAGGAGCGGGATGACGTTGTAGGCATAGATGCCAGTATCATGATGCATCCTCAGGTCTGGAGGGCCAGTGGCCATGTTGATAGCTTTACTGACCCTCTGGTGGAATGCACCTCCTGTCATCTCAGATGGCGAGCTGGCGAAATAAGTAATGAGAGGTGCCCCACGTGTGGTGGTGAGCTGACTGAGTCTCGCATGTTTAATTTAATGTTTAAAACTTCTATCGGCCCTGTGGAGGAAGAAGCAAGCACCGTTTACCTTCGCCCCGAAACTGCGCAGGCTATGTTTGCCGACTTTGAAAATGTACTCGGCACTTCCAGAAAAAAATTGCCTCTGGGCATTGCCCAGATAGGCAAATCCTTTCGCAACGAGATAACGCCGGGAAACTTCATCTTCAGAACTCGAGAATTTGAGCAGATGGAGTTGGAATATTTCGTTAAGCCAGGGACTGATGAACACTGGTTTGACTATTGGGTGAAGGAACGCTTCAACTGGTACACCAATCTCGGCATAAGAAAAGAAAACCTCCGTCTCCGCCAGCACGGGAAGGACGAGCTGGCCCATTACGCTAAGGATTGCTATGACATCGAGTATCTATTTCCTATGGGCTGGTCAGAATTGGAAGGCATTGCCAATAGAGGTAACTATGACCTGACTCAACATGCCAAATACAGCGGCAGAGACCTCAGCTATTATGATAATGAGGAAAAGAAGAGATATATTCCCTACATTATCGAGCCATCAGGCGGCGTTGACCGCTCCGTTTTAGCCCTGCTTATTGACGCTTACCATGAAGAGGTAGTTGAAGGAGAAGCCAGAGTAGTTCTGCGTCTCCAACCCTCTCTGGCCCCGATGAAAGCAGCTATCCTGCCTCTGAGTAAGAATGAAAAACTAATTCCTCTGGCCAAAAAGGTTCATGCTCAATTATGCCCCAGTTTTATGACCTGTTATGATGATTCACAGAGCATTGGACGGAGATACAGGCGTCAAGATGAAATTGGCACTCCTTTTTGCATCACCATCGATTTCCAGTCATTGGAAGATAACCAGGTTACCATCCGAGAAAGAGATAGCCTGGCACAAATCCGGGTGCCCGTCGAGAAGCTGGAGGAAATTTTGCAGGCTAAACTGAGTGGTGAACTCTTCGAGGCTACTCCACTATGGGCCACAAGACAGAAATGAACTAGCCGCCAGCTAATAGCTCTCAGTCACAGTGATACCAGCCCCAAATCGGTCAACCTCAGTTCAGGAATTACGGGTAAGGCCAGGAAGGAAAGGATAGAGAAGGGAGCTGGAGGCAAATTACCCAGGCCAGCAGCAGCCTTTCCCAGTTTTTCAAATTGAGCTACAACCTCCCCTAAAGGCTCAGGGGAAAGCAGACCGGCGATAGGCAACGGCAGAGAAGCAAGAGTTTCATGGTTGGCACAGGCAACCAGGCCACCCTGCATTTTAACTATCTCCTCAATCGCTCTGAGGATATCAGAATCATCGGTGCCCACAGCTATTATATTATGAGAGTCATGAGCCACAGAAGAGGCTAATGCTCCCCTCCTCAAGCCAAATCCTTTAACCAGCCCCAGCCCGATATTGCCGCTAGCTTTGTGCCTTTCCACCACCACAAGCTTCAGGATATCTTCCTCCAGGTCGGGCACAATCGTTTCATCCACAACTTTTATCTTTTCTATCCTTTTTCTAGTAATTATCTGCCCGGGCACAATTTCAATAACCGGATAAGTCTCCCCTTGGGCGGTTAACTTCAGCGATTCCGTAGTAAGCGGCTTAATACGCACTGACTTAGCCATCATCTGATAGCTATCTGCCTTCAGTTGTGGCAGGGCAAACAAAGGCTTACCCTGCTTTGCCACCAGCTTACCCTTATAAAACACCCTGTCTATTTCCAGTTTGGAGAGGTCAGTGATTGTGATAAGGTCAGCCAGATAACCTGGAGCGATACCGCCTCTATCATGAAGACGGAAATATTCAGCGGAATTAATTGTTGCCATCTGTAATGCTCGAACTGGTTCTAAGCCCTGGCTAATAGCCTTCCTCACCACAGCATCGATATCGCCCTGGCGAAGAAGGTCAGCGCAACCGCGGTCATCCACCACGAAGAAGCACCTCTTATAGGTGTTATCGGTAACCAGAGGCAGAAGGGTGCTTAAGTTTTTCTCAGAAGAGCCTTCGCGAATCATCAAATACATCCCTCGCTTCAGTTTCTCTTTGCCTTCCTCCAATGTGGTGGATTCGTGGTCGGAAAGAATGCCAGCCGCCATGTAGGCGTTCAAATCCTTGCCTCCCAGCCCAGGAGCATGCCCGTCGATAACTCTGCCCTCAGAGGCAATAATCTTAGCTAAAACTTCCTCATCTCCACTAACCACGCCG
>JAUWHP010000031.1 GCA_030605765.1 Dehalococcoidia bacterium
TAATGAATTCGTTCCCCCT
This sequence comes from Dehalococcoidia bacterium, assembly GCA_030605765.1. Lineage (GTDB taxonomy): Bacteria > Chloroflexota > Dehalococcoidia > GIF9 > AB-539-J10 > JAGMDB01. The sequence continues at coordinate 20 of JAUWHP010000031.1, forward strand.
CTAGCTATAGGGGCATGTGCCATAAGGGCTCTGGCAGAGTCTGTTTCATTTCCGCCTGGTACCATACACGCTTCCCAGGAGTTTGAGTTTTTCAAGTTAGTGCCTATTGGCACTGCAATAAATTGTCACACCAAGGTAGTTCGGAAGCTGGCTCGAACCATGATGCGCATGCTAGAATTGGAGCTTAATGTTTTTGATCAAAATGGAGAAAGAATACAATCAGGGAGGGCAACTATAGTGCTGCCAGTTCAGAGAGCAAATGCTCAGTAAAATCTATAAGGGTGAAACTCTTCCCCCGGTGATAAAGCCCATCACCCAGGAGAAGATCAATTTTTATGCTGAGGCCTCCGGGGATTTCAACCCTATTCATGTAGATGAAGCTTTTGCCGCCCAAACGCCTTTGGGCGGCACCATAGCCCATGGGATGCTTATTCTGGCTTACGTGTCAGAGATGATGACGCAATCTTTCGGCCAAAACTGGGGGTCTGCTGGAAGGCTTTCCATTCGCTTCAAAGCGCCGGCACGCCCCGGCGACACCGTGACCGTGACAGGAAAAATCGATTCCATCGAGGACAAGGAGAGCGTTTCATTTGTGAACTGCAGTATTAAGTGTTGCAATCAAAGGGATGAAACCATAATCACAGGTGAGGCGGTGGTTAAACTTTCGCCGGAGGAAGAGATAACCAATGTCTGAAGTCAATAAAAAGGCAAGAATAGCAGTTGATGCCATGGGTGGTGATTATGCCCCTGAAGAAATCGTCAAAGGAGCAATTCTGGCAGCACAAGAAGGCAACCTGGAAATTATCCTGGTCGGGCCCATAGATATCTTAGAAGAGGAATTAGCAAAATACCACTCTTCTAATAATTTACCTATTCGCTGTGTTGCGGCTAGCGATGTCATTAAGGAGAATGAACCACCCAGTCTGGCAATTCGTCGCAAATCTAACTGCTCCATAGCTGTGGCTACAAAGCTGGTAAAGGCAGGTGAGGCAGATGCGGTAGTTGGTGCTGGCTCTTCAGGAGCGGCGGTTGTTAGTGCTATTCAGTATTTAGGTATGCTGGAAGGGATGGAGCGCCCAGCAATCTGTGCCCCTCTCAGCAACTTTGCTCCCAACGTGGTACTTGTCGATTTTGGAGCTAACGTTGATTGCAAGCCGTATCAACTCTTATCATTTGCCGTTGCTGGCACTGTCTATGCCAAAAAACTATTCAAGATTGCCAATCCTACGGTAGGCTTGCTAAGCACGGGAAGCGAGGAAGGCAAGGGAAACGCAGTAGTGCGTGAAAGTTATTCTCTTTTGCAAAAAAGCGGCTTGAATTTTATCGGCAATGTAGAAGGCAATGATGTTCTCAGTGGGAGAGCCAATGTTGTTGTTTGCGATGGATTCATGGGCAATATTCTAATCAAGTTTTATGAAAGCCTGGGGAATTACGCTTTAAATTGGCTGAGAAGAAGGTTGAAAAGGTATCCGCTGACGGGTAACATAGCTAAATTATTGTTTGATAGGCTGTTCCCGGTAGCTAAATTAAGCTACGAAAGCGAGGATACAGGTGGTGGTATTTTATGGGGTATTGACGGCGTTGTCAGGATAGCGCACGGAGCCTCTCGAGCTCCACACATAGCTCACGCCATAGACAGCGCCAGGAATACTATAGAGACTGATGTTGTTGGCTCCCTAAGATCGGAGTTGGCGAAATTGAAAAGAGGGGGCAAGATTTAAATTTCGCCCGGCGCAAATCTGAAGTGAAGATGAAAAATGTGCAAGAAACCCAAGAATTAAATTTTGAAGAAATTTGAAGGAGGTATCAAATGTCTGTTGAAGAGCAAGTAAAGGAGATAGTAGCCAAGATCGTACATGTGGACAAGAATCTGATGACCCGAGAGAGCACTTTTAAGGATATGAAGGCGGATTCCCTGGATATGGTACAGGCATTAGTAGCGGTGGAAGATAGATTTGATATTGAAATTCCTGATGAGGAGGCTCAGAAATTTCAGAACTTTGGTGATTTTATTAGCTACGTGGAAAGCCGCATAGCGGAAAAGGAGAAAGCCTAGCCATGTCTCTCAAAGGTAAACTGGCTCTGGTCACTGGTAGCGGGCGGGGCATCGGCAGAGCAACTGCTTTGAAACTTGCCTCCCAGGGTGCTGATGTTATTGTCAATTTCTTTCGCCGCCGCGATGCTGCAGAGCAAACAGCTAAAGATATTGAAGCCCTAGGAGTGAAAGCTGAGGTTATCAGAGCCAACGTAGGAGACCCTGCAAAGCTTAATGAAATGTTTGACATGATTAGCGATCACTTTGGTTACTTGGATATCTTAATCAATAATGCTGCTTCAGGCGTAGGTCGCTCAGTAATGGATGTGGATGTCAAGGCTTGGGATTGGACCATGAACATCAATGCCAGAGCCTTTTTGCTCTGTGCTCAAAGGGCAGCCAGGCTAATGGGGGGAAGAGGCGGCAAAATAGTTGGCATCTCCAGCCTGGGCTCCTCCTTTGTGCTGCCTACTTATGCCGTTGTAGGAGTATCCAAGGCAGCTCTGGAAGCCCTGACTCGTTACTTAGCAATAGAGTTGGCTCATGAAGGCATTTGTGTTAATAGCGTGGCTGCCTCTGCTGTAGAGACCGAGGCATTGAAGTTCTATATTAAACAAGGGATGATAAGTGATACGCGTCAAGCAACACCAGCGGGAAGGATGGTTATTCCTGAGGATGTAGCTAAGGTAGTTGCTTTTTTGTGCAGTGAAGAAGCTCTTATGATAAGAGGGCAGACAATCATCGTCGATGGGGGCACCTCCATAGCACCTTTTGTTATACCAGAAGGAGACCAGCAATGATGATTGCCAAGACAATGCCCAAGGGAGAAAGGTAAGTTGCGTGTGCCACGCGTTGTAATTACTGGAGTGGGTACTGTTAACCCCCTGGGCCTGAGTGTGGAGCAGTTCTGGGAAGGATTGGTTGCCGGAAAATCAGGTATTGGCACTATATCTCGCTTTGATGCCAGAAAATTCTATGTGAAAGTGGATGCCGAGGTAAAGGGTTTTGACCCTGCGAAATACTTAGACCCAAAGGTGATTGATCGTAATCCGAGAGCGGTTCATTTTGCTATCGCTGCGGCTAGTGAAGCAGTAGAATCAGCCAGGTTGGATATGACCCATGAATGCCCTGAACGGGTAGGCGTCAGTGCTGGTTGTATGACGGAAAGTGACTATATTATCAAGCAACACGAACTGCTTAGACGGCGGGGGCCGAGGAGAGTTGATCCCCTGTTTATAGCCAAATCAGGGCCTAGCGCGGCGTCAATGCAGCTAGGGATGTTCCTGGGAGCCAAAGGGCCCAACTCTAGCGTCAACAGTCTTTGCGCTACTGGAGCTGATGCCATAGGCATAGCAATGAATTTCATTTGCCTGGGCTATGCAGACGTGATGATAGCCGGAGGAGCTGATTCCAGTTTAAGCCCGGTCGGCATAGCCGGCATTGATATTCTGGGAGCTCTTTCTCGAGAGCCAGATCCGAGTAAGGCTTGCCGACCCTTTGACCTCAATCGTGATGGATTTATCTATGGCGAAGGAGCAGGGATAGTTGTTCTGGAAAGTTATAAACACGCTAAAAGGAGGGGAGCACCAATCCTTGCTGAACTGGCTGGCGCTGGCTGGTCTTTTGACGCTTATGACCAAACCGCACCTTCTGCTGAGGCGCAGGCTCACGCTATGAATACAGCTTTGCGAAATGCTGGAGTAAGAACTCAAAAAGTTGATTATGTCAATGCTCATGGCACCAGCACGAAGCTGAACGACGCCACTGAAACTAAAGCTCTTAAAATGGTGTTTGGAGAAAGGGCTTATAAAATCCCTGTTAGTTCCACTAAGTCTATGATTGGTCATACAGTGACTGCTGCTGGGGCTATTGAGACTATCGCCTGTATACTCGCTATGAATAAGGGGATTATCCACCCGACCATAAACTATCAAACACCTGACCCCGAGTGTGACTTGGATTATGTTCCCAATGTAGCCAGATCTGCAAAAGTAAATGTGTGCCTGACGAATAGCTTTGGACTGGGCGGGGAAAATTGTTGTCTGGTGCTTAAGAGAATTTGATAGGTGCTACCACAAGCCGCTACACTAGCGAAGCGACAGAACAATCATGGAGGTAAAATGGAACTGGTAAATAAAGTATCATTGGTAACGGGCGCCTCTCGAGGTATGGGCAAAGCCATTGCCTTAAAGCTTTCCAACCTTGGCTCTAAGGTAGTAGTTAATTATGTGGCAGTTGAAGCTGGTAACAAGGCTGATGCTGACAACCTGGCAGAAACTATAGCCCATCTGGGGGGAGAGGCTTTAACGGTGGAAGCTGATGTTCGGGATGCTGACGCAGTAAAAGCTATGATAGATGAGATAATTACCAAATGGGGTAAGATAGACATTCTGGTAAACAATGCTGGCATTACCAGAGATAATTTGCTGCTGAGAATGTCTGACAAGGCCTGGGATGATGTGCTCAATACAAACCTGCGAGGGACTTATCTATGCACCAAATTTGCACTACGGTCCATGATAAAGCAACAGTGGGGACGTATTATCAGTGTTGCTTCCATTTCTGGATTAATAGGCAACGCCGGGCAAACTAATTACGCTGCCTCCAAGGCAGGGATAATTGGCTTTACCAAGAGCGTGGCTCGTGAGGTGGGCTCTCGGAATATAACTGCAAATGCAGTGGCACCAGGCTTCATTAAAACTCAAATGACAGAAAATTTACCTGATGCGATAAAGGAATCTATCCTATCAATGACATCGCTGCGTCGCTTTGGCGAGCCAGAAGAGGTGGCTGAACTGGTAGCTTTCTTAGCCAGTGACAGAGCTGGCTATATTACTGGACAGGTCATCAGCATAGACGGCGGAATGTAGGCCTAAACTAACCATTCCTGTAGGCGATAGAATCATTGAAATATCAGATGATTGAAAATAGTGACACCATTTGCTACCATTGCTTAGATTTGCGCATTCAGTCCTTAATCATAGAGGAGGTATGATTTTTTTTGAAAATACTTCTTGTTTCTCCGCAATATCCAGATACTTTCTGGAGTTTTAAGTACGCGTTAAGATTCATTTCAAAAAAGGCGGCTTTCCCTCCTCTGGGATTACTAACTGTAGCTGCCATGCTTCCTAATGAGTGGCAGAAAAAGCTTGTAGACATGAACACAACAACCTTAACCGAGGAAAACATTGAATGGGCTGATTATGTATTTGTCAGTGCTATGATTGTGCAAAAGGAATCGGTGAAGGAAATTATTGCCAGATGCAAGAAATTCAATACTAAAATAGTTGCCGGTGGTCCCCTTTTTACCACAGCATACAAACAATTTGCGCTATATGACCAGGTTGAGCTTGGTGATGTAGACCATTTTGTGCTTGGTGAGGCCGAAGCTATACTTCCACGCTTCTTAGAAGACTTACAGAAGGGACGTGCTCAACATATTTACACAGCTAACGAGCACCCTGATATAACAAAAACACCCCTCCCACTTTGGGAGCTTATTGACATGAAAAAATACGCTGAAATGAGTATCCAGTATTCTCGAGGCTGTCCTTTCAATTGTGAATTTTGTGATATTATCATTTTGGACGGGCACAGGCCACGGACAAAGGACAAAAACCAGCTAGTAGCTGAATTGGATGCATTATATCGTCAAGGATGGCGGGATAGCGTATTTATTGTTGATGATAATTTTATAGCAAATAAGAGGAAGTTAAAGTCAGAAACGCTACCGGCGGTAATTGAATGGTCACGCGAGAGAGAATACCCCTTTGGGTTTTTTACAGAGGCAACTATAAATCTCGCTGATGATGAAGAGCTAATGCAATTGATGACAAAGGCAGGGTTTGACACAGTATTTGTTGGCATTGAAACCCCAAATGAGGAGAGCTTGGTTGAATGTAATAAGGCTCCAAATATAAATCGTGATTTGATAGCCTCAGTTAAGAAGATTCAAAACTATGGGCTACAGGTACAAGGGGGGTTTATTGTTGGCTTTGACAGCGACCCACTTTCAATTTTTAAACGTCAAATCAGTTTCATTCAGAGGAGTGGAATTGTTACTGCCATGGTTGGTTTGCTAAATGCTCCCCCTGGCACAAAACTATACCAACGACTGAAAAAGGAAAACCGTTTATTGCCGGGCGGGTCTGGCGACAATACAGATGGTACAATCAACTTCATCCCTAAGATGAATTATGAAACTCTCGTCAATGGCTATAAGAATATCGTAAAGACAATTTATTCCTCCAGGCAGCATTACGAGCGGATTAAAACATTTCTAACGGAATATAGACCTCGAAGACTGAGGAAGAGCAAGCTCCACTTTTACCAGATTGGAGCGGTTGTTAAATCCATGTGGTTTTTGGGTGTCAAAGAAAAAAGAGGAAGGAGATATTACTGGAGGCTTTTTAGTTCAACCCTGTTGAAAGAACCTCGGTTTTTTCCTTTATTCATAAGTCTTGCCATCTATGGATTCCACTTCCGTAAGGTTGCCAGGAAAATACAGTAGCACCGCAATTTTGGAACTGTATTAGCGCATTAACCTCGTCTTACCACTGCACGAACATCGGCATGATTACATGGATGTAATTGTCCACCCCTACAGGGCGTATAATTCCAGGGCTTGAAGGGGTAGTGGTTTCTATGGCAACTTGACTTTGATGAATGATGCTTAAAACATCAGCGAGATACCTGGCGTTAAAGGCAATTTTGGCTTCTTCTCCATCAACAAGGGCATCGATTTCGCTGGTGTTACCACCAACCTCTTCCGCCTGAGCAGAAACAGTCACCTTTCCTGGAATTAGCTCGGCACCAGGGGCAACAACCAAACGAACAATGCCACTGGAATCGCGGGCAAATATAGAAGACATCTTGATAACTCGGAGAAATTCGCCGACATCCACTACCGCCCGAGTGGTATAACTTTGAGGAATGACCTGAGAATAATCGGGGAAGGAGCCTTGAATAAGCTGGGAAACTAATTCAGCATTTTTGAGGCGGAAGAGGGCCTGGCTTTTTTGCTGATTTATGGTGATTTCTACTGGCTCCTCTTGCTCACCTAGAAGGCGATTTAGTTCACTGAGTGTTCTCGTGGGGATTATCACCGTAGTTTTCTCCTTGACTGCCGAGCTGAGAGCTGTTTCATGGACAGCCAATCTGAAACCATCAGCGGCTACCAGCTTGAGTTGCTCACCCTCAAATTCAGCATTAATCCCGGTTAGTACAGGGCGAGATTCTTCCGTGGCGGCAGCAAAAGCAACCTGTGTGATTCCCTCTCTGAGGGCGTTTGACTCGATATTCGCAGCCATACCATCACTTACGTCAGGGATAGGTGGGAAATCCCGGGCATCAATGCCATTAATGTGAGCTTGGAAGCGACCGCTGCTTATCTCCAGGGTATGGCTGTTATCGGGAAGGGTGATTTCAATCAACTCATTGGGCAAGGAATTGACAAAGTCAATAAGCAGCCGAGCAGGTATTGTTGTAATCCCATCCTGCTCTATTTTAGCTCCCACCCAACAAGTCGCAGCCATTTCCAGGTTGGTAGCTACCAACTTGAGACGGGATTGTTCAGCAGCTAAAAGGATATTCTGAGTGATAGGTAGAGTGGACCTGACGGCTGCAGCTCTACCAACTATGCCTAATCCTCGGCTCAGATTTTCCTGAAGACAAGATAATTTCATTCAATGCCTCCTAAATAAGCGATGCTATACTATCCGGCCTATGATGTCAATAATCCAACGTGCGGAACCCTTTTTAGTGCTTGCCACACCTTCTGACTGGCTTGAGCGCGATGGCTAATTTTGTTTTTTATCTCTAAGGTAAGTTCAGCCATGGTCTTGTCCATCTCAGGAACGTAAAAAATAGGGTCATAGCCGAAGCCATTTTCCCCCCTGGCCTCAAAGGCAATCATACCCTGACACTCGCCGGGGCATAATTCTAGCTGGCCTTCTACCGTAGCTATGGCAATAACACATTTGAAGCGGGCAATGCGTCTCTCCCAAGCTATACCATCGAGTCTGGCTAGAAGAGCTCTTACCCTGTCTGCATCTGTGGTATCTTTACCGGCAAATCGGGCTGAATAGATTCCTGGCTCACCACCCAGGGCATCCACCTCGAGCCCTGAGTCGTCAGCAAGGGTAATAAGGTGGCTTAATTTAGCATAAGTCGCGGCTTTCGCCATAGCATTTTGTTCATAGCTATTTCCTGGCTCGGTTGCAACTTTGCCTACTCCACACTCAGCTAATGTGGTTATTTCATAGCCAAGGCCAGCAAGGAGAAGGCGATATTCCCTGATTTTTCCTGAGTTAGTGCTAGCTAGGAGGAGCTTGGGCGTTTTATCCATTAAATGTCCTGGAATCTTGAAGCCAGCTTTTTGCTTACTTCTGGCATGGTGGTATATTCCATTGCCTCTAAAGGCAGGCGATGTGGCTCGAAAGGCCCCATGCGCCGCAGGTAATCAGCTATATCATTTGCCTGCTTGCGCGCTAAATCGAAGGCCAGGTCATCAAAAAGGTCGTTAGCGCCAATAAGCTTGCCATCTGCTAGCTGGAAGCCGGCAGCCATTACTCTTGGGGGACCATCGAAGCGAGTACATTTAGCCTGGTGAAAAGCAACTGGCATCAATGGGCCATGATGAGAGCCCCTCATCCACCCTTCCACTATATTAGGTGAGGCAAACGGCTCAAGCACCTCCCCCACAGCAGGAAATTTACCCTGAGCTCTGACAATGCACACAGGGTCATCCTTGCCTACATACCTTCCTGCGATTAAGGCTAAATGTTGTGTGGAAGAAGATGCAGCGATTTCTCCGCTCTCCTTATGATACACAGCTTTAACAGGATAACGACTTGGCGCCCCCATAAAAACGAGCATATCATAAATTTCCTCAGGGGCATTGAAAAAAATCTTCTTCACTTTTAAAACGTCGTGAATCTCAAACTTAAAGCCGGAATGCATGTTCGATGCAATCACCAGGCCAATGGTGTTAAAGGGGTCAGCGAAGATTTTGTATAATGGCAAATTCCAGGCGCCCGAAGCTGTCTTATCCGCCATGAATATTATTATAGTCTCAGCTTTGCGCTCAGTGAATTGCATCTCAGCCACACCGGGTCCCATTCCCTTAACATTGCCGGAGAAAGCATCAGCCAACAGGTCTTGCCCTGCGCCATGTAGCTTCAGGCTCTTAGCTACTTCGGTACATTCTACAAAGGTATCCCAGGCTAATTTATGGATTTGCTCACTTTCCTCACCTTGCTGATGAGTCATTATCAATTGAAGATCATCCCCACAGGTGGTGACATAGTAATCGACAAGTAATCCTTGTTCTTTGGCGCGCTTCAGGCTTTCCTTAGCCCTTTGTATTACATCTGGATGGGAGCTGGAATGTCCTACATAGCCACCAACATCTGCCTTAATAACACTTAAAGTTATATCCATCGTATTCCTCCTTTAATTAATACTTAATGCCCTTATACAACGATATCCTCTCATCATAGAGATGCTTCATATTGCTCATATTAGTAACTAAAACAGCCACATCTACGCACTATCCTAGAGCAACTACTTCTCCATTCCACCCCCACCGTTAGGTATTCCCTGCAGAGGCTTGTCACAAGGTTTCTAAGAACTGCTTATCAGATTACCTGAGAGCACTTGTTCAGTTTAGCAAGTGGAGGGGCTGGGGGTCAAGGCAACTTTTCTTTACAGCTTAAGGGCAGCGCTGAACTCAATTACTGTGTGGAAGAAAAATTAACCCCTCCTCCACGTTGCCCACAGCATCGGCCATATTTTGGCAATGGAGAAAAGCAGTATAAGTTGCTATAGCAGCATCGCAGGCGTCATGGTTGAGAATATCCGAGTACGGGTTGAGGGATGGCAAAAGATTCCTCAGATGCTCTTTAAGGAAGGCTATTCCTTGTGGTGTGGTTTTTCTGGGCATGTCCTTACCAAAAAGGCGCACTTTGCTACCATAAGGATAAACTTCAATAACTTCGAATCCCTTTTGACAGAGCTTGTTTTTGAGCCTGATGCCGCGATAAATCAAAGGTTTAATGAAAGTCCTCTTTGTGGTGGGGTAGCAGGGGATTCCTTGTTGCCTTAGCTCCTGGTCGCATTGTCGCTTTTCCCTCGCGAATTTTGGTTGGCAAGGGCAATTCCTCTCCAGACAACATAACCCCAGTGGCAAGCTCAAGGGGGCATCGATGGCTATTACTTTTGGAGAATAGAAATTTGTTATGTCAATAATATCGCTATCCCTGCCTAAAAAGCCCAGGTAAACAAGCTGTAACTTACCATCCAGGCCTAAACAGGCGCTGGGTTTAGTTTCGGCTGAAGTTAAATCGATGCCAAAGAGTATATTTTCCGTTTCAGAATCTTTCACCTGGAGTTCCTTTGCTTCACTCAGGACAAATTCTTGTCTAACCTCTTTAGTATCTCTCTAGCCACCACTACCCCGGAAGCTGAAGCCTGGACCAGGCCTCGACTCACACCGGCACCGTCGCCAGCAGCGAACATATTGCTAATTTCGGTTTCCAGGCAAGGAGTCAACTGCAACTGGCTAGAGTAAAACTTAACTTCAGTTCCATAAAGCAAGGTGTGTGCTGCAGCAACTCCAGGAACTAATTTATCCATATTTTGAAGCATCTCCACTATGCCTTTAAGGTAACGAAAAGGGAGAGCGAAACTTAAATCTCCTGGAGTTGCCGCTTTCAGGCTCGGCTCCACAAGACTGCGCTGCAACCGTGCCTTTGTAGAACGGCGCCCCTCCATCAAATCTCCTAGACGTTGTACCAGGATGCCGCCACTAAGGATATTAGCCACGCGTGCCAGGTATTTGCCATAAGCGATAGGCTCATGGAAAGGTTCGGTGAAAGTCGTGCTTACCAGGATAGCAAAATTAGTATTGTAGGTTTTATGCTTTGTGTAACCGATGCCATTAACAGTAATTACCGGGTCAGAGCCCCCCGTAGATTCCATAATCACTTCTCCCCCTGGGCACATGCAGAATGTTCTAACTCGGTCATCAAAACTCCTGGAGTAGAACTCAAGCTTTGATTCATATAGCACTGAGGTCAGTTCCTCCATGATTACTGAAGGTACTTCTACTCGCACACCAACATCTATAGGATTGCAATTTAGATTGAGTTTGAGTTGCTTGGCCTCATTAGTCAGCCATTCTGACCCTTCCCTACCCGGCGCTAAAATCAAGTAGGTGCAATTCAATCTTTCACCATTGTTTGCCTCAATGGCTTTAACTGTTCCATCTTCGGCTATGATGCTCTTAGCCGCCGTTCGCAGCTTTATGTCTATTTTAGGTGATAGGTGCTTTTGCATAGCCTGCAATGCCCAACGACAATGCTCTGTTCCCAGGTGGCGCAATTTCACCGGGATTAATTTGAGCCCGGATAAGATAGCTCGGCGCTCCAGCTCAGCTACCTTTTCTCCTGTTCCGTAAACTTCATGTGGGGCGCCAAATTTGAGATAAACGCTGTCAACATAGTCGATAAGCGATTTGGCCTCGTCAAAACCAATTAGCTCCTTCAGTGGGCCACCTACTTCTGTGGACAAAGTCAATTTGCCATCGCTGAAAGCCCCGGCGCCTCCAAAGCCACTTACTAAATGGCAAGGTGAGCAGAATAGGCAGGATTCACTTCCTCCCTGAATGGGGCAAACGCGAGCCTCAATTTCTCTGCCTTTATCTAGAAGCAAAACATCAATGCCAGCATGAGACAACTCCAGGCTAGCAAAGATGCCCGCTGGGCCACAACCCACTATGATGACATCATATTTTTTAGCCATTTTCCATCAAACTACACTGATTATATGTCTTTGGGGTTGATATGGCTAGTTTTTACCGATAATATTCCCAGTTAGATGGTAGAAGTATTTCAAGTCAAAGCCTTGCTCCGCCAGTTTGGCCTTAAGGCAAAGAAAAGGTTAGGACAGCATTTCCTTGTCGATGAAGGGGTATTGGGGTGCATTTTATCTGCTGCTGAGCTTAGCCAGGAAGACATCGTAGTTGAAGTAGGACCAGGCTTGGGTATGCTGACCAAAAGGCTAGCTGAGATGGCAGGCGAAGTGATTGCTGTAGAGCTTGATTCCAGGCTAGCCAGTACATTGGCAAAAAGACTGGCTTCTTTCCCCAATGTTAGCATTATTCATAGGGATATACTCAAGATTTCCCCCTTGCAACTTCTGGAGGATTATTTAACCACCCCCGAGTTGAACCGGAGTTATAAAGTAGTAGCGAATCTTCCTTACTATATTACTTCCCCTATCCTGCATCACTTCTTGGAGGCTTCGCTAAAGCCCTCGTTAATGGTGGTAATGGTACAAAGGGAAGTCGGCCAAGCTATAGCCGCTAATCCCGGCAAGATGAGCTCGCTTAGCGTTAGGGTTCAATTCTATAGCAAACCGATTCTTATAACGTATGTGCCAGCGAAAAGTTTCTATCCACCACCGAAGGTAGATTCGGTTGTTTTACGCCTTGATATTTACCCCAGTCCACCTATAGAGATCTCCGATGTTAGCGGTTTTTTTGACATGGTTAACTGCGGCTTCAGGTCACGTCGCAAGCAGCTTCGCAACTCCTTGGCTCAAGCTCTGGCGATGCCACCCGCCCAAGTTGTCTCCTTGCTGCAAAAGGCTGACATAGAAGCCAAACGACGCGCTGAAACCCTCAGCTTGGAAGAATGGAGAGAGCTATGGCAAGTTTTTGCTCCCTTTAGAAAATAGTTGCTATGTTGACTGTTTATGCGCCAGCCAAAATAAACCTTGTTCTCGAGGTGTTGGGAAAACATAACGATTATCACCAAATCTCAAGCATTCTTCAGACAATAAATCTATACGATATCCTTAATTTCAGGCTGGCTAGTGAAATATCATTTAAGTGTAACGAGTCGAGCTTGGAACATGATAATCTAGTAACAGCAGCCGCTATACTCCTTAAGAACGAAACAAAATGTGACAGAGGAGCACAAATTGAACTTTGCAAGAATATACCTTGGGGAATGGGATTAGGTGGTGGCAGTAGCGACGCTGCTGCTACTCTTTTAGCGCTTAATGAGCTGTGGGAATTGAATCTATCGATTCCTCAGTTAGTTCGTTTAGCAATTAGGCTAGGTTCAGATGTCCCCTTCTTTATCTACGGAGGCACAGCATTAGTAGAGAGAAAGGGGGGAAAGGTGACTCCATTGCCATCTTTATATCCAACTTGCTTTGTGTTGCTGCTACCACCGTTACCTATGATACGTGACAAAACGAAGCAACTCTATGGTAAATTGAATGCCAGTTATTTTACTAGGGGGCAGTTTGTTGGCGCAGCCTGGCTGTCTTTGAGGCAAATAAGAACGATACCCGCATCTCTTATGTTCAATGTTTTTGAAAAAGTGGCTTTTGATTCCTTCCCTGAGCTTAGTGAATATAAAAAGAACTTTGAGGAAGCTGGAGCCTCAAGCGTTCATCTAGCTGGCTCCGGGCCATGTCTTTTTACTCCTGTTTATGAAGAGGGGGAAGCCAACAGGCTGTGTCTACGCCTCAGGAAGCAAGACCTGAAATGCTATGTAGCATCTTCTATTCCTAAGCGCAGCTAGATAGCTAGATTGGCCATAAGGGGAAAGAAACAATTTGATTTTTGAATTTTCCACTTCTTGCCTTTACGATTTCAGCGATAGCGCCAATTTTTCCTCTTCAGCCCTGGTCTTGATTCTCCCATCCAATTTTGCCTTATGTAATATCTGGAGGATTTTTCCCAGCTCTGGCCCGGCGGGAATACCTAGCCTTTTTAACCTCTCTCCGTTGAGAGAGGTCTTTACATACCTCAATCTGGTTAGGAACAGCTTGAGGTTGGAACATGCAGCTGAAGATTCCGAGGCCATAACGTTAGCCTGGATAGCTAACGGGTCGTATTCGTGGAGCAAGTAATAGATCTCACTCTTTTTAATAGAAGATTTGTCCAGGAGATGAAGCTGACTCTTCAACTGAAGTGTATCACAGAGCACTTGAGCTAACCTCGTTGGCATGTTAAGGCGGCGAATGAGATGCTTGTTTTCCCTCTCGTGAAGGGGGTAGATAAGGAGGCATATGTAGAGCGAGGATAGCTGGATAGGTTTGCTCAGTAAGCGCGCTTTATCGAATTTCTCAGCTATCCAGCCATCGCCTTTGAGGGCGGAATTTATTCTCTGTAGCACTCCCAATTCGCCAAGCCGCTTAATAACATATTCCGGATGCCTCTCCTTGAGTATCAATTCTAACTCGTGTCTTATACGATCGCCACTTACAGTGTCCAGCATGGGGATATCCTGTTTAAGCAATTGAGCTGTTTGCAGTTCAAGCTCGAATCCCAGTCGTTGTTCGTAGCGGATAGCTCGCAAAATTCTGGTGGCATCATCGCTGAAACTTTTCGGGTGCAAAACGCGGATGAAGCGGTGCTCTAGATCGCTTCTACCTTCATAGGGGTCGAGCAACTCACCATAATTGCTTGGCATGAGCGATATAGCCATAGCATTGATGGAGAAATCACGACGGGAAAGGTCATTGTTGAGAGTTCCAGGAGTAACTGTGGGCAGTGCGCCAGGCTTGGCATAGGTTTCACCGCGCGCTGTAGCCATGTCTAAAGTGAAATCCCCACAATTAAGCTTAGCCGTGCCAAAACGAGAGTGTATAATCAGTTTTATCTGTCTAATTTTAGCTACTTGTTGAGCTAATTCTATGGCGTCACCTTCGATTACCAAGTCCAGGTCGAAATTAGAGCAACCTAGAAGCAAATCACGTACCACACCACCAACAAGGTATGCCTTCTGCCCCAGTTGATTAGCTTCCCTACTAATATCTTCAACTAACTCCAGAAGTTGTCGGGGCAAATATCGCTCAATTTGTAACGCAAGATTCACCGGCTGCCTCACTCTAACCCTATTCAAAATCTATTATAACCGATATCATATATCATCGCTTTTGCGCATCACATTTCTACTTCCCCACACAAATCAGTATAGAGCCTGGGAAACCTTGACTTCGAGCCAGTTTGAGATGGTATATAAATTGAGGGGCTGTAACGAAAGAGGTGCTTTCCAAAAGAATCGAGCAAGAAACTAAAAGGAGCAGCCAGTAAGGTAGTGATTAATGTTTGCAACGCGTGGGGAAAAACAGAATGAATAAAAGGGAGGTACAAATGAAGAAGGATTATATTAGCACCCAGGATTTTTCTGCTGAGGAATTAGAAACGCTCGTAGAGCTGATTGGCGTTGTAAAGAAGGCCAGCAAGGAAAGAGCACTCCCAGATTTACTGCGTAAACGATCAGTAGCGATGATTTTTATGGAGGCTTCCACCAGGACAAGGATATCGTTTGAAGTTGCCATGACTTTACTGGGAGGGCATGGATTGTATATAAAACCAGGAGATATACATCTGGGTAAAAGAGAAACTATCGCAGATACAAGCAGGGTTATAAGCAGTATGTGTGATGGTATAGTAATTCGAGCTCTCCACAAGGATATTGTGGATATGGCTAGATATTCCTCTGTTCCTGTAATTAATGCTATGAGTGATGTGAATCACCCAGCACAAGTTCTTTGCGATGTTTTCACCATGTATGAGAAGATGGGGAAAATTAAAGGGGTGAATCTGGCTTTTATAGGTGATAGCAGTAAGGGTAATGTATGTCGTGATCTGATGCTCATCTCATCGAAGTTGGGCATCAATTTTTACCTGGCCTCACCCAGGGGATATCAAGCGGAAGAGGAGTTTCTGAAACAGGTATATAAGAATGCTGAACTAAGTGGCTCTAAAGTAGTGGTTACCGAGGAGCCTAAAGAGGCGGTTGCCCAGGCTGATTTTATTGATACAGATGAATGGACATGGTATGGCACTGATGAAGATGAAATAGAGAGAACGCTGAAAGCATTCATGCCCAGATACCAGGTAAATTCTGAGCTCATGAAGGCAGCGCCGGCACATTGTAAATTTATGCATTGCCTCCCGGCGATGAGGGGCCAAGAGGTAACTGACGAAGTGATAGATAGCAAGCAATCCATCGTATTTGATGAAGCGGAGAATCGCTTGTATACAGAAGAAGCACTGCTTGTTGCTTTCATAGGTAGGGGTATGGCACTATCTCTGATTGAAAGAGAAAGGAGGGAGAATAAATATACTGAAGAAATAGCCACAATTGCACAAAACCTTTCGTAGGTGCCAGGATGTACTAGTCCATTTGCGTTAGCCGCTTACGGTGCCACAAGTCTTGGCAACTACCATAGGCGGTCGCACTTATGTTCTTTGGCAGAAATATGTTATTTTTTATACTGCTGGAAAACAAAGATAAGAAAAGGAGGAAGCAATATGACGAAAGTATTGATACTAGGAGCTGGGGCGCAGGGTGGCCCATGCGCCTCAATTTTAGCCAGAGACAAGGATATATCGGCAATAGTCTTAGCTGATATAAACATAGATTTGGCTAACAAGGTTAAGGAGAAAATAAAGAGCGACAAAATCACTACCATGAAGGTGGATGCTGGAAAGATTGAAGATATTGAGAGTGCAGCCAAGGGAGCAGATGCGATTATTAACCTGGTCTTGCCTCGATTTAACCCGAACATACTGAAAGCTGCTTTAAGCAGCGGAGCACACTATGTAGACGCAGCTCTATCTATGTTTGGCCCTACCTGGAATCAGCTGATACAGAATAAACCACTTGAATTTGATAATGAATTCAAAGAAGCTGGTTTAACAGCGGTGTTTGCCTGTGGAGCCACTCCTGGAATCACCAATGTGTTGGCAAGACGTGTTTGTGACAAGCTGGACCGTGTGGATGAAATACATGTTAGGCTTGGTGGCAGACCCCTGGAAGAGCCTGAGGATATAGTCACTGAGTGGAGCACGGGATGGTGCCCCGACGAGGCGCTAGAAAACTATGAAGATGAA
>JAUWHP010000020.1 GCA_030605765.1 Dehalococcoidia bacterium
GAAGGGGATGACATTATCCAGAATGTCGAGGCCGAGCACTCCGGGGCTTCGGCCTGCGCCCGACATAGCCTGCATTGAGGTCATTATGACAGCGTTTATACCAAAGGCTGCGTAAATGGGTTTTAGTGTTATTGCCAGGCCACAGGTGGTGCAGTTGGGAATGGGCGTAATGAAGCCCTTCCACCCTCGCGATTTTCTTTGAACATCAATCAGTTTGGTATGCTCGGAATTGATGCCCGGGATTAAAACGGGCACATCGTCATCGTAGCGGAAGGCTGAGGCAGTGCTTATAACCGGCCTGTTAATGGCAAACTTCGGCTCCAGTATCTTTGCCTGGTCTGATTCTATGGCGGAAAAGACGATGTCTATATCGGAGACATTCATCTCGATGGCATTCTGGACTTTCATTCCCATGACTTCTTCAACTGGAGGCTCCACGCAGAACCAGCGCAGAGCTCCTGATTGAGCATCGGTTATTGCCTCTTTGTAGCTGCGGCCTGCTGACCTCTCAGAGGCAGCAAGCGCTGCGATTTTAATCCAGGGATGCTTTTCCAGGGCAACGATAAATTGCTGGCCCACGATGCCTGTAGCTCCCACAATTGCGGCTTTTAGCATAATTCTCTCTCCTTCCTGACTTCTAATAACAGCAGTAGTTCTATAATATCACCATATTATTTCTATGTATCACCTCGTCGCCGTATCCATGGCCCAGAAGGCTTAAGATTCTATCAGAATGTGCCCCTTTGATAACAGCCATATCAGCAGAGCCATAGTTGGAGATGCCGCAGCCAATGTGCTCACCTTCCTTATTTGCGATATCCACAATATCGCCCCGCTGGAAGTTGCCATTCACTTCCACAACACCGGCGGGGAGCAAGCTTTTGTTTTGCTCCTTGAGAGCCAGGGCAGCGCCTTTGTCCACCACTATCTTGCCTTTGGAAGCTAGCCCGCTGAGCATCCATCTCTTTCTGCTTTCCATCTTATTCACCCGCGCAGAGAAAAGAGTGCCTATCTCTTCACCGTTGCTGGTTTTCACCACGGCATCGGGCTCCCGCCCATCGGTGATGATTACATCTACTCCTGAAGAGGTAGCCAGTTTGGCTGCTTCAATCTTGGTTATCATGCCACCGGTTCCCTGGCGGTTGGCAGCATTACTGGCGAGGCGCTTAATTCTGGCGTCAATCCTGTCCACGCGGCGAATGAGCTGAGCTTCAGGGTTGCAATGTGGGTCGGCGGTATATAAGCCCCTTATATCTGTGAGCAATATCAGAAGGTCAGCATCAACCAGGTTGGCTACCATGGCTGAAAGGTTATCGTTATCTCCGAACTTAAGCTCTTCAATCTCATCCAGGGCAACGACGTCATTCTCGTTGACGATGCAGATTGCATCGAGCTCAGTGAGGGCTAACAAGGTATTGCGAGTGTTAAGGTAGCCAGCCCGGCCGGAAAGGTCTCTCTTGGTAAGGAGGGCCTGGGCTATGGTTATGTCATACCGGCTGAAAAGCTCTTCGTAGGTGTGCATGAGGTGGCTTTGCCCCACTGAAGCTAGAACTTGTTTGAAAGGCGTGCTCTTATGTTCTGGAATTCCCCTGAGCTTCTGTCTCCCGGCAGCGATAGCTCCGGAGGAAACTATGATTATCTCCTTACCCTGGCGGTGAAGTTGGGCTACTTGACGCACCAGGTTAGCCATGACCGGCAAATCAAGATGGCCTGTGCCTGAGGTAAGGAGGGTTGTGCCAAATTTGACTACTATGCGGTGGTAAGACATTATCTCGAATTATAGCAATGCCGTAGAAGGTCAACAACTCAAGCGAACCTTGCTATACTTTGGTGATGAATCTATCCTGTTTGCTTGCACTGCTTAAGGAAACTCCCGCCTACAGGCAATT
Source organism: Dehalococcoidia bacterium (assembly GCA_030605765.1). Taxonomy (GTDB): domain Bacteria; phylum Chloroflexota; class Dehalococcoidia; order GIF9; family AB-539-J10; genus JAGMDB01. Next base: position 1,890 of record JAUWHP010000020.1, read on the forward strand.
GGTGGAGCAAGTGGCTCCGGGCAGAGGCGAGCGGAGAGTGATGATACTCGACGCAGCCAGGCCTTTTCTTATAGCTGCCCTTTATGAAGAGCTTAACCTGCCTGTGATGGTGATAACTGCCCACCCTGAGGGAGCTAAGAAACTTTACGAGCAACTTCAAGCCTGGTGCCTGCCTTCAGCCAATTTGCTGGAATTTCCCGAGCTGGATTTTTCGCCTTACGCACGCTTTGCTTCCTATCCCGGCAATGCAATGAGGGAAAGACTACAGGTATTAGCTACCTTAGCCCTTCATAAACCCTTCGCCTCCAGCCATTCTGAGCGCAGCAAGGAATCTCATTATGGTCAGGGTAGGCCCGGCGAAGAATCTGCAGACGCTATGGCGGGGATAAACCCCGCCGCTACGTTTGGGGCGACGGTTAAATGTCCTCCGTTGATAGTAGCTTCAGCCCTGGCGATGATAAGCAAAACTATCCCTGGGGAAGATTTTGCTCGCGCCTGCCACGTTTTACGGCAAGGCATAGCCGCCAGCCCTGCCAGCCTGCTGCGCAGATGGCAAAGCATGGGCTATGAAATGGAGGACGTAGTTGAAATACCAGGGACGATGAGCAGGCGGGGTGGGATTATTGATATTTTCCCAGCCTGTAATCAATTACCCGCCCGAATAGAGTTTCTGGGCAACGAGATAGAGAGCATGCGGTTGTTCAACCCTGCGAATCAATGCTCCACCAGAGCGATATCCTCGCTAACTATCACTCCGGCTAAGGAAGCCCTCATATCCCGGGCGGAGCAGATAACCAATGCCCTGGATTTAGGTAGCTGTGCTGCCGAGACAAAAGAACGCTTCGGGGAAGACATAGCCAGATTACAGCAGGGGCAATGGTTCTCAGGCGCTGAGTTCTATTTCCCTTTGTTCAACACCGGGAGCAGCCTTGATTATCTGCAGGGCAACGCGCTCATTGTTCTCGATGCGCCTGAAGAAATCAAAACTGTCATTGGGAGGTTAAGCGAGGAAGCACAGGAGCTGAGAGAGGTAAAGTTGGAAAAGGGGGAATTGCCCCGGGACTTTCCCTCTCCCTATTTTACCTGGGAGGAACTGGAGTCAAAGGTAGAAGCGGGGCAACGCCTGGTTCTGGAGTCCTGGGGTGCCGCTTTACCCCCAAAGCGCGGCGAACTTTCCGGGGCCCCTGCCATGGAGAATCAGAGACAGGCTTTGCCCTTCAACTCACCTCCCAGCTATGGAGGTAATCTGGGAAGATTCCTTGAGGCAGCCAGGCAAATGATGCAGCAAGAGCAACGGGTGGTTGTGGTTAGCAACCAGACCAATCGTTTGGCTGAGCTTCTTCAAGAAGGCGGTATACATGTTTCTCCCACTTCAGAAATAGAGCAGGTACCATCTGCTGGCTCAATCATCCTGGTTCAAGGCTCGCTGGCTGAAGGCTGGGTGATGAATCGTGAACTGAATTTGATTACCGATGCTGAGCTTTTTGGTTTTGTTAAGCAGAGGCGTCCTGACAGGAAAGCGCCCATACGTCGCCAGTGGCTTCTCCCCCAGCTAAGTCCTGGTGACTATGTGGTCCATGTTGACCATGGTATCGGCAGATTTAGCGGTCTGAGTAAAATGTCTATCGAGGGAACCGAGCGGGAATATCTTGTCTTAGAATATGCCGCTGGAGATAAGCTCTATGTGCCTGTTGAGCAGATTGGACGCGTCAGTCGCTATATCGGGAGCGGCGACAGAGCACCAATCTTGAATCGGTTGGGAACTCAAGAATGGCAAAGAACAAAGAGAAGAGCGGAGCAATCGGTAGCTGATATTGCCCAAGAGCTACTTAGCCTTTATGCCGCCAGAGAGCTAACTTCGGGCTTTGCTTTCTCTCCTGACACATTATGGCAGGAGGAGCTGGAAGCCTCATTCCCTTATATAGAGACACCAGACCAGGCTGAGGCAGTGCTCGCAGTTAAAGAGGATATGGAAAAGGCCAGGCCAACGGATCGACTCATCTGCGGCGATGTGGGCTATGGCAAAACTGAAGTAGCCCTGCGAGCCGCCTTTAAGGCAGTGATGGATAATAAGCAGGTGGCTATATTGGTGCCCACCACCGTGCTAGCGCAGCAACACTTCGCTACCTTTAACCAGAGATTGCAGGCCTTTCCCTTGAAAGTGGAGATGCTAAGCCGCTTTTGCCCCCCGGAAAAGGAAGGGAAAAACATCGAGGGCTTAGCTAATGGCACAGTGGATATATGCATTGGCACTCACCGTTTGCTGCAGAAAGACATCGTCTTTAAAGACCTGGGGCTGGTGATTATTGATGAGGAACAGCGATTCGGCGTAATACAAAAGGAAAAACTCAAGCAAATGAGAAGGGAAGTGGATGTTCTAACCCTCAGCGCTACACCCATCCCACGCACCCTTCATATGTCCCTGACTGGAATCAGAGATATGAGCATCATAGAAACGCCTCCTGAGGAACGCTTATCAACCAAGACCTACGTCGGTGCTTATGACAATGCTTTAGTTCGACAGGCGATAGTGCGTGAGCTGGAGAGAAATGGCCAGGTTTTTTTCGTTCACAATCGGGTTCAAAGCATTGCCTTCGTGGCCAGCAGATTACAGGCCCTGCTACCTGAAGCAGAAATAGCCATAGCTCACGGACAAATGCCTGAGGAGAAACTGGAAAAGGTGATGGCAGATTTTGTAGCTGGCCGCTATGATGTTCTGGTGACTACTACCATCATTCAGTTGGGCCTGGATATGCCTAATGTTAATACATTAATTGTGGACCAGGCCGATAAATTTGGCTTAACCCAGCTTTATCAATTACGAGGCAGGGTGGGGCGTGGGGCCAACCAGGCCTATGCCTATTTCCTCTCTGATAAAGGAAAGCGGTTAACCCCACAAGCTTACAAGAGACTCAGGACCATTTTTGAGATTACAGAGCTGGGCGCTGGGTTTGGTATAGCTATGAAAGACCTGGAGATTCGGGGAGCGGGAAACCTCCTGGGTGCTGAGCAAAGCGGCCATATAGCTGCCGTAGGTTTTGAGCTCTACTGTCAAATGCTGGCTGAGACGGTAGAGGAGTTAAAGGCGGGAGGGGCAGGTGAAGTTGAGCGAGATGTCGTTGCTGGCGAAGCGAAGCAATCCCCCAGCATAGTACTGCCGCTGGCTGCCTATATACCTGAAGAGTACGTATCCAACTTGAGCATTCGCTTAAGCCTTTACCGCAGGCTGGCAAAGGTAGAACGTATCGAGGAAATAGAAGGTATGGCCCAGGAGCTCAGAGATAGGTTTGGTGCCTTACCTGAGCCTGTGGAAAATTTGCTTTACATAATAGGGATAAAGATACTGGCAGCTAAAACAGGGGTGGAAGCTATCTACACCCAGGGGAAACAGGTGGTGCTAAACCCGGTTGGTGGGGGAACGTCGCTCAGTGCGTCCTGCCTGCAAGAATATGAATACGCAATCAAGGTTGGCGCCAGGCAAATCAGGTTAGATACTAAGCGCCTGGGGAATAAATGGCAGGGAGTGCTACAGGAGCTGCTTGAGGGATAGGCATGTCTTTGCTCATCCTGATTTCAACTGTTTGTCAAAAGTAGTAAACTATGTGGTGAACGATGTCCCACCGCAAACATCGACTGGAAGTTCTCATCAGCCGTGAGGAAATAAGCCAGGTTGTCACCAGGCTGGCTTCCGAAATAAATCGTGATTATCGTGGGAAGCCGCTTTTGCTCATCGGCGTTCTGAAAGGCGCATTTGTGTTTATGGCTGACCTGGTGCGGCAGCTTGGTTTGCCAGTGGAGGTGGATTTCATCAGGCTCTCCAGCTATGGCGCCGCCAGGGAAAGCTCGGGTAGAGTTAAAGTGGTCCAGGGGCTTAAAACGCCGGTAGAGGGCAGAGATGTTCTGGTAATCGAGGATATTGTGGATACTGGCATTACTATTTCCTTCTTGCTGGACTACTTAAGAAGAAAGAAACCCGCTTCCTTGAAACTTTGCGCTTTAACGGATAAGCCGTCCCGCCGTCAGGTTACTGTATCCATTGACTATCTTGGCTTCACCGTGCCCGATAAGTTTGTCGTTGGTTATGGCCTCGACTTTGATGAAAAATTCCGCTACTTGCCGGACATCTGTTCTATGGAGAATTAAGTGGAGAATTTAAAGAAACTTATTTCTGTGGCCAGGGGCGAGATTCCAGCCGACCTGGTGCTAAAGAATGCTCGCATAATAAATACCTTTATCGGCGAGGTGGAACAGGGCAACGTGGCTATTTGTGGCGATAGGATTGCTGGGGTAGGGGATTATGAGCGGGCCAGGGAGAGCATCGATTTACACGGCTGTTACCTGGCTCCAGGATTGATTAACGGCCATACTCACATAGAAAGCTCCATGCTTCACCCGGCGAGATATGCTCAGGCAGTGGTTCCCAGAGGTACTCTGACCGTGGTCACTGACTTGCATGAAATTGCCAATGTCTGTGGGATTGAAGGTATAAAGTTTGTCACAAGCTGGGCGCAGAAACTGCCCCTGGATATGCTGCTTATGATTCCTTCCTGTGTGCCAGCAACCGCACTGGAGACATCAGGTGCTCAAATTAAGGCTGATGATGTAAAAAGACTTCTGGCTTATCCTGATGTCATTGGTCTGGGGGAAGTGATGAACTTTCCCGGCGTGGTTAGTGGAGATGAGGAAGTTTTAGCTAAGATTATTGCCTCTGAGGGCAGAGTTATCGACGGGCATGCTCCTGGGCTGGGAGGCAAGGATTTGAACGCCTACATGGCGGCTGGCATTCTTTCCGACCACGAATC
>JAUWHP010000021.1 GCA_030605765.1 Dehalococcoidia bacterium
GCAAAGGAAAAAGGTATAATCGTGAAGCGTTGGAAATCCATTTCAAAGGGGAAAATATCGCCGAAATCCTGGATATGGCCGTGGATGAAGCACTGGCCTTTTTCGACCACTTTCCCAAGATTAAACGGAAATTGGAAACGCTGAGAGACGTTGGTTTGGGGTATGTTTGCTTGGGGCAGCCAGCGCCTACTCTTTCTGGCGGCGAAGCGCAACGAGTGAAGCTATCCACTGAGCTATCTCGCCACTCCACAGGCAAAACCCTGTATATGCTTGATGAGCCCACCACAGGCCTTTCTTTCCCCGATGTTGCTTCCCTTCTGCAGGTACTGCAGCGCCTGGTGGATCTTGGAAACACTGTAATTATCATTGAACACCATCTTGATGTAATCAAGAATGCTGATTGGGTTATTGACCTTGGCCCTGGAGCCGGCGATGAAGGCGGCTACATTGTAGCCACGGGCACACCGGAGGAAATAGCCCAGAGGGGAAATTCCTCCACCGGGCAATATCTATGTGGTATACTATGTAAAAGGGAAGGAATGTTATCATGAGCACAAAGGCGAATAGAAAAGAAATTATCGATTCCATTCGAGCCAATGTTCAAGATAAAAACATGGTGAGGCATATGCTAGCCACCGAAGCCATTATGCGTGCTCTGGCCAAGAAATTGGGGAAAGACGAAGACGAATGGGGACTTACCGGCCTCCTTCATGACATAGACGTAGAGTTAGTTGAAGGTGACCCTAAAAGCCACAGTAAACTGGGCGCCGATATAGCACGAGAACTTGGTGCTAATGAAGAAATGGCTCATGCCATCCTATGCCACAACGAAGCTCATGGCATTCCGCGAGAAACACAACTGGATAAGGCGCTCTTCTGCGCTGACCCTCTGAGCGGGTTTATCACCGCCTGTGCTTTGGTTCGGCCCAACAAACTCAGCGGATTAAGCACTAAATCAGTGATGAAGCGCTTCCGTGAGAAAAGATTTGCTGCTGGAGTTAACCGAGACCAATTGGCTCAATGCCGAGAACTCGGGATAGAATTGGAGGAATTCGCCTCGTTGGGCATTGAAGCAATGAAAGGCATCGCTTCAGAGCTAGGATTGCAAATATTGCTGACTCAACCATAGACCAGTAATTCCGATAATTTTTGGCTTGAAATATGAAGGCTTTTGGGCCAGTCCCCTCCCGAAGATTAGGGCACAGTTTAGGAATAAACAATATCCCTCCCAAAGTATGCACTTACTCCTGTGTTTATTGTCAGCTTGGAAATACCATAAAAATGCAAGTAGCGCGGCAAAATTTCTACAAAGCACAGGAAATAGAGCAGGATGTAAAACAGAAAATTAGAGAGGCTAAAGAAAAAGGAGAGCCAATAGACTATTTAACTTTTGTCCCCGACGGTGAACCCACTTTGGATGCTAATCTGGGTAAGGAAATTGAACTCCTGGAACCATTAGACCTCAAAATCGCCGTCATTACAAACGCTTCCCTTATTTATCGAGAGGATGTTAGAGAGGACTTAGGAAAAGCAGATTGGGTTTCACTAAAGGTGGATGCCATAAGCGAGAAAACCTGGCATAGAATTGACAGAGGGCACAAGTCATTAGAACTGAAAGCGATCTTGGATGGGATGCTCCAGTTTGCCAGCACCTTTAAGGGCGAATTAACAACGGAGACCATGCTTATTCAAGGTATTAACGATAGTTACGAAGAAATTGAAAAGATCGCCGCTTTCCTATCAAAGTTAGAACCGAATAAAGCTTATCTCGCTATTCCCACAAGACCACCAGCACAAAAGAGAACAAAAGCTGCAAGCGAGTCGGCTATCAATACAGCATACCATCTCTTTAATCAGAAGGTAAGCGATGTGGAATACTTAATCGGCTATGAAGGGAACGCTTTTGCCTTCACCGGTAAGGTTGAAGATGATTTACTCAGCATCACCTCAGTACACCCCATGAGAGAAGAAGCCGTTACAGAATTTCTGAAAAAAGCCACTGCAAAATGGGATGTGGTTGAAAGGTTACTCCAGGACAATAAGCTCGTGGAGACGGAATATCAAGGAAAGAAATTCTACATGAGAAGATTGCGCGCCAGGAAAGATTAAGTGTAATTTTCTCATGCGGCTCACCTGATTAAACCCTCCTCCCAGGACTAAATTCCTATTGTGTTCCAAAAGAAGCTAATATACAGTGTCGGTGATTAATAGTGTTTAATAGTATGAGAAGGATAATGATGGAAGCAGAAAGCCGCAAAGATACCTTGCCTCAAAAGATGCTAACTGTAAAGGAGGTTGCCTCTATCTTCAATATTCATCCTAACACGGTCAGGAGGTGGGAAAAGAAAGGACTGCTGAAATCCTATGCGATCGGACTTCGCCATAGCCTGAGGTTCAGACAGGAGGATATCCTCGATTTTCTGGATAAGTCTAAAAATGAATTTCCTGCGCAGCATTTCGGTGATAAGAGGGACGAGATACGATACTGAGGTGGTTGATGTTAGCTAGACATACTTCAGAATCGAGATTTCGAGGCACGCAGGTAGGAAAACTGTCGAGCTCTTTAGATCAACAGTCTACTTGCGGCAAGAGTTAGATAAGCATATTGTGTTGGAGGTGTCGGTATGGAAATAGAACAACTTCTTCGCTCAACGGCAGATAAAGGTGCTTCAGATTTGCACATAAGAGTCCCCGGGCCCCCAGTGATGCGTATTGACGGTAAGCTTATACCACAGGTGGATTTACCACTGATTAGTCCCGCAGATGTCGAACAGGCCTTTGAACAGGTTACCACTGAAAGCCAGCGTGAAACCTTCTACCGAGACCTGGAGCTAGACTTTGCCCACAGTATTCCCCAGATAGCCCGATTTCGCGTCAATGTGATGCGGCAGAGGGGAACAATGAGCATAGCATTCCGCCGCGTGCCGTTTGAAATCCCAACCATTGATGGGCTCGGATTACCCCAAATCTGCAAGGACCTTGTCCTTAAACCAAGAGGACTTATTCTGGTTACCGGACCTACAGGAAGTGGCAAAAGCACCACTTTGGCCGCTATGATTGACTACCTCAATAAGAGCGAAAGCCGAAATGTCATCACTATCGAAGACCCTATTGAATACCTGTATAAGAACCAGAAGTGCATTATGGCGCAACGGGACCTGGGCGATGATACCAAGTCATTTGCCAACGCCTTAATTCATGCTCTACGACATGACCCGGATGTGATTCTCGTGGGTGAGATGCGTGACCTGGACACCATAAGAACAGCCATCACTGCGGCCGAAACAGGGCATATAGTGCTGGGCACATTACATACCGTTGATGCTGTTCAGACTGTCGATCGTATAATTGATGCTTTTCCTCCCGAGCACCAACGCCAAGTTAGATTACAGCTATCCCAGGTGCTGGAAGCGGTGTTGTCACAAACACTGCTGCCGCGAGCTATAGGAAGAGGAAGAATCGCAGCCTTTGAGATTTTGATTGCTACCCCCGCTGTGAGAAACTTAATACGTACCAGCAAAACCTTTGAATTGCCCAGTATTTTACAACTTGGTGCTCAGGACGGCATGCAAACTTTGAACCAGACGCTAGTTTCCCTGGTGCAAAGCCAGACGGTAACCATGGAAGAAGCTGTAATGAAAAGCAGCGACCCAAATCAACTAAAAAGACTAATTCAGGGATATTGAAGTATCTGCCTCAGTACACTGGGTTTCTCCTCCGGATTCAGCTAGCCCAGCTATAAGAGTTCTAAGCCTTTAACAATATCGTTGAGTTCAGCGAAAGGTTTACACTCAAGGTTATTCTTCTTACAATAGGCCAATAGGTCACTCGTGGCAAAGACGCGATAGGCATATTTTGCCGGTAATATATCGGAGTCACCATTGCCAGCATATACCACCCTGTAACCCTGCTGCAGGAATAACTTAATGTATACCTCCTTGAAACCATCGCCTAACTGCTTGCCATCTGGCCCCACATAGCGCACTTTCATTCCTTCAGGGCTAAACGAAGTTCGTGCTGCATATGTTTCGATGGTTTCCAGGCCCACCTCTTTCAATATTGCCTTTATATAGAAAGCCAGGCCATTGCTAACAATGACAAATCTGTAGCCCTTCGTGGAACAATAACTTACCAGCTCCTGGAAGCCACCTCGTATCTTAACCCTGGCTTTTATAGCCTCAATCAATGTCTGCCTGTCAGCTTTAACCATAGCAAAGGCTCCAGTATTGAACTTACCTACAGATATCCTGTGCTCTTCATACTCTTGCAGCAATCCTCTCCAATCCCCCTGGGCAAAAGCATCCAGGAGGAAATAGCTAACATCATTCTCAGTAATGGTGCCATCAAAATCACATTGAATTAAGGTCTTCATCGTTAAGCCCAACGCGTCATTGCGAGAGAAGCGAAGCACCCTTGAATCACTATACTGATAATTTAATCCCCACAGGGCAATGGTCAGAACCTGTTACCCGGGATAGGATGCTTGCCTCAGCAACTAAGTCCAATAGATTCTCAGTTACAAATATGTAGTCCAGCCTCCAGCCTACGTTTCGCTCCCTGGCCCTTGTTCTTAAACTCCACCAAGTATAATGATTTGGCTCTTTGACAAAGTAACGAAAGGTATCAATAAAGCCATGAGTTACAAACTTGTCCATCCAGGCTCTTTCCATGGGCAAAAATCCCGAAGTGTCTTCATTCTCCCTGGGGCGAGCCAGGTCTATTTCTTCATGAGCAGTGTTGAAATCACCGCAAATAATGAGTTTTTTTCCTCTTGCCTTAATAGGGTTTATAAAGTCGAGAAAAGCATCACAAAAGTCCATCTTATATCTCAACCGCTCATCGTTCATCTTCCCATTAGGAAAATAAACATTAAAAAGGATAAACTGAGGATATTTCGTAATTGTAACCCTACCTTCCACATCAAACCGTTTGATGCCAAAGCCATTTTCAACGCTGACTGGCTTTTCTTTTGTAAAGGTAACCACCCCACTATAACCTTTTCTCTCTGGAAAATTCCAGCAGATATAGTATCCAGATGCCTGCTGGATTTCAGAGCTGATTTGCCCGGGCTGGGCTTTTGTTTCCTGTAAGCATAAAATGTCAGGCGATTCCTGACTTAGCCAATTCAAGAAGCCTTTTCTCTCCGCTGCCCTGATTCCATTGACATTCCAGCACAATATCTTTATTTCTTTCACAGGCGACACCTGACACCAGTATGATTCCCCTCTTCTGCACGCCACCCTGACTTCCCTTACGTCATTTGAGTCCTTCACTCCTTGCCATTCTGGTCCCCAGACAAAGAATCTATCTAGAGATTAGCATATTTTGCCAGGGTGATAAAAGATAGCATATCCCTCCGCACAATTAGCGCCACAGGCTTCCTTCGCTAGCCGCAAAGTGCAAAGCGCCAAGACAAACTACGGGATTGCGACGCTCGTAATGACAAAGAGCCTACTAAGGCTTGCAAACACCCCTTGGCTTGAGATAGGCTTATAGCACCATAATGAAGAACATAATGCATCATGAAAGGGAGGTAAGCCCATGAATGGGATAGGTCAAAGCACCACCTTTTACGTAATCGTGCTACTCTGGGTGGCTCGAGTCATAATCTGGACATTCATCTGTATGTTGCTGGCCTGGCTTGGCATCAGGGCCCTGGATGCCCTTACTCCAAGTATCCATCAACGACAGAAAATAGGCGAAACCCCTATCTCGGTAGGCCTGTTTATGGCTGGTTTCTCAATTTTGATAGGTTTAGTTGTCCATGGTATAGTAACCGGCCCCGTCATAGTTGGCGCCGGGCTCCTGTATAGCTTGCTTGACCCCAGAAGATTGGGGTTAATAGCCATTAGCTTCTTTATCAGTCTTCTTTTAGGCATAGCTTTGCTCCATATCATAGACAAATTAACACCCAAAATACCTTTCGGGAGCGTTGAGCAGAGTCCCATTGCAGTAGGCATATACGTTTTCGGTTATCTCCTTTTCTTTGGTTTAATAATCCATGGTGCTCTAACCATGCCTTTGTGAGCTGTCATGTCCCGGCATCCAAGAATTATTTTATTATTTCCCATCCTAATTTTATTGGTAATATTGCCTGCTTCTACTCTGGCAGTATCATCAACAAACTTCTACCAGCAGGGTAGCGAGATTTTCGATGACTGGGATCTTTGCCGTACCCGCGCTATGGGCGAAGATGGCTTTTTCCAGGTCTACTCTGAAACAGAATTCTGCCCCATTATCACAGGTGAGAGCTTGGGTGAAAATGTCGATAAGGCTTACCGGAATGGCCAGCAATTTGCTGAAGATTACCCTGATATTCATCAGCGGGCGGAGAAAATTTTTGCCTTTGCCCGCGACAAGATTAGATATACTTCAGATGCAGACCAGTTTGGTTTTCAGGAGTTTGCTCAGAACGCTGATGAATTGGCAAGCGTTATCGAGGATAAGGGCTTTGCTTCTGGTGATTGTGAGGATTACGCTATTTTGCTTGCTGTCATGTATAAAGGAGCAGGCCTTCGTTCTGCCATAGTGGTGGCGTCTGATCACGCTGCAGCATTAGTATATCTGCCGGAGTATAACAAAGCCAATCAAATATTATCCATCAATGATGAGTCTGGTTGGGTTTGGGCCGAAGCTACAGGCGGAAACAACCCTTTAGGTTGGATGCCAGCGAGATACATGGGAGAGAAATTGGGAGTGTATGAAGTTGAAGGGGAATCTATAAGCAAAGTAGAACCGACCGGTAAATCATCCACCATTATCGTTCCAAAAAGCACCAGCGCTGGAATCCATATATCGCCTTTTTTCAGTGTGATTGGAATAATGTGGTTCCTATCCCTATTTCGCAGGCGCCGCCGAGCTTGAGACAAACGCTTTGTTTCTTCCATTTTTGTAGTTTTTATCCATCTTCCGGCCCTGACTGGCAACAGGACATCCAGCTATCCAGTGATATAGAAATTTCGATTGGTAGCATGATGACAGCGTGAGCCTTCACACACTACCAAAACGACGTTCGCGGCGCTTGTATTCAGAAAGAGCTTCCTCAATGTCTTCCTGTCCAAAATCAGGCCATAACACCGGAGTAAAATAAAGCTCGCTGTAAGCAGCTTGCCACAGGAGGAAATTGCTAAGGCGAATCTCGCCGCCAGTGCGTATAATTAAGTCCGGGTTGGGAATGCCACTGGTATAAAGGTATTGGCTAAATACAAGCTCATCTACCTTGTCACTGGAAACATCAGCGCTGATGATACGCCTAACTGCCCGCACAATTTCATCACGCCCACCATAATCAAAAGCAAGGCAAATTGTAAGCCCAGTATTATCTTTAGTAAGTTCGATTGCCGCCTCTACCTTTTCCCTTAACTTCTGAGATAGCTTATTCATCCTGCCAAGGTATATTAGCTTCATATTCTCTTGATGACAAACCTGAGCCTCCCTGCCAATCCTCCTTGCCAGAAGATTGAGCAGGCCTGCAACCTCGGCTTTAGGGCGATTCCAGTTTTCGGTAGAGAAAGCATAAAGAGTGAGGTATTTCACACCATAATTGGCGAAAATTTTGGCAACTGAGCGAATGTTATCTGCACCAGCCCTATGCCCCATAAGCCTAGGCAAGTTACGTTTTTTTGCCCACCTACCATTGCCATCCAAAATAATGGCTACATGCCGAGGAGAGTAATTTGCCTGAGTCATGAGCCAACCTCCCAAGGAAGAAGATGCCAGGCTTTTCGCAAGGGATAAGCTAAAGTATATCTCAAAGCAGCCAGGATTAACTCGCTATGCCAATCAAATGAGAAATCGGGGGAATTAAGCAAAGCTCTAGCTACGCCTCCAGAATCCAACATACTGAATATCCTCTCTACTTGGCGATCGCTTAATTTGGTGTAAACGTGCCTGGCCCAGCAGCCACGGGAGATTTCTTTACCCATCTTTGCCCTCCATTGCCTTTGATAGCAGGAGAGTCTGGCTGCCGATAAGTCGTCACTCTTAAGAGCCTCACTAAGCACCTCAGCAGCTATTTTAGCACCTAGATGCCCAAAATATATGCCTCCACCAGTAGTCGGCTTTACCTGCCCAGCAGCGTCACCAATAACCAGAACCCTGTCTCCATAACTGCGCGGCAAGACTCCCAGAGGGATTGCCTTTTGCTTTATTTTCACCTCTCGATTTATTATCCCACGCCGCCAGGAAGGGCTAATAAGAAATCTCCCCAAATGTAGCCTGGCATGAGATGCCGCTAAGAGCCCGACTAAAATTTTATTCGTTGAAACAGGCGCAAGCCAAGCAAAGAAACCTGGCGCTATCCGCTGGTTAAAATATACTTCAATTTCATTAACACCCTTAGCTTCGACCTCCGCTTGAGCACCAACGATGAAATGCTTAATTCTACCTAGACTCAATTTCTGGGATAACCTGGGCCTAAAGCCATTAGCCAAGATCACAGCTCTGGCGGTAAGTGCTTCCTTTGAGCCACAGTGCAAAATTTCAACTCGTGCATCATGCTTTCCTACAGCGATATCAGTAGCCCGAGACAAAAAGAGATAATTTGCGCCCTTAGCTTGGGCTTTACGGGCAATAGCCTGATCAAAGGAAGCCCGATCTACTAGATATGCTTGAATTCTCTCGCTTTGCAGCCTCAAGCATCTCCCTGAAGGAGAAAAAAATTTGGCTGAGTTTGTCCTGTTCAGTATCACCTCTGGGCCAACACCAAAGGAATCAAAACACTCAGCACTGATTATTCCGGTGCAGCAAACATCAACCCCCACCCCCTCTTTCTGTTCCAAAACAGCCACGCTGTAACCTGAGGCGGCCAGTTCCCAGGCAGCATAACTTCCCGCTGGCCCCGCTCCCACTATAATTACATCGTAAAATTGGCTTAACAACTTCTCTAACTCGTATCCACCGAAAGGTACAAGGGGATTTCACCTCCACTATCCTTAAGCACTAATTCACTATTCCCACATAGCTGGAGATTTCATTTACCACGACGATATCACATTTTCTTCTAGTTTATCACAACCAGCACCGCTAAAACTTCTCTGGGAACCTATTTGGTGCCAGGTTGCCTAACCATGCCTATCATTGGAGAGGAGACTTGACACTAGGCCAACATCATTTAGCTAGTAACTTTGATTTGCTAAGGGCATGATCATCACCCAGCACAGAGCCTACGGGCTAGTTGACAAATGGTAAGTGAAAATATCACAATCTCACCTTGGCGCTTGGGACAGATTTGGATGAATTACTTACGCAATCGTTTTCACCAGAAGGCTAATAAGATGGTACAAGATTACGTTGCCTCTATTTCCTTTGACCAGCGATTATATCGCCAGGACATCACAGGTAGTATCGCTCATGCTAAGATGCTGGCAAAACAAGGGATAATAAGCGAAAGCGATGCTGAAACTATAATCAAGGGACTTAGCTCAATTCAAGAAGAAATCGAGCAAGGGAAATTTCAGTTCCAAACTGAACATGAAGACATACATATGAATATCGAAGCACGACTCTTCGAGAAAGTAGGCGATGTGGCTGGTAAACTTCACACCGCCCGCTCCAGAAATGACCAAATAGCTTTGGATTTACGTCTTTTCGTCAAAGAGGAGCTCTCGAAAACCATTGATGAGCTAAAGAGCTTGCAATCCTCGCTTGTGGAATTAGCTGAGGCAAATAAAAATATCATCATGCCTGGCTATACCCACTTACAGCAAGCTCAGCCAGTTCTTCTCGCCCACCACCTGCTAGCTTATTTTGAGATGCTTCAGCGAGACAAAGAGAGATTTCATGATTGCCTCAAACGCACTGACATACTTCCTCTAGGTAGTGGTGCTTTAGCCGGTGTCTCTTATCCTGTAAACCGGGAATTTGTTGCCCGAGAACTGGGTTTTGGCAAAGTAAGCACTAATAGCCTTGATGCTGTTTCTGACAGAGACTTCATAATAGAATATGAAGCCTGTGCTGCCATCACCATGATGCACCTCTCACGACTAGCAGAGGAGATTATCCTGTGGTCATCAGCCGAGTTTAGCTTTATAGAAATTGGTGAAGCCTACACCACAGGCAGCAGCATCATGCCACAGAAGAAAAACCCCGATGTAGCTGAATTAGCCAGAGGGAAAACCGGGCGGGTATATGGCCATCTAATGGCTATCCTTACTATAATGGAAGCTTTACCCTTAGCTTATAACCGGGATATGCAGGAGGATAAGGAAGGACTTTTTGATACTGTGGATACATTACAACCTACTCTAAGGGTATTTGCTGGAATGGTAAGAACAATCAAAGTCAACGTAAAGCGTGTTCGCCAAGCTATTAAAAGGGATTACATTCTGGCTACCGACTTAGCTGATTATCTGGTAAAGAAAGGCCTGCCTTTCCGGGAGGCGCATGGTGTGATATCTAAACTTAGCAAATATGCTGTAAGCAGAGATAAGAGCTTCCACGAGCTTGGCTTAAGCGAGTATCATGGCTTCTCACTCCTCTTTGACGAGGATGTATATGCTATAACCTTAGAGTCTTCTCTGGCTGCCCGAAATGTTATTGGTGGCACCTCTCCACAACAGGTGGGCGCAGCATTGACCAGAGCAAGAGAGATTCTGAATGGAACGAAGTGGAATAAAGAATCTCGTTTCGCGGGGTAAAAATGGAAGGCAAAATTAAGCTAGCGCCGTCAATTCTCTCCGCTGACTTTGCTCGGCTTGGAGAGCAAGTGGCTGAAGTAACAAAAGCAGGGGCTGATTATATCCACATTGACGTTATGGACGGGCACTTCGTACCCAATATAACTATCGGTGCTCCAGTAGTAGCTTCCCTTCAAACCTGGACGCATTTGCCTTTAGATGTGCACTTGATGATAGAGCAGCCTGAGCGCTATATTCCCCAATTTGCCGATTCCGGCGCTGGCATCATTACCGTGCATGTCGAAGCCTGTTTTCATCTTCACCGCACTATTCAATTAATCAAGGAGCTGGGGGTGAAGGCAGGAGTAGCCTTAAATCCGGCTAGTCCTTTAAGCTTAATAGACGAGATTATGCCTCAGGTTGATTTGATTGTTATCATGAGCGTTGAGCCTGGCTTTGGCGGGCAATCTTTCATCCCTGAAACATTGGGGAAGATAAGCCGCTTACGCAGCATACTTGACAGCAGAAAATTAGCCATTGAACTCGAAATTGACGGTGGCATTACCCTTGACAATGCACCTGGAATAGTTAAAGCCGGGGGTAATGTCCTGGCAATTGGAACCAGTATATTCAGGACTAAAGAACGAATAAGCCAAGCACTACAGAAAATCAGGGAGGCAACCAGCTAACGAACCGCTTTATACTGACTGCGCAGACACCTGGTGCAAATGTTAACTTTCCTTTTCTCACCGTCTACAGTAATGGTAGCTCGATGAATATTAGGCAACCAGCGCCGTTTGACACGTTTCTTAGAATGGCTTACGCTATTCCCAAATTGAACTCTCTTACCACAAATATCACACTTCACAGAAAACTCTTACTCCGTCTTTACTGCAAATCTCATTTTAGCTATTATACCAGCGGATATCACATTAGGCAAAAGGGAGGAGATGAAAACTAGTTTAGTCGACGGCCAGACACTGAAAGGAATGTTCACCTCAGGAACTGTGTGGCTGGAGAAAAACGCTCCTGAAATCAATGCTATAAATGTTTTCCCGGTCCCCGATGGTGATACTGGAACCAACATGTTGCTTACTATGCACTCAGCTATAGAAGAGGCAAAACAAAACACAGACAGCACTGCCTCCTCAATAGCCAAATCAATGGCCCACGGTGCTTTGATGGGTGCTCGAGGTAATTCAGGAGTTATCCTATCGCAATTCTGGCGTGGCTTAGCCAGGGGATTAGAAGGCAAGAATTCCTTTAATGGCAGAGATTTTGCCCTGGCGCTAGCTGAGGCATCACAAGCTGCCTATGAAGGAATCGTACACCCCGTAGAAGGCACTATGCTGACAGTGCTTCGAGACGCCGCTAGAGCTGCTGAAGAAGCTACCAAAACCAACTCTGAAAACTTGCTTTCAGTAGTAGAAACTGCCACAGAAGAGGCTAAGGATTCAGTAGCTCGGACCCCCGATCTATTACCAGTATTACGCGAAGCAGGGGTGGTAGACGCCGGTGGGCAGGGTTTATATGTATTGTTAGATGGCGCCCTTCATTTTCTTAAGGGGGAAGCAGATAAAATACAATACCAGAAACCTCAACTAGTTATGGCTAACCTGCCCTTAGCTTCTAAAATGACATTAACAACTGAGGTAGAATTACCCTACGGGTATTGTATTGAATTTCTGCTGGAAGGGCAAAAACTCAATTTGAGCAATGTCGGCAAAAAACTAAGAAAGAAGGGACAATCTGTAATCGTTGCTGGGAACAGCTCCATGCTCAAGGTTCATATCCACAGCTTCAAACCTAGTGAAGTTCTTGATTATGCTACGCGTCTGGGCACATTACACCAAATAAAGATCGATAATATGGATGACCAGTATGCAGAATTTATCAAGGCACAAAAAGAAAGAACGCCCAAGATTGGCACCGCCATAGTGACAGTCGCCTCAGGCGATGGCCTCTTTGAGGTATTTAATAGCCTGGGCGCTACAATCATTGTTCCTGGGGGTCAGACAATGAATCCCAGCGTCCGCGAGTTACTCCAAGCTGTGCAATCAGCACCTTCAGATAATATTATTTTACTGCCTAATAACAAAAATATCATCCTAACAGCCTCTCAGGTCGAGTCTTTAGCTCCAAAGAGGGTAAGGGTAATCCCTACCAGGACTATACCTCAAGGCATCGCAGCACTTCTCGCCTTCAACTATGAAATGGATTTAGAGGAAAACACACGAACTATGGAGCAAGCAATATCCACAGTACAAACTATAGAAATCACCAAAGCAGTGCGCGGGACACAAATAAATGGCCAGAAGATAAAGAAAGGTCAATTTATTGCTATTCTAAATGATGAAATTTTAATAGCCAGTAGCAATAACACAAATGGCATATCAGATGTTATTTTTGAATCTCTAACGAAAGCAGATATTGAAAAGGCAGAAATGGTAACCATTTATTACGGCGCTGAAACTCAGGCTGCTGAAGCTGAGCATATAGCCCAGGAAATCCGTAATAAATACCAAACTGAGGTTGAAATAATTCGCGGCAATCAACCTCACTACAATTACATAATCTCACTGGAATAATTTTGCGCTCCCTAAACCTCTGTTTTCAGCTACTCCATGCTTGAAACAGAAATGTGATATTCTATAAGTACTGCTTTGTAACAACTAAGTAACGACCTCACAAAATGATAACTACCGATGCGCTAAGAAAGATTCTTGAATTGGAGTGCACCAAAGGATATAGCGACAAAGCAGTAATTGGTGGGTTGGACAAATATCTTCACAAACAAGCAGGGCAAATCAGACAAAATCTAAATGGCCAACAGCTTCTAACTGAATTCGATGAGCTCAACCTGGCTAATTCCAATTATAGTTCCTGGAGCATGAGTGAACGCAAGAAATGGGTAGTGCGCCTTTTTGACTGGTTAGACAACCTGGAAGAGGCGAAGCAAGGCACCCTCACCTCACCTCCCCCTTCAAGGGAGAGAAATAAGATGAAGGTAACAAAAGTAGCTAAATCATACCCCCAGAGGAATAGCGATGGATTAGATTCACTAATAACTACTATCAAGGGCATTAAATCAACCGTAGCTAATAAGTTTGCCAGGCTAAATGTGAAGACGCTGCATGACTTACTTTATTTCTTCCCTCGCAGATATGTCGATTATAGCCAGAGAAAATTTATTGCTGAGCTTGAAGAGGACAAGGAGCAAACCATTATAGGCACGATATGGCAAGCTAGGGTAGCTACTTTTGCCAATCGGCGAGGCACTGAGGCAATCATGGGCGATGAGACAGGAAACATCAGGGTAGTCTGGTTCAATCAACCTTATCTAGCCAAAAAATTCTCTACCAATGCTAAGGTGGTAATCAGTGGCATAGTTTACTCATTCAAAGGACGCAAGGTTTTTAAATCACCCGAATGGGAAATGTTTGAGGAAAAAGAACTAATCCACACCGGTCGCCTGGTCCCCGTCTACCCACTCACCCAAGGTCTATATCCCCGACAGGTAAGGAAGTGGACAAAAGAAGCTATTGATGGTTGGGTATGGCAAGTAACTGATTTCCTGCCTCCAGAGATAAAAAACCGCTGTCAACTATTAGGCCTTCCTGAAGCGATTGCTCAAATTCACTATCCTGATGATTACTTACTAGCGGAGAGGGCAAAGGAGAGATTAGCTTTCGATGAGCTGTTTTTACTTCAACTAGGTGTGCTGGCCAGGAAGCGAGATTGGCAGGAAAGTCAGCCAGGCAATGCTTTTAATGTATACCAGGAAGTTATTGACACGTTCTCGCGTTGTTTACCTTTCACTTTGACCGAAGCACAGGAGCGCGTACTGGGAGAGATTCTAAGTGATCTCAAGCAATCCAGGGCTATGTCACGCCTTCTTCAAGGTGAAGTAGGCAGTGGCAAAACCGTAATTGCCACTTTGGCTTTATTAATAGTGGTGGCCAATGGCTATCAAGGATCGCTGATGGCGCCCACTGAGATATTAGCTGAACAACACTTCAACACCATCTGCGATTATTTATCTAAAGCCAGCACACAAAAAGAGGAGGTGGGCAATAATATTAAGCGTTATACAGGCTTTCTCCCACAACCACTTACCATAGCATTGCTCGTTGGCAGCCTCAGTGATAGCGAGAAGGAAAACCTGCATTGTAGAATTATGCAAGACGAAATTGATATTGCCATTGGCACTCACGCCCTTATTCAAAAAGGAGTGAAATTTCACAAGCTGGGCTTGGCGGTTATAGATGAACAACAACGTTTTGGTGTTTTGCAGCGCCAGAAGCTACGTCAAAAGGGCTTTAATCCTCATATATTGGTTATGACTGCCACGCCTATTCCCCGCACTATGGCACTAACACTTTATGGTGACCTCGACCTTTCAGTCATTGACGAGTTACCCCCGGGACGACAGGAAGTAAAAACAAGGTTCCTCGAGCCACGGTACACAGAAAAGGCCTATAATTTCCTGCGTCGCCAGGTCAGCAAGGGCAAACAAGCCTTCACTATCTGCCCTCTGATTGAGGAATCAGATGTACTCGATGCAAAAGCTGCCACAACTGAGTATGAGCATCTACGCAGAGAAATCTTCCCAGATCTAAGATTGGGCCTACTACACGGCCGAATGTCCTCTAGCGATAAAGAAACGGTAATGCGACGTTTTCGAGGAGGAAAACTTGATATACTAGTATCAACTTCGGTGGTAGAGGTTGGTATTGATATACCTAATGCCACAGTCATGCTGGTGGAGGGCGCTGACCGCTTTGGATTACCACAACTACATCAATTTAGAGGGCGGGTGGGCCGAAGTAAAGAGCAAGGTTATTGCATACTTATTCCAGAAAAGCCTTCACCTGAGGCAAGAGAGCGGCTTAAGTTGATGGAGAAAATTCACGATGGCTTTGCTTTAGCTGAGAAAGACCTCGAACTAAGAGGCCCTGGGGAATTTTTTGGCACACAGCAAAGTGGCTTGCCCGACCTCAAAGTGGCTAAACTATCGAATTTGCACCTCCTGGAACTGGCTCGGCAAGAGGCAATAAACCTTTTCCAGAAAGAAAATAACTTGGGAAAACCTGAATATCACCTTCTAAGACAACGCTTGTCTAAAGTGTGGCCCAAGGACGTTGAATGGAGCTAATTATGCTTAAGGAAAAATTAGTTATCTGCCTGCAACAGGCGGTAATTAAAGCACAACAAGAGGATAGCCTTGTCGCTGTAGCATTACCTGAGATAGCCATGGAGCGCCCTCAAAATCCCGAACATGGAGACTTCGCTTCGGTGCTTCCTCTAAAGCTAGCTCGAACAATGAAGATGTCCCCTCTAGCCATAGCTGAAAAAATAGCTAAACACATATCACTTCCCCCAGAAATTGACAGTTTTTCTATCGCTCCGCCGGGTTTCATTAATTTCACCTTGAGAGATGATTGGCTGGCCAAGCAAATAGAATCAATTCTGACTGCTGGTGAGTCATACGGTGACCTTGCTTTAGGCAAAGGTAGCCATATCCAACTTGAATTCGTTAGCGTCAATCCCACTGGACCCCTTCACGTAGGCCATGGTCGCGGCGCTGTCCTGGGTAGTACCCTGGCCAATGTTTTCACTGCCGCTGGCTATTCCGTGGAAAAAGAATATTTACTAAATAATGTTGGTCACCAGATAGATGTTTTCAATCGCTCTCTTTATGCTCGTTATCAGCAATGTCTAGGCAAAGAAATCAGCGTACCCACTGATGGCTACCAGGGCAATTACATGATTGACCTGGCAAAGGAAATTGTCGATAAAGAAGGTGATAGATTCCTGGCACTACCAGTAGAAGAGGCTGCTTCGGAGTTAGGCGAAATTGGGCTCAACAAAATGGTTGAGGAAATCAAACAGGACCTTAAGCTAATAAATGTTGAGTTTGATACCTGGTTTAGCGAAAAAAGCCTCTACCACAATAAGCAATACCACCAAACCATGGAATTATTACAAAGAGAAGGTTATGTAACTAGGAAGGACAACGCCGTCTGGTTTGAGTCCAGTGCCTTAGGTGAGGATAAGGATAATGTACTGGTGCGCAGCGATGGCTCTCCTACTTATTTTGCCTCCGATATCGCTTATCATTACAACAAGTTCGTGGAACGAAAATTTGACACTGTGATTGACATTTGGGGTGCCGACCATCAAGGACATGTTCCACGGATGAAAGCAGCAATCAAAGCCTTGGGCAAGAACCCTGAACAGCTCAAGATAATAATCTGCCAACTAATTACTTTAAGTCGTGGCAAGGAAATAATCAGGATATCTAAACGTAGCGGCGATATTGTTACCTTGCGGGAATTAGTACACGAAGTGAGGCCAGATGTTTGCCGCTTCTTCTTCCTTTCCCGCTCTGCTGATAGCCAGATGGACTTTGATATAGAGCTAGC
Source organism: Dehalococcoidia bacterium (assembly GCA_030605765.1). Lineage (GTDB taxonomy): Bacteria > Chloroflexota > Dehalococcoidia > GIF9 > AB-539-J10 > JAGMDB01. The sequence continues at coordinate 17,042 of JAUWHP010000021.1, forward strand.
TAAGAAACAATCAGCAGATAACCCTGTCTATTATATTCAATATGCTCATGCTCGAATCGCCAGCATTCTCCGTCTGGCCAAGCAAAGGGAAATTGATTACATCCAAGGCGACGTCTCTTTGCTTACCACTGGGCCTGAGCTAACTTTAATTCGCCGTTTACTCCTTCTGCCAGAAATAATAGAGGGGGTAGTAAATACTCTCGAGCCTCACCACTTGCCCTATTATGCCCAGGATATAGCCACTGTTTTTCACAGTTTTTATAAGCAGTGCAGAGTAGTTTCCAAAGATGAGGCACTAACCAAAGCGCGACTCAAATTAGTCAGGGCAACTCAAATTGTCTTAGCCAAGGCTCTCCATCTCATGGGCATGACAGCCCCTGAAAGCATGTAAGGTGTTTCTTATAACTAGAGGGCTTGCACTTCATCACACTCAGGCGATTTATTCAAGTATTATAAACTTGAATCCAATTCCGCCCTGTGTTAGATTTGTCACACAAACTTACGTAGTTAAAAGGTTTACAACAAAATGACGCAAGTAGAGTTAGCTCGAAATGGCATTGTTTCACCTCAGGTAAAGCATGTAGCTGAACAAGAAGGGGTACAGCCAGATTTCGTTCTGCAAGGCCTGCTTGAGGGCACAATCGTAATCCCGGCCAATCCTAATCATAAAAATTTGATTCCCTGCGGCATAGGCAAAGGACTAAGCACCAAGGTCAATGCTAATATAGGTACATCATCAGACTTCTGTGATTTAGACGTAGAACTCAGGAAATTACAATCTGCTATTGATTCTGGCAGTGACACGGTTATGGACCTGAGCACCGGGGGTGACATCTCAGCGATCAGAAGAGCCATCATAGCCTCCAGCACTGTGCCTATAGGTACCGTACCCATTTATCAAGCCGGAATTGAAGCCATAGACAAACATGGAACTATCGTGAACATGACTGTTGATGAGATTTTCGCTGTAATTGAAGAACAAGCTAAGGATGGAGTTGACTTCATGACTGTTCATTGCGGTGTAACTCAGGTATCTGTGGCACGGCTAAAAAAACAAGGTAGAACAACCGGCATAGTTTCTCGAGGCGGTGCTTTTCACACTGGCTGGATGTTACATAACGAGGAGGAGAATCCCTTATATCAATATTATGATCGTTTGTTAGACTTAGCCCATAAATATGATTTCGCCTTAAGTCTGGGCGACGGCCTGCGCCCAGGAAGCATTGCCGATGCTACCGATAGAGCTCAAATCGAGGAGCTAATCATTCAAGGTGAATTAGTAAAGCGTGCCAGGGAAGTTGGAATCCAAGCTTTTGTAGAAGGGCCTGGGCATTTAACACTGGAGCAAATAGCTAGCAACGTTCAACTAGAGAAAAGCTTATGCCATGGAGCACCTTTCTATGTCCTAGGCCCGCTGGTAACTGATATAAGTGCTGGCTACGACCATATTACCGGCGCTATCGGTGGTGCCATCGCTGCCGCCGCCGGTACAGATTTTTTGTGTTATGTTACCCCCACAGAGCACCTTTCGCTTCCCGATGTAGAAGATGTAAAACAAGGAGTGATAGCCTCTCGCATAGCTGCTCATGTTGGTGACATTGTTAAAGGCGTAAAGGGCGCCAGGGAATGGGACGACAAAATGTCTAGAGCTCGCAAGAATCTTGATTGGAGGGCTCAGGCCGAATTATCTTTAGACCCAGAGCTTTCACGGCGGATTCACAGCAAGATTCCCACAATAGAAAAAACCTGCAGCATGTGCGGCAAGTATTGCGCCTTGGCACTGGTAGAAAAATACCTGGGAAACCCGCCAGCTAAACACTAAATGCCTCAAGGGAAAATCATTTTTTCTTCGTTGCTTTAGTAAAACTGGTTTATTGGTTGCGGCATTTTTTGGAGGAGGCAACGGTAGCAGCGATGTGGGTGCTGTGGGCATGGGTTGAGAGATATGGGATTCCGAAGGCTCTCTATGTGGACTGGAAAAACGTGTATGTAACACAGAGGGAGCCGACTCTGGAAGAGCAGTTGCCTGGGGAGTTGCCGTTGACACGGTTTAGGATGGCATGTAAGAAGCTGGGTATAGAAATACTAAGCCCTTATAAAGAAGCTACTGAGGTGATCGCTGAAGCTGGAGGCGATCCTCTTAAATTATGCTATCAATGTGGCCTTTGCACCGGTGTTTGCCCCTGGAATTTGGTTAGAAGCTTTATTGTGCGCCGCATTATACATGAAGCACAGATCGGGGCAACCGATTTTGGAGGCGAGGAGGCCTGGATTTGTGCCACCTGTAGGGCTTGCGTCCAGAGATGCCCCCGTGGTGTGGAGATAATCGATATTATGCGTGCTACGCGCCGAGCCGTAGTCAGTTTAGGTATTGGCGTTGTTCCCGATGCTCTCCGAATCTCAGCTAAGAATATTGCCGGCGCTGGCAATCCACTTGGCGAGGCACCAGAAAAGCGAGGTGACTGGGCCAAGGACATAAAGGTGAAGAAGTTCACCCCAAGCACCGAGATATTCTATTTCCCCTGCTGCATTCCTGCTTATGATCCTGATGTTAAGAGAGTATCTCAAGCTACCGCAACTATACTTAACAAGCTAGGAATCGATTTTGGCATTCTAGGCAGTGAGGAGAAATGCTGTGGCGAAGCAATCCGAAAGGCTGGCTATGAAGACACGTTTCTCAGCATGGCTCAATCTAATATTGATCTCTTTAATAACAACAGCGTTAAAACTGTGCTAGTTTCTTCCCCCCATTGCTACCATACTTTTAAAAATGAATACCCTGAACTTGGAGGCAGATTTGAGGTAGTTCATATTACCCAGTATTTGGCCTCGCTCATTGAAGAAGGAAAGCTGAACTTCTCTAAAGAAATAAACAAAAAGGTAATCTATTCTGACCCCTGTTATCTGGGACGACACAACGGTGTATACGATGAACCAAGAAAGATATTGCAGAGTATTCCTGGTTTAGAATTAATTGAATTTCCTGATTCTCGCGAGGACGCTATTTGCTGTGGTGGTGGCGGCGGCAGAATTTGGATGGATACTGCAAAGGGGGAAAGATTTTCCGATATAAGAGTAGAGCAAGCTCTTGAAAAAGGCGCTGGTATAATAGCCATGGCCTGCCCTTACTGCTTTCTCAATTATAGAGATAGTGTACTCAGTATGGACAAGGCTGAAGTTATTGAGGTTAAAGATATATCTGAGATTGTTGCTGAAGCGATGGGATGGAGGCAATAAAATGGTCACTGTTTATCATATAGTTTAGTGTAGTTTCTTGGAGAGATAAATGAAACAAGAATTAGGATGGGAACCCAAACTGCTGGGTTTCCTATGCCGCTGGTGCAGCTACGCAGGTGCCGATTTGGCGGGGATTAGTCGTAAGAAATACCCGGCTAATATAGAAGTTATAAGAGTTCCCTGCTCAGGAAGGGTGGATCCTCTTTTCATCATTAAGGCACTACGATTAGGTTTTGATGGAGTGTTAGTCTCAGGCTGCTATCCCGGCGATTGCCATTATCAAACGGGGAATTACCGTGCCCGAAGAAGGATGGCTATAACCAAAAAGTTCCTCGAATATATAGGCATTGAACCACAGCGGATTCAAGCTAGTTGGGTTTCAGCTTCAGAAGGAGGGAAGTTCGCCGAAGTCGTTACCGCAGTGACGAAAGAACTAAAGGAAATCGAGCACAATCAACTATTTGCCGATGAAAAATAACGAAATCCAACAAAGGTTGCGTCAAGAAGCTAAAACGTTGCTAGAGCAAGGGCAGGTTGAGTATATCGTCGGTTATGAGACAGGGAGCCTGAAGTTTACAACTACCCCCTTGCTGACCAAGAACAAAGACGATACTGACCGCTTAATAGTTAACCCATTCATTGTGAATAACCTGAGTGTATACCTGACCGAGATTAAGGGAAAGGTAGGCATTGTAGCTAAGGGATGTGACAGCCGCTCGGTCGTCAGCTTGATACAGGATAACAAGATAGCTAGAGAAGATATTGTAATTATGGGCATCCCTTGCCCTGGTTTGATTGATTTAAAGAAAGTAGAGCTTTTGCTGAGCAAAGACAGAGATGAACTGGGTAACATCACTAGAGACGAGGACAGAGTAGTGATAACAATTGATGGGAAGGGAAGAGATTTCCCAATCACGGAGGTCCTTTTCGATAACTGTCTTGAATGTCAGATTCCTACTCCTCAAGAATATGATATTCTTCTTGGTGAACCAACTACTCCAATTAGCGGCAATGTAAGTAAACGGACAAACATAAAAGAACTGGAGGCGACGCCACGGGAAGAGCGGTGGAACTTCTGGAAAGAGGAATTTAGCCGCTGTATCAGATGCTACGCCTGCCGCAATGTTTGCCCTGCCTGTTTTTGCCAGCGGTGCTTTGTCGAGGAAAGTGAGCCACAGTGGATACTACCAACTCCGAAGTGGCAAGATAATCTCATATTTCAAGTAATTAGAAATATCCATGTGGCGGGAAGGTGCACAGATTGCGGTGAATGTGAGCGTGTTTGCCCGATGAATATTCCGCTGAGAAGCCTGACAAGGAAAATGTATGAGATAGTGGATGAACTATTCCAGTATAAGGCAGGAATGGATAAGAATGCATTGCCATTACTAACCGCCTATGAACCTACGGAGGCTGAGGATTTCATAAGGTAGGAGATAAATAGTGAGCGGCAGTAAGATAATAAACAAAAAAGACATAGGAAAACTCCTTAGCCAGTGGAATGAAGAATTTGTAATATTAGTGCCATCCAAGGAAGGTGATACTACCAAGATGGCTAAGTGGGATGGCAAAGATACCGGATTCATAGACTGGTATAGAAACACAGTACAAGCAAGCAAAACTAACTTCTTTCCTCCCATGGAGGAAATGTTCAGTTTTCAAAAAGACAAGGAAGGCTACCATATAGGATTAGCATCATCAGACAAGCATAAGCAACTGATTTTTGCCATTCGTCCCTGCGATGCTAATGCACTGGCTATACTGGATGTGGCCTTTAAGGATGGCTATGAAGACCCATATTACCTTTCTCGAAGAAAAGATACGCTACTAATCGGGCTCGGCTGTATTAACCCCTACGATAGTTGCTTCTGCACTTCTCTGGGAAGCAGCCCCTTTGACTCGACCAATGTCGATATTATGTTTACTGACATCGGTGAGGAGTTTTTCATTGAAGAGGTTACCGAGGCTGGCAAGGAACTAGTTGCCAAAACTGAGGGGCTACGAGAAGCAAGCAAGGTTGATGAAGCTAAAGCTAGCAAAGTAAAAGAGGCATCCTACAATAAAGTAACCAGAAAGATAGATACCAGGGATATTGACAAGAAGCTATTAGCTTGCTTTGAGAACAAAGACTACTGGGAGAAGGTATCTGCGAAGTGCATAAGCTGCGGCATCTGCACCTTTCTTTGCCCCACCTGTTATTGCTTTGATATCAACGATGAGTTAGTTAGAAAACAAGGGACAAGATTTAGAAGCTGGGATAGCTGTGCTTTCCCCATCTACACCGAGATGCCAGTGGAAAATCCCAGGCTGGAGAAGTGGCGGCGAGTGAGACAAAAGGTATGCCACAAATTTGAGTTCTTCCCCATGAACTTCGGCGTCGTAGCTTGCACTGGATGTGGAAGATGTATTCGCCTCTGTGGGGTAAACTGGGATATTACCCAGGCGATAGAGAGCGTGCCAGCTATAATATAGTGCCACTACAAGGGAGCGAAAATGACAGCCACTGATATTAGCCAGAGGAAAAGGTTTTTTGCCAATGGCAACATCTACTTGCCTCACATAGCGGTAATCGAGAAAATAATTGATGAAACCCCTGGCGTCAAAACCTTCCATTTCAACTTCAAGGATGAAAAACTGCGAAAGGAATTTGGTTTTCAGTCAGGACAATTCGCTGAGTATTCAATATTCGGTGTTGGCGAGGCCCCATTTTGTATTTCTTCCAGCCCAACGAGAAGAGACCATCTCGAATTTGCCGTACAACAAGTGGGCAAAGTAACTAATGCTTTACACAGACTTGGCCCTGGCGCTGAGATAGGCTGCAGAGGGCCTTATGGCAATGGCTTCCCCTTGGATTTCTTACAGGGCAAAAACCTTGTCTTTGTTGGCGGTGGTATCGGACTTGCGCCATTGAGATCATTGATCTGGAACGCAATTGACAATCGCGATAAATATGAAAATATAGACATTATTTACGGTGCTCGTAGTCCGCATGACCTATGCTTCAAGTATGACCTGGATGCATGGGATAAAGATAAGACAATAAACATTGTAACCACTATTGACAAAGAGGATAAAAGCTGGGCTGGGAGAGTAGGCTTCGTTCCCAAAGTGGTGGAGGAAGTAGCTCCCTCAGCCAGTAACGCTGTAGCTATCGTGTGTGGGCCACCAATTATGATACGATTCACCTTCCCTGTTCTAGCAAAGCTGGGCTTCACTCCAGAGCAAATGATAACTACTCTGGAGAAAAGGATGAAGTGTGGCATAGGCAAGTGCGGGCGATGCAATATAGGCAATCTCTATGTATGCCGAGATGGGCCAGTGTTCACCTATGCCCAGATTAAAAACTTTGTCTCCAGCGAGTACTAGGATGCCAACAAGGGAAGGCTATTAAAGGTACTTTAGCTCTCCGAGCTTTTCTTGTTAGACGAGCAATCCTTCCATTTGTGCCAGGATTTGCTCATTGGTAAAGTGATTAAGGCTTATGGCATCGCTGGGACAGGCGCTAACACAAGTACCACATCCTTTACACAAAGCTTCATTAACCCGACATACCTCCTTTTCCTCATCGAAGGAGATAGCGCTATAGGGGCAAATGAGTTTGCAGAACTGGCACCCAGAACAGTTCCTTTCATCGATAACCGCGGTAGCCGCTTCAATTTCAGTTTTGCCCTTACTAATCATAGCCAGGATCCGACCAGCAGCGGCTGAAGCTTGAGCCACAGTGTCAGGAATATCCTTGGGGCCCTGGCAGCAACCCACCACAAAGACGCCATCGGTTGTGGTAGCCACTGGATCTAACTTGGGGTGTCTCTCCATGAAAAAGCCGTCAGCACTTCGGTTAATATTGAACATCCGACTAACATTTTCTACATCTAGTTGCGGCTCCATAGCCGGGCATAGAATAACCATGTCTACTGGCACCCTTATTAATTTGCCCAACAAAGTATCCTCAGACACGAGGATCAGTTTGCCTTTCTCCTCCTCACTTACAGCACGGTCGGTAACCTGAGCCACCTTACCCCGTATAAAATTAGCACCCTCATCTGAGATGCGCTTATAGAATTCCTCGTATCCCTTACCAAAGCAGCGCATATCTATGTACATCTGATACACTTCAGCATTAATTTTCTCCCTTATCAAATGGGAATACTTGAGAGCGTACATACAGCATACCCGGGAGCAATACTCATGGTAGTTCTCATCTCGGCTGCCCACGCAGTGAATAATGGCAATGCTTTGCGGAGTTGAACCATCCTTCAACCTAATAGCACCGTCTGTAGGGCCAAAGGAGCTAACCATTCTCTCAAACTCAAGGCTGTCGAGAACATTATCCAGCCGCTTGTAGCCATATTGATAGATATTGCTGGAATCAAATAAACTATAGCCAGTGGCTATGATTATAGAGCCCACTTCCAGTTCAACAAATTCATCCACCTGCTCGAAGTCAATAGCCTTTGCCTCACAGATTTTCTCACAGAGGCGGCATTTGCCCTTCAGGAAGTAAACGCAATGCTCACGGTCAATAACTGGTGTATTGGGCACTGCTTGTGGGAATGGGGTATAAATAGCCTTCCTCTTGCCTATGCCAGCTTCAAACTCGCTGTCTGCTTTCGCGGGACACTTTTCCTGGCACAAGCCACAGCCAGTGCACTTATCCTCATCGACGTACCTTGCCTTTTTCCGAACCTTGACCTTGAAATTACCAATATAGCCTGCAACCTCCTCCACTTCACTATAAGTCATTAATTCGATGTAGGGATGAGAGCCCACCAACGTCATTTTCGGCGTAAGAATACAAGACGAGCAATCCAGAGTAGGAAATGTCTTATCCAACTGGCTCATATGCCCACCAATACTCGGAGTTCTCTCCACCAGATAGACTTTATGCTCAGAGTCAGCAATCTCTAGAGCAGCCTGAATACCAGCAATGCCTCCACCTACTATCAGGGTACTAGGATTGACCGGAACTTCCTTAGCTGCCAGCGGTTGGTGGTAGTAAACCCGATTTACAGCAGCACTCACTAAATCTTTGGATTTCTCTGTAGCTTCTTGTTTATCTTCAGTCACCCACGAACAGTGCTCTCGAATATTTGCCATCTCAAACAAATATGGATTTATCCCTGCCTCCTGGCAAACGCGACGAAAGGTAGGTTCATGCATTGTTGGAGAGCAGGCAGCAACAACCACACGATTAAGATGGAAGTCGCTAATATCCTTTTTGATCAATTCCTGGCCTGGCTCAGAGCACATGAAACTGTAATCACGGGCCACTACCACAGAATCCAAACCTTGGGCAAACTGAGTAACTTGCTCCACATCAACAGTGCTGGCAATATTACTGCCACAGTGACATACATAGACTCCAATCCTGGGTTCGCTCCACATATTAGCCCCCCTAACTTCTTATTCCGCTAAATTAACAAACTATCGAAACAAATCGTGGCATATATCCATTCAATCAATGTCTTTATTATTTAGAACTAATACATTGCCCCTGAACTTCAATACACCATAAGGGAAAATGGCGAGTTTTCCCTCTATCGCGCATTTCTCTGAGCGCTACTACTAACAATGTTATCAACCAGCTAGTAATTCCTTTAGCTTCGTAGTAAAAGCGGGCACGACTTCTTCGTAGCGGCCTACCACTCCGAAATTCGCCTCTCTAAATATATTCGCCTCTGGGTCTTTATTGATGGCTATGATAGTTTTTGAGCCAGAGCAACCTGCAATGTGCTGGCTAGCTCCTGATATAGCTATGGCAATATAGATTTCTGGAGCAACTATCTTGCCTGTCAGGCCAACATGCATTGCTTCTGGTATCCAACCATTATCAGCAGGTGGTCGTGAAGCTCCTACTGCACCATGTAACACATCAGCTAATTCCTTTAACGTTGTTTTGAAAGGCTCAGGACCACCAATGCCTCTACCACCACCAACTATCACAGGGGCATCCTCAAGCTTAATGCCAGTTACCTCTTCTTTCACTTTTTCTACTATCTTTGTTTTTATTGGCGACATATTTATTTCAATCTTTGTAGGTATGACCTCTCCCTTTCTCGAATCATCGCGCTCCCTTGGTGACATTGTTTTTGCCCTGATGGTAACTAACTGGGGCATGGCATCGCAGATAAATATAGCTTGGGCATTACCTCCATACACAGGTTTTGTTTGCCTAAGCAGCTTTGTCTCCGAATCTACGCTTATATCAACACAATCTGTCGATAAGCCAGTTCCCAATCTAAAGGCTAGGCGAGGGGCTAAGTCTCTACCTACAGGCGTTTGCCCCATAAGTATAACTCTAGGTGAAAGCTCTTTAGCCAGCCTTTCCACAACCTGTATGTAGGTCTCTCCTTGATATTCCTTGAGCAAAGAATCCTCTACCGTATAAACCTTATCTGCTCCAAAAACAATTGCGTCCCTTGGAGCCGTCTCACCTGTTTTGTCGCTAACCAGCAGGCAGCACAAATCCTCCTTTAGTTCGTCGGCGAAATTCCTACCGCAGCCTAATAATTCAGTAGTAATAGAAGCTAACTTTCCGTTTGTTACTTCGCCAAAGATTAGCACACCTTTGTATTCAGCCATTGTTTCCTCCTCGGTTTCAAATTATCTTTGTCTCTCTAAGTTTTATGGCCAAATTAGCACCAGCTTCTGCTGGGCTTTCTCCTTCAACTATCTCACATTTAGCCTCCTTGGTTGGTTGAAAGAGTTTGACTAGCTTGACGCGTCTTCCAGCAGCACCAACTTGTGAAGGCTCAAGGCCTATATCGGCCGGCTTCCACACAATAGGTTGTTTTTTTGCTGCTGCCATAATTCCTTTCAGTGCTGCATAGCGCAAGTTGCCTAATTCACTTGTCACCGTAAGCATGGCAGGAAAACTTACTTCTGTGACTTGATAACCATCAGGAATGACCTGCTCCACTCTCGCTTTTCCATCAATGGCCTCTACCTTTCGGGCTAACGTTAAAGCAGGGATTGCCAGAATCTCAGCGATGCCTAAGCCAACTTGCCCTGCATCCCAATCAGAAGATTCTCTGCCACAGAATATAAGGTCATATTCTCCAATCTTCTTGATGGCCATTGCCAAAGCATAAGCAGTTGACCAACTATCACCTTCTTCAAAAGACTCATCTTCGAGAAGGATCAGTTCGTCGCCACCTACAGCTAATGTTTTTTTTATCACATCACGAGCTATATTATTACCCAAACTAAGTACCGTGATCTTACCCCCTGCCTTATCTTTAATCTTTAGAGCAGCCTCCATAGCGAATTCATCATATTGGCCAATCACAGGTTTTATATCTCGTGGCAAGCTTACTTTATTAGTCGCTGAGTCAACCTTAAACGCCGTTGGTGGCGCCTCAGGATCAGCCACTTGCTTACAGCAAACGACCATCTTTATATCAGGCATTTCCTGGCCTCCTTACATACGAATTTTCAAACGTCAGAGTATATCAAAATTTGACCTCTGTCAATGACACGCTGGCTCTATGGCTAAGGTTTTTGGCCTAGACCCACAGGGTAAACAGTTGTGACAAAGAGCCCATCCCATTTCCAATATGGTATACTGAGTTACCCGGAAGGAGGAGGCAAACGATGAGTTGGATGGGTAACAGGTGAGACGTTGAAAAGCTTTTCCCTGAAGAAATTGTGGCTAATGGCGGGCATCTCCGTCAAGGAGTTCTTCACCTTTGAACAAAATGCCAGAGGCAGAAGAAAGCGAAAAGAGGTACTTATACTAGCAGGGATATCCTGTGCCCTGCTGGTCAGCGCTATTGTCATCGGAATTAGTGACAATATACCGGGCTTGGTTCTGTGCTACCTGGCAACTGTCACACTGATTGTTGCACCGGTGCGTGCCTGGAGAAAAACAAGAAAATTCTTAATCCTGCTGGGTGCATCAGCACTGGGATTCTTTGTCTTTGTTCTTCTACACAACGCCTTTTATGCCATAACCATACTTACCAGCCACATTGCCGCATTAAGCCATCTAATGGAAGCCTTGCATGTAATATCCTTCATTATTGCTGTTTTGCTGTGTCCAGCCGCTTTTCTGATAGGAGCTGTAGGTAGCATAGTCTGCGCCATCAGAGGGCGGAAGAAACAAGTAATCGGATAATTCCAACTCATACTCTCAAAGCCTATTTTCCCAACTTCAGCGGCTACGATAACAAAGTGGCCACTTTCACCCTATAATCATTAACCATCAAATCGCACCATGCCATGTTCAGGGCATAATGCTAAAATAGATACATGCCAGCGAATTTACCACCACAATACTTTGAAGCTGAGAAGAGATACAGGTCAGCAAAGGATCCGGAGGAAAAAATTGAGGCTCTGGAAGCGATGCTTTCTATTATGCCCAAACATAAGGGCACAGATAAACTCCATGGAGGGCTAAGACGAAAGATTGCCAAGCTATCACAACAAGCGGAAAGAAAAAATGCTACAGCCAGGAGAGCAGGCTTCTACATTCGCAAGGAAGGCGCCGGTCAGGTAATCATGGTGGGGGCAACCAACGTAGGGAAATCACAGCTACTAGCAGCAGTCACCGAGGCATCCCCTGAAATTGCCCCGTATCCCTTTACCACTCAAACTCTTATTCCAGGAATGATGAAGTTCGAGAATATTCAGGTTCAACTGATTGATACACCACCCTTGGGGCACAGGAATGTGCGGATATTGTTAGCTAACACACTCAGAATTGCTGACCTTATTGCCATTGTAATAAATCTGGGAGTCGAGCCAATAAACCAGGTGGAAGCCACTCTACATGGATTAGGAGAAGCAAGGATAGAGCCTGCAACAGATAATACTGGAGAAGCAGCTTCAGGAAGCTACCAAAAGAAAATGTTGATCATCGGCAATAAGAATGATACACAAGGTTCAAATAATAACTGGGCAAAATTGAATTCGCAATATAATGCCTTGTTTCCTGTGATTTCGGTGTCTGCTAGAGAAGGAACCGGCTTAGATGAGCTGCGAGAAACAATTTATAAAGCTTTGAACATTATCCGAGTCTACACTAAAACGCCTGGAAGCAAAGCGGATTTATCTGACCCTGTAATTTTAAAGAAACTCAGCACTGTGCAGGAAGCTGCTGAATCCATTCACAAAGACTTTAAAGACAAATTGAAATACACTATGGTTTGGGGTTCAGGAAAATATGATGGGCAGAAGGTACGCAAAGAGCATATACTCCGCGATGGCGATATAGTTGAGTTTCATATATAACTCAAGCTCCTCATCCTTGGTATTGTGGTGAAATAAAGTTCATGTTGTAATTTGGTATAACCCTTCTGCCAGAGCTTCGATGTAGGCTCTGTTTTCAAGTTTCAGTCTCCACTTAGGTGGGATAGCATTTACGCCAAGGTATGCTCCTGAGATAGCCCCGGTCATAGAAGCTATGGTATCCGTATCGCCACCCAGGCTTACGGCATAAGTTATACAATCTTTATAAGACTTCGGTTGCTTCAGGAAGCAGTATATAGCAGTTGGCACTGATCGCGGTGCCTCTATGCCATTTCCAAGCACAACAACAATCTGCTGCCTATCCTGCTCATCCAACAACTTTCTCATACTGGCTAACTTTTCCCTGTATATCTGGCTCTGAGCGAACTTCTGGAGCTTTAGAATAAAGGCATCCCGATCAATCTCCTCTCGTGGAGCTATGTTAAGGGCTAAGGCTACAGCGTAAGCCTGGAGGGCTGCTCCCTCTTTGCCTAATTCATGGGAATGAGTGATAGAGCTCGATTTGTAGGCGATCTCTCGCAACTTCGCTGAGTTGCAGTAGTATAGAAGCCCTATCGGTGCTACCCTCATGGCTGCACCATTGCCGAAAGAACCGCCAGTATAAATCTTGCTTGCGGCGCTATGCTCTCAGTATTTTCATGGTAATGCTCCACATAATTACCAAAGACTGTTAGCCTGGTATGTTTCAGCACTACCACAAGGTTTTCCCTGTCACCGGTCTCACCACACACCCAGGATACAAATCCTTTCAGTGCGGTTTGAAGAGCTAATCCGTCAATGTTTCATAACAGACTATCTCTTCAAGAGATTTGCGTGTTTTCACCTTCCTCCCGTTCTTGGGAAAACCTAAAGGGAAAAGAGTAACCACTTTATATTTGTCCGGAATTTCAAGAATCTCCCTCACTCCCTCCTGGGAAAAAGCACCCAGCCAACAAGTTCCCAACCCTTCCTCTACAGCAGCCAGAGTCATATGGGTCACAGCTATGGCCAGGTCCACAGGATAACTCGGGACTCCGCAGCCCATAACATATTCTGGCTCGGTAGCCACAGCAGCAATAACTACGGGTGCTTCACCAACAAAAGTTTGACCATTTGCCGCCTGGGCTAGTTCCTGACGTCGTTTGCTTTCCCTCACCACCACAAATTTCCATGCTTGCCTGTTACGTGCTGAGGGAGCTAAACGAGCTGCCTCTAGAACATTTCTCAACTTCTCTTCCGGTACAGGTCTGTCTTCATAAGCACGAACACTTTGCCTCTTTTTAATAGCTTCCTTCAATTCCATTTTAACTCCTCTGTTTAGTTGGTAACGTTTCTGCTTTCTTAGCTTCACTCACTTCTTATCCAGCAACCCTTTCAACTTCTATGCTTAAGACTGGGCTTGCCCCCTGCTAAGAACTATACTATATCAGGAGTTAGCCACATGGCAAGAGCCGACTTCAAAAGAGAATTCAACCAATCATACTATCCTCCTGCAAAAGAAGGAATGGTAGTTAGTGTTCCCTAAATAAACTTTCTAATGCGCGGAGCTTATTTCGTTGGAGAAGGCGAGGCTGGCCACAGGCTAAGGTAAGCTGCAGGTAGTATATTTGGTGAGGAGGAATTCTATGGAGGAGGTCGTCTGGCATTATAGTTCCGCTGGCGGAACAGCGAGAAAATTCAGCCGTAAGTATGATAATATATTATTTCACTCTGAATCAAAGAGCTACAGATTTGATGCTGATGAAGTTAGAGAGGCCTGCTTGCCTTCCACTATTATCCGCCTGCTCTAAAAAGATAAGCTGAAAATCATCCTTTCCACGTAACAAGGTAGAAGATGGCTGAGATAAAACTGGAGCAAGCTACCAAGCGATTAGGCGATGCGCCGTTGGGAAGATTACTCCTCAGTTTGAGCCTACCTGGTGTGGCGTCAATGGTAACCATGGCTCTCTATAATATCATTGACACCTTCTGGGTAGCCCGCCTGGGGTATCGGGCCATCGCCGCGTTGACCATTGTCCTGCCTTACCACGTGCTAATTATTGCCATCGGGGCTGGTACTGGCATCGGGGTCAGCGCCCTTACCTCACGACGCTTTGGAGAAGGAGATATTGAGGCTACAAACCGTGTCGCTGGCCAAATTTTCCCGCTAACCGGCCTGCTCGGCAGCATCTCCCTGGCGGCCGCTGTTTTCTTCCCCCGCACTATCCTGACTCTTTGTGGCGCGACTCCCGATATTATGGATTATGCCACACAATATCTGGTAACCATCGGCTTTGGCGCGCCTTTCGTGATTTTCTCCATCGCGGCCAACAATCTGTTGCGTGGTTCAGGGGACGCCATCAGGCCCATGATTTTTATGATTACTGCCACCATTATCAACATCATCCTCGACCCATTCATGATTTTTGGCATCGGCCTTTTCCCTGAAATGGGCGTTCGTGGAGCCGCTCTGGCTACGGTGATCTCCCAACTGTGTGCTGCCGGGCTCAGTTTCTATTACATCGTCGCCCACAAATCTGTTTACCGGATAAAACTACCGCATCTTAAGCCTAACCTGCCAGTGATACATGATATCTACCGTGTTGGCTTCCCCGCAATGGTAATGGAGACTACGGAAAGCATAACCTTTGCCCTCTTCAACTACGTTCTTTCGGCATTTGGGTCATTAGCCATTGCCGCCGCTGGCCTCGCCATACGTATAGCTGATCTGGCCTTTATGCCCATGTTCGGTGTTGCCCAAGGGCTTTTACCCATTGTGGGTTTTAGTTTTGGGGCTCAGCTCTGGGATCGCTTGTGGCGAGCTATTAAGTTAGCGTCAGTCAGCCTTGCCTTGACCCTGGGTATTGCCACGGTGGCATTGGCAGTTTTTTCGCCGCAGGTTATCACCATCTTTAGCGATGACCCAGAATTAATGGCCATCGCTGTACCCGCTATGCGTATTACCATATCAACGCTAGCTCTTGTTGGCCCAACGATCTTGTTTGCCACCGCTTTCCAGGGTTTATCCAAGGGCAAAGAAGCTATGATTCTTTCACTACTCCGCCAACTCGTATTCTTTGTTCCCCTATTATTGCTTCTGCCACGAATTTGGGGCATAAACGGGGTCTGGCTTTCAATTCCGGCTACAGATATTCTGGGCTTCATTGTAGCAGGGCTATGGCTGTTCAGAGAATATAAGCTACAGCAGCAGAAATGTGTGTGATCCGGTGTGCCTGTCCTGAAAACCAGTTCCAAGCAGACTGAGCTATCAGAAGACGCCACCCGCCCAGCGGATCAGCCTAGTTAGTCGGCATAAGCTCCCAATCCATTCTCAAACTCCGCTGAGCCGATAGATCTGAGCACCATATCCAGGCTATTCCATACACTATGGTGAAAAATGTAGAGGGACAGAATTGTCTGGTATTCTTTCCCAGAATATGAACCCTATTCATGCTTAGAGCTAATAGAATTAGGTTAACATATATCCACCATCAACAAGAATGCACGAACCGGTGGTGAAACTAGAAGCTGGAGAGGCAAGATAGATCGCTGCTCCTTTAAGCTCATTTGCCTGTCCTGGCCTCTTCGTGGGCGTATTTCTTATATCCCTCTTGCCCTCCTGTGTAGCAAGGTATTGATGGGTCATAGGGGTGTCAATAAAACCAGGAGCTATAGAATTTACCTGAATATTGTAGCGCGCCAGTTCTAAGGCTAGCGCCTTCGTCAACTGAAGTACAGCTCCTTTGCTTACACAGTATTCAGCCGAGTCATCCATTACAATAAAAGAGCATATCGAGGCTATGTTTATTATCTTCCCACTATTTTGGTTCATCATTTCCTTCGCCGCTGCCCGAGAACATAAAAACACCCCTCTTGCGTTTATATTCATGACCCTGTCCCAATCTGCATCGCTCATCTCAGTGACAGGTTTCCCAGACTCTCCCACCCCGGCGTTGTTGACCAAAATGTCCACCCTGCCAAATTCTTTCACAGCGGTGCCAATCATGTTGTCTACCTCACTAGCATCAGTAACATCGCACCTAATGGGCACAGCCCTAACACCCAATTTCTCTATCTCGCAGCAAGTCTCCTGGCATAGCTTAAAGCGTCTGGCACATATGACAATGCTAGCGCCTGCTTCAGCTAGACCCCCAGCAATCGCCCGGCCGATGCCGCTATTCCCCCCAGTGACCACTGCCACTTTACCGCTTAAATCAAATATATCCAGCTTCATATTCCATCCTCCTGATATGATTAGCTTAGTATAGCATTTCATAACGAACTGAACTGAATCAGCCTTAGGCAAAGCTTCATCCATCATCAAATCTCGTGTGGCCCACTGATAGCTATTATCATCTACAAACCACCATCCCTACCCATAAGATATTCCTGCAGCAGTTACTTCGTTTGCCCATCAAATACAATCTTAGCCTCACAATTGCCCTCCACAATTGCCTTCACAATCATAGTTTCCCCATGTGCATCGGCATAGCCGATGCGGGGTAAATCGGGCAATCTCAGCTCGGAGCTGCCAATTTCGTTCACTACTGTGACAAGGGATAGACTGTTGAGGGAGGCTGTTGGTGCCTTCGAGTATCCAACAAACTTTTGCAGTGTCATCTGGTAAAATGATACTGTGTTTGGTGAAGTTCCACCTGGGCAGGAGTCAATAGAATTCGCAACTAAGCAACCTAAATTCTCCTGTCTTTGCACCTGGGGGAGTGTCGGAATTGGCAGACGAGCATGACTTAGGATCATGTGCCGCAAGGCGTGGGGGTTCGAGTCCCCCCTTCCCCACCAAGGGTCTCAATAGGTAGAACTCCCACTTGTTCACTCGATGGCATACCTTGTGGTATCGGCAGATTATAGTGTACTGTAACCTGCTCTTTATTCACCTCTAATCGTTTTGTGAATGAGCGCAGGAAAGCCTTCCTCTCGGTGAAGTCAGCCTCTTCAAGCAAGCCTCGCAGGCCCTGGGCATAGGTTTTCACTATAGCTACGTCCACCTGCTCAACACCCTGGGCTATCACCTCGGCTTCTATCTCAACCCTGGCCTTACCGAGTTCGTCCTGACGGGCCTTCAGTTCTTTGATCCTGGGTGCCAGGTCATCAAGCTCAAGTTTTCCCGTTTCTGGAGCATCGTAAAGCCTGGACAATCCCACGCTGATGTCCCTTAGTTCAGCGTTGCTGACATCCATCCTGTCCTTCAGCCCGCCTGAGGCAGATAGGTTGAGAATGGAGATGGCTTGGTTAATGTCATTGTTAAGCCGCAGGCCCACAGAAAATATCGCCAGCTAATAAGGTTTGAGCCGCTACTGCTTGTTGAGGGGAAGCTTCAGAAAAGGGATGGTACAGTCAATATCGTAGCCCAGCGGTTCATGGCTCTACGCCAGCATTGTTCACACCTCTCTCCCTCTCCCGAGCTTCCAGATAGTCAGGGAACAAATGTGGCTGAGATTTCATCAGCCTGCCGATGTCACGAGCATTTCTGATTCCGTAATCGCCATAGCAGTTATTGAACAGGACATGAAGTTGCCGAACCTTTGAGGCAAGCTCAGCCAGTTTCGGCAGCCACTCACCAAGCTCTTCATCGTCATAAATATACTTAAAGCGCTCAACAGCACTTATGCCTTTCTTCTGCCAGTTATCCCTGTTTCTACCATGGAAACGAACAACGCCGATGTCTGAAGTTGCCTCAACAACTGGCGGCACCGATGACTTAAAGCCCTGAGGCTCATCAACACAGACGTAGATTAAGTTATTCTCCCTGAGAAAATCCAGCGTATCTTGCCTCCTGCTTTCATCAAGCCATGCCCCGTTCCGAAATTCAATTGCCAACCTGAACTGGGGCAATTTGTGCTTGCATTCCAGCATGTATTCCTTCGAAGTGTCGCCTGGGTAAAACCACTCGGGAAATTGAAACAGGATAGTGCCCAGCTTGCCGGCGCTATCCAGGGGCAGTAACGCTTCACCGAATCTTTGCCACAGATGGTCTCTGATGCTGGCAGGGAGGTCACGATAATACAGGTTCGCTTTGCCAAGTGACGATACCATTTGCCGCAGGTCGGCGGGCAAAGCCTCAAGCTTTGTCGGATGCTGGGTGAATAGTCTGAAAGCCTTGACGTTGAAGGTGAAATTTGACGGCGTTCGCTCCGCCCAGAGCCTTGCTGTTCGCTCCGCCGGCATTGAGTAATAAGTGCTGTCAACCTCGACCAGCAAAAAGCGACGTGCGTAATGCTGGAGCCGCCTCTCAGCAGTATTCGCTTCTCCGGGATAGAAATCCGTAGCCAGAAGCGTCGGGTCAGTCCAGGAGCAAGTGCCAATCGATATCTCAGCCATCAGATATTTTCCCCCTGGAAACTGCCCTGATAGCCTTCAGCTACCTCATGGCTCAGGCACAAGAAAATAAGCTGAACGATGCGAGCATCTTTGCTCAGGTGAAACCCACCTGGATTGTACACAACCATGAGAGATTGCGACCTGCCTGAATAACCGGCATCCCAGACTGCAGTGTGAACGCTGACTCCACAGCGCAGAAGGCTGGACCGTGGCAGCGCCAGTGCAACCATGTTCCTGGGAAGATGCATTACCTCATTGTAGGTAACAAGATAGCAACCAGGAGATAGATCGATGCCACCGTCAGGGTCAAAAGGAAGCGGCGAAGCGTCAGAAAGGACTCTTTCATGATTGTCTACGGGCATGCTGCCCCGAGAAGAGAACACAAATAGCTCTCTCACGGTCAGGTCTATGCCATTGGGCTGGAGCTGCTGCCCTATGTCATGCAAGTTGTGCACAAGTGGAGGATGTGCTCCAAGCAAGCTCAGAATGTCTTCTCTCGAAAGGACGCCAAACATTGCCCTATTGATCAGGCCCGGTGATGTCCCGGCCCATCTATCACAGTATAGACCAGGATGAAGCACCAGGCAAGAACGGGTAGCACTACAGACATTTCATCAGTAGCGGGGTTTATCCCCGCCTGGGGGGTGGGAGACAAGCCCCAGCCCTGCTGCCTTTTCTCCCTCGCCGTCTGAAGCCTCTCGGAATACAGAATCACTGAAAATATGCCCTTTCGGCGTTAAAATGGAAGAAAAAGGCTGCCGCTCCCCCTTCCCTCCTGCTTATGTCCTGACCAGGCGGCCATACCTGCCGCTGCTGTATTTGTTGACCGGCCTTCTATGATGTAAAGACAAATTCTTCTTATTATTGTTTATATCTTCTATGTCAGTCTCTGTAGTAGTCTCTGTTAATGATTTGCTAAACTTTGACATTTCCTTTTGCTGAACTTCGACATATCGTTTTGCCAGGCTCAGACTCAGGCTCAGCAGCCTGTAAAAGCAAACTCAGCGTTTTGCCCAGGGCATCAGCCTTAACCCTGAAGTGCATGGTTGGGCTGCCGTTAGCCTTCTTGATAGTGATAAAGGTATGGCTACGCAATATATGTCAGGAGTACAGCAGTAAAATTGTTTTAGCTCAGGATATAAACCCGGCACAGGATGAATTCATCCTGTGCTTTAGCTTCTTTGAGCTCAAGAGCTTTGGCCTTCCTGTGGAAACTAACGGCGAGTGGGAAGTTCCTGATGGAGAAAAGGGATTACATGCCTCTGGTCATGCCTGCGGGCTAGACTTGCTGGAGATTGCTCATGAGATAAGGCCACAGATTCTCATTCCAATCCACAGTCAACATCCAGAGTTCTACGTTGAGCACCTGAGTAACAGCAAGATTAATGTCCTTCTCCCTACATCAGGTGGAACAATTGAAATATAGTCGTGCAGGCATGTAATCAACCTTTTGGCTTGTATTCTATTTCCCGCAGCATTCTAGGATGCTCAGCCAGTCTGCGGCATTCTCTCTTCAGATTTTCCTTCTGGTCGCAAAAGCAGCTTGTAGTGCATACAACTTCATCACCTGGTAAACCAGGCAAACAGGCTAACTCCTACAAATCCCATGCCTGCCCCAAGGTAGAACACAAAATCAACACGTGCTAAATCGACTACTATCCCGCTTAGCAATGGCCCTGCAGCCATTCCTATGCTCATTGCTGTAGTGAATATAGCAATAGTCGAGGCCATGCCAAACTTTCTGCCTTCCTCTACAGTCAAGGCTGAGGCGGCGGGTACAGAGATTGCCCCACCAATACCACCCAGAGCGCAGGCCACTAATAACTGCCGGAAACTGTGCGTAAAAGGAATCGAAATCAGAAAGGCAACATTGATGAAGCTGCCAAGAATTACCAGAATCCTCCGATTGAACCTGTCGGCAATATTACCACCATAGACCCCGAGCAGTGACATCACCAGAATATTAACCGCCAACACTATTCCTATGAGAGTCGGGCTCAAACCGATACAAGTAGCGGCGAAGATAGGCAGAAAGGCGGCATAAGTTCCCCTGCCCAAAGAGAATGCCAGTCGAAAGCTGAAGATGCCTTTAATCATGGCACTGCTGCCCATCTTTCTAAAGGATAGCTGGTGGCTTGCTGCCGTTTTCCTCCGTTCAATCTCGGGAAGGAAAAATATAACCACCAGGAAGGCCAGCAAATTGAGAACACCCATGCCGGAGAAAGCGACAGTCATACCAAAGCGGTCAGTCAATGCCCCACCCATTAAAGGGCCACATCCAAAACCGGTGAAAAAAGCGGCATTGAAGTAACCCATCCAGGTTCCCTCCTCACCCTCGGGAGAAATGTCACCGACGCAAGCTTGGGCGATAGGAATAATCATACCGCCGGCAGCGCCTTGAATTACCCGGACCAGGGTTAGTTGTAAGACATTGCCTGCCCATATATAACCCAGTGAAATAATTGAGTAGCTAAGAAGGCCAATGCTAAGAAACATCTTTCGCCCATGGCGGTCGGAGAGCCTACCGGCGATGGGCATAATTAAAGCTCGCGACACAGAGAAGCTGGCAAAGACAATGCCTATCCAGATTCCGGTGGCTCCCATCTTCTCAGCATAAAGAGGCAATAGCGGGGCTATTATGCCAGCTCCCAGCATCGAAGCGAAGATAGAAATGGCGAGGACAGGGAAGACCTTCTTTATCATGTGATGGGCTGCACCCCTATGTTCGGGCAGAACCGGTTGGGAGAATTTGGTGAGATTTCCTCTTTTCCTCTTTGTTTCATAACCGACAATCCCTCGAGTTCCTCAGGTGAGCAATAATCCAGTGCCGAGCGAAGCGTTTTGACATTATGAACCTTCTCAACAAAATAGGAAACCCCATGCATCGCATCCGCTATCATTTCATATTCACATAGGTACACTTCCTCGTATTTCAATGTCTTGAAAAAGATTCCCATTTGTGGGAGCAGGTAGTTTCAGCATCGCTTTGAGTTACAGTGGGCTGCCCACCAAAGGATAGCTATCTTAAAACATCCATATTTTTGTTTATTAATTATGTGAACGAGTACAAAAATTTGACAAATTTTCCATGGATGTGTTAGACTATTAATGTTCCGAGTAATCAACCTGGAGCTTGGTGAGTGCAGCCAAACACTGGAGAAGCGGAAGCTGAAAGGCGGGAGGAGCTAAAAAGCCGAGCGCAAGGTAGGTGGAAGTTACAAAGTGGGAGGTGACAGGAGCTAGGGAAGAGGGAGGTTACTCGGGACGCTTTTCTATTTTCACCTGCAAAGTTCCAGTAACTCTTACAACTTCCTTTTAATTATTAGAAGATGAGGTATTTATTGTGCCTTGCTCTCTTCAACTAACTCAGGATGTAGGATGCCAATAAAGGGCAGATTGCGGTATTCTCCCTTGTAATCCAAACCATAGCCGACTACAAACTCATCGGGAATCTCAAAGCCTATGTAGTCAAGAGAAATATCTGCCAATCGGCGTACCCTCTTGTCAAGCAGGGTGCAGACACGCAGACTAGCTGGTTTTTGAGCTGAAAGATGGGCGAGAACATAATTCAGTGTCATGCCAGTATCTATAATATCCTCAACCATCAATACATGTTGCTCTGTTATGCTGCTATCAAGGTCTTTTGTTATTTTGACCACTTGGTCATCATCACCACTATA
Source organism: Dehalococcoidia bacterium (assembly GCA_030605765.1). Lineage (GTDB taxonomy): Bacteria > Chloroflexota > Dehalococcoidia > GIF9 > AB-539-J10 > JAGMDB01. The sequence continues at coordinate 39,505 of JAUWHP010000021.1, forward strand.
GTATGATATAGCCATAAAATCGATTATGACTGGCAGGGAAAGATGCTGCATCAAGTCAGTCATAAAGCAGACAACACCTTTCAAAATACCAACTAAAACCAGGCGCTGACCGGCGTAATCATGCGAGATACGCCTGGCCAGAGTTCTCACTCTTCGCTGAATTTGGCTATGAGTGTACAGAATTCGCTTAACCCCCTCCACCTTGGCTTTGCCTTGGGGGCCGTATCCATATTTAGCCAGCAGTTTGGCAAAGTCATTCTTGGCAAGAAGCTTAATATTAACTTCAGGATAGAGTTCTTTGAGCTGGCGTAGTTTGCGATTCTTCTCCGTTATCAGGTTTTGCTTCAATGTGGTGAGCTCAACATAAAGGTTTAGCCCGGGTAAATAGAAATCGGGGGTAAACATCTCAACTATGGCATTATCCTTCCAGCGAAGGGGGAAGGAGCGAGGCTCGTAAAGCCATTCGATGCAATAGAAATCCAGAAGTTTAGCAAATTCCTCTTCGCTAGGGTGAGCAAATTCCACTGGCCGCAGCGATGTCGTGGGTGCTTGAGGCGCTTGAGCTGACTTTGCTTTCTTCTCACTTGCCTTATATCTTCGCGTTAGCAATTGGTGAAGCTCCGCTCTCTCCATAAGAACAGCGCTCACATCAGCAATGCTGCTGAGAAAATTCTTGTCAGCCTCTGAGAATTGACGAGGCTCTCGTGTATACACTCTGATTTCACCAATTGTCTCTCCATTGTCAAATATAGGGACTCCAAGTATGGAATGTACTCTTTGCTCCTCTGCTATTTGAGGGTGCTGGATTCTCTCATCCTTGCCAGCATCGGGAACAAATGCCACCTGTCCATCAAGAATTTCAGGAAGGCTCTTATGAGCATCAAGCGGGCCTTTCCTAAGATAGATGTCGCTGAGACCACAAGCGCCTACTGTGATAAGGTATTCCTTTTTAGAGTCGAGGAGAAAAATACAACAGCCATTTGCTCGCACTGCCTTGGCAGTGCTCTTAGCGATAGAATTAAAGGTTTTTCTCAAACCCAAACTCGAATTGGCAACTTTGGTTATATGCCTTAGAGCTAAATAATAACTGCCCTTGGAGGTACTCACTTTTTTCATTGTTTACTCACATTTGGTAAAGCCGCAGTTGGGGCAGATATCACAACCTTCCTGGTAAATCAAAAGGCTACCACATTCAGGGCATTGTCCAGCCAGGCTTTTGACCGCTTCAGATACTCTGGGATTACCACCATCCTCATCCTTGACATATTTTTGCAACACAGTGGCAATAGCGTCAGCACAGGACATAACAGCATGTCCTTGTTCCCAAGCAATCGAGGGACAGCGGATACCACGCAAATGCCTGGCAATAGAATCCACATCTACCCCAGATCTCAGGGCCAAGGAAGTGAGGCGGCTAATGGCCTCAAGTTGTGCTGCTGCACAGCCCCCGGCTTTCCCCAGAGCGGCGAAAACTTCAGCTATACCCTGTTCGTCAAAATTTACCGTTACATAGATATAACCACACCCGGTGCTTATCCTCTCAGTTATCCCCTTGGTAACTTTAGGCCTTTTACGGGGAACTAACTTACCTTCAATCTTTTCCCTCTCTTTACCTACTGTAAGAACCTGGCTTTCTCGACTTCTATCTCGATAAATAGTTATTCCTTTTAAGCCTTCGTGATAAGCTAGCATATATACCTTGGCCACATCGTCAGGCGTTGCTTCATAGGGGAAATTAACTGTCTTGGATACAGCGCTATCAGTAGACTTCTGAAAGGCTGCTTGCATTCTAACATGCCATTCTGGGGATATGTCGTGGGCACAGACAAAGAGCCTCTTCATCTCCTCAGATATGCCTGGCATATCCCGTAACTTTTTCCCTTCAGCTAGCTCTCTCATCAACTCTGCGGAATATCCATCTTCCTTTTGGGCTGCTTCCTCGAAATAAGGGTTTATCTCTACAAATTCCTCATTCTCGAGGATATGGCGTACATAGCTCAAGGCAAAGATCGGTTCAATACCACTGGAACAATTGGCGATTATGCTCAAGCTACCCGTAGGAGCAATGGTAGTTCGAGAAGCATTTCGAAAACGAGGTCCACCAGGCACATCATAGATACTTCCCTCAAAGGCAGGGAATACACCCCTCTCCTCAGCCAGCTCTATCGAAGCTTTATCTGCCTCCTCAGATATGAAACGCATAACTTCTTCAGCCACGCTGACAGCTCTTTCACTATCGTAAGGAATGCCAAGCTGAATCAGCATATCAGCAAAGCCCATTATTCCCAAACCTACTTTTCTAATGGCCTTTGTCTTTTCTGCTATTTCAGGCAAGGGATATTGATTAACCTCAATCACGTCATCAAGGAAGCGAACAGCTAGCTTAGCCACCTTTGAGAGCTTAGCGTAGTCAATCTGGGGTTGGTTATTCTGGCAAACCATCATTTTGGGTAAATTTATAGAGCCCAAGTTACAAGATTCGAAGGGAAGCAAAGGTTGTTCACCACACGGGTTAGTGCTTTCTATCTTGCCCAATTTAGGTGTAGGATTATACCTGTTTATCTCATCCATAAACACAAGGCCTGGATCGCCAGTGTGCCAGGCCAGATTAACAATCTTATGGAATACCTCTGTAGCATTAAGTTTACCAGCCACTTCCCCGGTCCGCGGGTTTACCAGGTCGTAGTTAGCATCTTTTTCTGCCGCTTCCATAAAGCTATCACTTACAGCTACGGAGAGGTTAAAATTGGTCAGGGCTTCGGAGTCCTCTTTAGCTGTAATGAATTTTAGGATATCAGGATGGTCCACATTAAGAATTGCCATATTAGCCCCACGGCGCATGCCACCTTGTTTTATCACATCAGTGGCTGTATCAAAAACTCGCATAAAAGAGACAGGGCCGCTAGCGATACCACCGGTGGAGCCAACTCTATCTTTCTCCGGCCTTAGCCGAGAAAAGGAAAAGCCAGTGCCACCTCCGCTTTTGTGAATTAAAGCAGTATATCTCACCGCCTCAAAAATGGATTCCATCGAATCATCAACAGGTATAACAAAACAGGCCGATAATTGCCCCAATTCGCGGCCAGCATTCATCAGTGTAGGAGAGTTAGGCAGAAATTCCAGGTTTGTCATCAGTTGATAAAATATCTCCTCTATAGCGGAGATATCCGCTCCCGTGTCATAAAGGGATTCGGCCGAGGCAATATGCCTGGCTACGCGACGAAATAGTTCCTGCGGCGTTTCAATAACTTCCCCCCTCTGGTTTTTTCCCAAATATCTTTTCTCCAGAACTCTCAAGGAATTGCCGCTAAGTTCAATTCCAGAAACGACTTGGCTACTCGCTTGGGGAGAAAATTCATCTGCAGTCATAACTTGGCTGACTATTGCCTGGAGTTGGGAGGAGGATATGGAATACTTATGGCCTGGCAGAACAAGCTCTTCCATACCAGGTAAGGGTCGAGTCCCCCCCAAACGTTGCGTCACTCGTTCCGTAAAGCTTTCCAGCATGTTTCTATCAGTTATACCCATAGATTCAGCAGCAGCAAAAACAGCTCGAACTACCTTATCTCGATCGATGAATTTACCCCGGCCTGTTTCTCTTCGGGATTTAGTCACTTCTTACCTCTTCTTCCGATCAATTAAGGAATTCACCGCCTTGGAAGGCAACAGCGGTAATTGATTTGCTGGCAATGTCAGGCTTTCTCCTTCCGCTAAGCTATCTACTACCTGTTTCAAAGCACCAATATCAGCAAATTCACGATAAACGCTAGCAAAGCGAATATAAGCGATGTGGTCAAGCTTCTCCAGTTCTCGCATAACCAAGTCGCCAATAACAGAGCTAGAGATTTCAGCTTTGCCAAAGCGATAAAGCTCAGCTTCAACGTTGTCTATTAGCTTATCAATAGCTCCTGTGTGTAGAGGGCATTTCTCACAAGCTTTGCGGATTCCATAAGAGAGTTTGTCTCGGTTGAATTCTTCGCGCCGGCCATCCTTCTTAACCACCAGAATATTATGAGACCGTGCACGCTCGTAAGTAGTGAAGCGAGCCCCGCAAGCAACACACTTTCTCCGCCGCCTTACTTCTTCATCCACAGAGCGAGAATCTATCACTCTTGATTCGGATCCACCACAGTGAGGGCACTTCATAAATTTCCCTATAAATTGTATTATACAGAAATTCTACCACTATATGTAGTAAAAAGCAAGTAAATGTGGAGCTGAGTAAGGCTGATTACACACATAGCTTAATCGGATTTGCCTTATAGTTCTAGAAGTCAAGAAAAGGCGATGCAGTTATAATGCATCGCCTTTTCTTGACAAAGCTTAAGGTTTACTGCCAAGAGATTTTGGCTGGCTGTGGGACAAGCTCCTCCTTGCCCTTAGCAGTGTTCACTAGCTGCGAGGAGGAGTAACGTTGACTACGGCGTAGGAAAGAGGGAACATCAAGGGTTTCACCACTTTTCATTAATTGGCGAAGTTCCTCCAACCTAGGTGCCCCCTTGCCATACTGGCTACTGAAACCAGTGGCAATAACGGTAATCCTAACTTCGCTGTCCATCCCAGGCTCAAAGACCACCCCGAATATGATATTGGCTTTGGGATCAACTGCTTGGCTTATGACTTGAGCTGCCTCATTGCACTCGAAGAGAGTCAGGCTGGGACCGCCACTGATATTAAACAGCACTCCTCTAGCTCCGTTTATGGAGACATCGAGCAATGGACTAGCCAAAGCAGCTTTGGCGGCTTCAGCAGCTCGATTCTGCCCAGTACCTTTCCCTACAGACATCCATGCTGGGCCGGCATCTTTCATCACTGATTTAATATCAGCGAAATCGAGGTTAATTAACCCGGGAGTGGTGACGACCCCAGAGATAGACTGCACTCCATGGAAAAGAGCATCATCAGCCATTTTGAAGGCACTATCAACAGTTGTTTTGGCATCACAGAGATGCATGAGACGATCGTTAGGTATAATAATTAGTGTATCCACCTTGGTACTCAACTGAAGTATACCCTCTTCGGCCGTTTCGGTGCGGTGTCCTCCTTCAAAGGCGAAGGGTTTGGTCACCACGCCAATGGTAAGAGCACCAGTTTCCTTAGCCAGTTGAGCCACAACAGGGATACCGCCAGTGCCTGTCCCACCACCCATGCCACAACTGATGAATACCATATCAGCCCCCTCGAGGACCTCTTCGATTATCTGTCGGCTTTCCTCAGCCGCCTTGAATCCCATCTCTGGAGCACCACCTACACCCAGACCTTTGGTCAACTTCTCCCCTAGTTGAATGCGAGTAGGTGCCTCAGTCAATGCCAGAGCTTGAGCATCAGTGTTCATAGCTATAAAATCAACGCCTCTAATGCCTTCGCGAACCATACGGCTGACAGCATTACAGCCACCTCCACCAATGCCTATCGCCTTAATTTTTGCCGGTGTTGGAGCGACTATCGACTTTGCCATTTGAACCTCCTTTTCTAAGAAACATTAAAATCCTGCCATCCTTTAACCACGAAACAGTTTCCTGAATAAACTAATAAAACCACCAAAAATGCCGCCTCTTTTTACCTGCCAGGTTGATCTCTCTTTGCTTCTCGCCTGCCATAGAATCAACCCGGTAGTAGTAGCGTAAGCTGAGTCATGAAGGACGTCAGTGATGCCATAAATGCCTGAATCCGAGGGTTGGCCTTTGCGTACCGGAAGCCGCAACACAGACTTCCCCAACTCGTCAAGTCCAGTCAAGTTGGCTGTGCCACCTGTAAGCACTAAGCCACAGGGGGCCAAAGATTGATAATCTGTGGTGGGCATTTCCAGAAGAATGAGTTCAAACAACTCCTCCATCCTGGAACGGGTAATATCGCATAAATCTCGATAAGAGGCGCTGTGACCGTTCTCCATGCCCGTCAGACTGGTATCTTTACTGGTGTCTAATCCTGGCGTTACGTTACCGTATATCTTTTTCATTCTCTCAGCTACATGAAAAGGCAGGCCTAAGCCAATGGCTATGTCGCTGGTCACTTGGTAGCCAGCTACCGGGATAATTGCGCAGTGGTAGATATTCCCATCTTTGAACACCGCTATATCTGTGGTGCCGCCCCCAATATCAGCCATGATAACGCCACTATCTCTTTCCTGCTGGCTCAATACTGCCTCCCCACTGGCTAAAGGCTCTAGAATTAAATCCTCAACCTCAACGTGGGTAGCTCGAATACACTTGACTAGATTTTGCACTGAAGACACTGACGCAGTGATAATGTGAGTCTCCACATCTAATCTGGTGCCGTGCATACCTACTGGTTGTTTTACTCTTTCTTCGCCATTTAGTGTGTAATAGCGAGGGATAGCATGAAGTAATTTCCTCCCCTCAGGAACAGGGATACTACGAGCTGCAGACAACACTCTTTTGAGATCTTGAGTGCGAACTAACCGGTCGTCACGTGGTATGGACACCACGCCTCGATTATTAAGGCTGCTTATGTGCCTACCGGTAACCCCCACAAATACAGAGTCTATTTTCATGCCGCTAACTCTCTGAGCCTCCTTTATCGAGTCAGCAATGGCTGCCTTAGCCTCATCCATATTGACTACAATACCTTTGTGCAGGCCATGACTGGGAACAACTCCTACTCCCAGAACTTCGATGTCATCTCGCGCTCTTACATTAGCTACGATGGTGGCTATCTTAGTTGTACCCACATCGATGGCGGAAATAATTTTCTTGGCCATTTTTACCTCCTTTGTTATTATAGATACCCTTGTTTACTTCAAGCATTCGGCTATTCTCATCTTAGCGCTGCGGCTGCGTGGGTTGGATTCTATCTCCAACGAAGTAGGCCTGATGACCTTCCTTGATATAAGTTTTAGGCTGGGCACATGCCCACAGCGACATACTATTGTTCCCGGTGGACATAGGCAGCTACTAGCTTCACGCCGCATAAACTCCTTAACTATACGGTCTTCCAAGGAATGATAGCTGATAACCACCAATCTGCCTCGAAAACGAAGGAGGTTAATAGTCTGTTCCAGAGCCACTTTTAGATTATCTAGCTCCCTATTAACAGCAATACGAAATGCCATGAAAGTCCTGGTGGCTGGGTGAATCCTGGCACGCTTACGGACAAGGGTTTGTTCCACCACCTGAGCAAGCTGTACGGTAGATGTAATAGGGCGGCTCTGTACAACGTGCTGGGCTATTCGTCGGCTGTGACGCTCCTCCCCATATTCCTTGATAATATGGGCTAACTCCTGCTCAGGGAAAGTATTAATGATGTCAGCAGCGGTTAGTCCTTGTCTGGAGTCAAACCTCATATCGAGAGGAGCCTCGCGCTGAAAGCTAAAGCCACGCTGGGCTGTATCCAGTTGCTGAGAGGAGACACCAAGGTCAAGAAGAATACCATCAACTGGATAGAGTTTGTATTTGCTACAGATAGCTTTGAGGTTGACGAAGTTGTCATTAACCAAGCTAACTACTTCGCTATAGTCGCTAAACCTAGCTTCGGCTATTCTAATAGCCTCAGCATCAGCATCAATGCCCAGGAGCTTACCACCAGGTAAAATCCTTTCCAAAATGGCAGTGGCATGCCCGCCTGAACCCACAGTGCAGTCAATAAAATATCTCCCCGGTTGAACCTGTAATCCTTCTATAGTTTCATTAAGCAAAACAGGTACATGAGTTGGCAAAGACACAGTCACACTCATTAGCTATGCTCCAAGGCTCTCCATAATGTGGGATGCTTGTTCGTCAGATGTAGCTTTCTCTTCCTTCCACAGTTCCTCCTTCCAAAGTTCAACACAATTATTGACACCAACAACAACCACAGTATCGCCAATCTCAGCATAACTGCGTAAAGGGGGAAGCAATGTTATTCTACCTTGCCCATCGAAGGAGGTGCTGAAAGCAGAACCAAAGATGGCGCGATTCAGTTTTCTTAAATTAGCTGGGGTTACTGCTTTAGCAGCCAGGGTGTCAGCTAACCTTTTCCACTCAGCCAAAGGGTAAATAACAATGCATTTCTCTGCTCCCCTGGTTAACACCACAGCGTCTCTCATTTCTCGCCTGAATTTTGGCGGCAGAGGCACTCTCCCCTTTTCATCAACCTTGTATGGATATTCCCCAAAAAACATTTTTTAACAAACCCTACCTTTTTTCCCCACTTTCTCCCACTACTATTATAAACACCTACCCCTATATTTTGTCAAGTCCCCCCTGTTAAATGGCTCTATATTCCTTGACGATTAAAGATGGTGGTGATGGGAAATAGCTTAAAAAGGGGCCATGAATTTCTCATTAGGGAAGCGATAGACGACATCATCACCATTCGGGCCACTGTGGGTAAAGATTTTGCAAAGCAAGATATGGAAAGTACGCCTCTTAAAGAAGCTAACTGACGCACAGATCGGGATAGATTTACGAGAAGCCTGAGAAGAGTGCATAGGCAATTGAATTCAGGTTGAAAAATCTCAAGGGAAAAGAGAGAGAAAAGGGTTATCGCTAAACGTCCTCAGGGATTCTCAAGATATGAGAAGCGCCAGGCAAAGATACTCAGGAAATGCCTGCTTTAGCTATGATTGGTTAACCTGTCTTCAAACAGGGTTTTGTGTTCAATTAACTCAACCCTCAGGCCGTCACCTGGCTTCACCACACCACCATGAACTACACTAGCGAACACCCCCTCTAATGGCAAGAGGAAAAATCCCGGACGATGAAATGCCTTTCCAATTTGAGTGATCTCAAGTATAACTTTCGCCCCTATGCACAGCCGTGTACCCACAGGCAAAGCGGTTAAATTTATTCCTTCAGTCACCAGGTTTTCTGCAGAATCACCAGGGTTTATCTCTATGCCCTGGCTATGCATCCTGTCAGGGCTAATGCTCTCCAGAGCTGATAGCATTTTGTTGATGCTTTCTATCGCTAAGAGACTAACTTGGCGGCTGCTACCGGCATGAGCATCACCAACAAACCCATGGTTTTCTTTAAGAAAGCCCTGGCTAACAGGTTTCTTAGTGACTCCTCTTTCCTGACTCAAGCAAACTGCAACTATTTTAGCCATGCCACTCTGCTTCTTTTTTGTAATCGCTGGCAACATAAGCCCCGCTTTTGCCTCCGCTCTTCTTCACCAGGCGAATTTCTTCAATAGTCATACCACTATCTATCGCCTTGCACATATCATAAATGTTCAGGGCACTTACGGACACAGCAAGCAACGCCTCCATTTCAAACCCTGTTTTCCCCACCCCTTTAGCACTAGCGGTAATTTCAATGAAGTCAGCATTTTCAGGCAGATAAAAACTAATCGCAACATTGGTGAGCAGCAATGGGTGGCATAAGGGTATAAGGCGAGGAGTTTCTTTTGCCGCTACAATTCCAGCTGTTTGTGCTACGCTTAGCACATCACCCTTTGCTATCTCACCACGGCGGATAAGTTCCAATGTGGCAGGCTTCACTCTTATCCTACACTTTCCCACTGCTTCTCGTTCCGTTTCCGCTTTACCGGTGACGTCCACCATGCGCACCCGCTTTATTGATTCTGACATCTTTAACCTCCAATTTGGAACATATTCTGCGTCACTGGTATAATCCCATCTGCCAAATGGTGACGTTCTGGCTTAGAAGCAACTGCCTTTAGAAATAAGCGCTCTAATTCCTGTGGCGAGGCATTATGACGCAGCGCCTCTTTCAAGTCAATCTCACCATCTGCTAAAAGGCAAGGGCATAACTTACCATCTGAGGTAAGACGCATGCGATTACAGTTAGAGCAAAAACATTCGGTAATAGGGCTGATAAAGCCTATGGTGCCCTCAGCTCCAGGTAAACGATAATATGTGGCTGGCCCATTGCCAGTGACACGTAAATATGGTTCAAGCTTGCCAAGCGACGCTATACACTGTCGCATCTCACTGGAGGACACAGGTTGTGCTACATTGGCAAAGGGCATGAGCTCGATGAAACGGACGTGCCACCCTTCTTTATATGTCATATTAGCAAAATCCAGCACCTCATCATCGTTTATACCTCTCATGACCACCATATTTATTTTGACCGGGTCAAGACCAGCATCCCTTGCTGCCTCGATGCCATAAAGGACATCTCTCAATTCGCCAAGGCGAGTGATGTGTCGAAATCTATCAGCCTGGAGTGTGTCCAGGCTTATGTTGACTCGGGATAAACCTGCCTGCTTAAGCATCGGAATATATCTCTTAAGAAGCGTTCCATTCGTAGTCAAAGACACCTCATCAATTTCTTCTATCTGCGAGAGCATTTGAACAAGCTTGGGTAACTCTGCTCTCACCAGAGGCTCACCGCCGGTCAATCTTATCTTGCTGATGCCCAGTTTTGCTCCTAGCTGAGCCACGATTGATATTTCCTCGTAAGAAAGGATCTCGCCATGTGATGCCAGCGCAACGCCTTCGGGCGGCATGCAATAGATGCAGCGCAGATTACAACGGTCAGTGACAGAGATTCTAAGGTAGTTTATGTGGCGCTGAAAAGAATCGAAAAGGCCAGTCATTTGCTCTTTGTCTCCCTAATCACGGTTACAAGCTTTACACCCTGCACCTGCCTGAAAATGGCGCCCTCGCTGATAGAGCGAATTGCCTTCTCCGGCTCGACCACCTTTACTCCACCAATGACATCCACTCCGTAATCAAACAGAACTGGTGACAGAGGACTGGTAGGCCCTACCATAACAGTGAAGCTACGCTTACTTAATTCTAAAAGCTTTTCTATAGTATGATTTATAAACGAAGTTCCTGTGATGCCAACTACATCAGCCTGAGGCAATATGTATTCCGCTGCTTCTGCTGGCAAATCTCCTTCTCGAGGTCTTTGCTCTATAACCCAAAGCTCCCTGGCTACTTTCCGGAGCTCTGGCACCCAAGGAAAATGGCCTATTATAGCTATATTCATGCCCTTTCCTTTCCTTGCCAATACATCAAAGGCATTCTCTTCCACACATTCAGCTTCATTAATATCTATTAGCGAGTTGATAGCTGCCATCCCAATAGATGCCTCCAGAAGATTGTTTGACTTGGCATACTCTGACAGTTCCAATGCCGACTTGCGCCTCAAATTTCCCACATCTCTCACCATTCTGTGATACGAGTGCTCCTCATGAAAAGTAGAGGCCAAGCCACAATTCCTGCTTACCACCGCAGTCCAGAAAACACAGGTGTGTATCTTATACACCGGGCTATCATCGCCCAGGCTAGAAATTAGATCGTCAAGGATATTCATCTTCCCTTCACACTACTTCCCTTAACCCGGTGGGCAAGTTCTCAGGGTGGTCGCACAATAGCGTCTCAAGGAATGGCTGCCCATTTTTTACCTCCATTACGTTTCTCCCCGTATCAGAAAGAAGCAGTTTAATGAACTCCACAGCAAGCTCCTTATTTTTGGCATGTGAGGGGATGGTTATGCCGTATACAATAGGCTTGCCCTTCTTGGCCTGGTAAGTGGGCGGAGGGCCAGCTTCCTTAATAATCTCTATGGAGGCTTGCTTGTAGAAGTCTTCCACGCCAGGGAGTTCCGTACTAGCCTTGGAGAGATTGATATGGTCATCGAGCTCGATGAAACTCAATTCACGCTGCACAGCTACAGAGCGATATTCAAACGCATAATCCAGGTCGCCAGAGTCAAGTAAGTGGATAAGTTCAACCGATTTCGACCTCACTCTCTCCACACTGCCGCCGGGCCTGGCTTCGCTGGCGCCGCCAATCCTGCCTCTTTCATGCTCGCTACCCGGGATAAGGGCGTCATACAGCCCATCGGCGTCAGGGTCGGGACTCAAGCCAAATTCAGTAGCATTATCATAGTAATACTTCTGAGCCAATTCAATTACCATTGGTGTTCTGTAGCCACAAGGGTCATCGTCAGGATTGCTATGCCCGTATGTTACGGAATCATTCCTGAGTACATCGTACCAGGTACGGTTGCCATTTACTATAGCATCAGAACCAGGCGCGCCATCGCGATAGCAAAGCACCATCGCATTCCTGGCAAAGGCGATATACCAATCGGCATAACCATCTTCATACAACCTATCAGGAATAAGCTTGTAATCAGCGGAGGCAATTATGTCAGGTGGTAGCTCGCCAGCCTGTTCTCGCGCTATCGCTTTATTTATCATCTTAGCGCTCCCCCCTGATTCGCATAGAACATCGACAGCAGGGTGAACGCTCTCAAACTCAGCCTCCAAATCCTTAAATGGCGCATATAAGCTTCCCGCATGATAGATTATCAAAGTTTCTGTTCGAGGAATTCGTTCGCCTTCCTCAGTACAGCCAAACATCGTCAGGACTAAGGCCAAGGCCATTGTGATTGAAGCCATCTCCGCTATTTTCCTTTTCATCAAACTAGTCCACCTTTCTAGAAAACATGAATTGCCGAAGCCTTAAACGTGATCCATATTCTCATCCCTTTTCTTAATCCCAGTTCCTCAAACGCCTGACGAGTGATGAGGCACATGAAATCCGGCGGTAGAGTCACTGTGATATAAACAATTGAGCCTCTATCAGCAATGTCAGTGATTGCACCTTGAAATGAGTTTCTGGCTGTGGATTGGAACGGTTCCTTAGAGATAAGGATATCTTCAGGGCGGAGGGAGAGGCGCACCTCACCCCTTAATTCCGTTATTGCCATAACTCTTACGCCACCGATATCTACAAAGGTACAGCCATCTTCTGTATCCCCAATTTTGCCGTTGAAGATATTCCGCGAGAGAGCAAAACGAGCCACAAATTCCGAACTCGGATGGCGTAGAAAATCCTCAGGAGACCCTATCTGAACTATTTCTCCATCATTCAGCACTGCAACTCGATGCCCCAGAGCTACTGCTTCTTCAAAGTCGTGAGTGACATGGATTATGGTTACCTTTACCCTGCGATGCATCTCCCTTAATTCACCTTGCATCCTTTCCCTTGTTTCAGGATCCAGAGCACTCAAAGGCTCATCGAGCAACAGCACCTCAGGCTCGATAACAAGCGCTCGAGCCAGAGCCACCTTTTGCTTTTCCCCTCCACTCAACATAGCAGGGCTTCTCTGAAGCAGATGCGGAATCTCCACTATTTCCGCCATATAATCTACCTTCGCTTTTATCTCACCCCTGGGGCACTTCCTTAACTTAAGCCCGAAAGCAATGTTATCCTCTACTGTGAGATGAGGGAAAAGGACCTGGTCCTGATAAACAATCCCGATTCCCCGTTTCTCCGCACTCTGCCTGCTGATTTCCCTGCCATCAATCCAGATTCTCCCTTCAAGAACAGGGTGGAGCCCAGCAATAGCTTCAAGAAGTACAGTCTTTCCAGCTCCAGTGGGCCCGAGGATAATGAAATACTCACCTGACTCGATGTCGAGGTTAATATCCTGAAGCAGAAAATCGCCTAAATCTACCTTCAGGTTCTTGATGGCAATCATATCTTTGCCCTCTTAGAGGTCACCATCCTAAGCACAATAAACGCCACGAGGCAAATCAGAATTAGCAACACCGTCACCGGTTGGGCAGCTCCCAGTCCGCCAGGCGATTCGAATAACTCAGTAACTAAGATTGGTGCAGCTACAGGGTGATATCCAAAGAAGGGCACGTGGCCGGCTACAATGTACACAGCTCCAAACTCGCTGAATCCCCGAGCCCACATCAGCACCGAACCTGAAAAAATGCTTCTCCAAGCTAAAGGCAGAGAAACCCGGAAAAATGAGTCCCATGGTGAAGCACCTAAAGTCCGAGCCACCTTCTCCAGTCTCACATCCACAGCTTTGAAGCCCTCTTTAGCCGAATCAATAAGAAAGGGAACACTGACAAACATCATGGCGAAGACAATTGCACTAACCTCATCAACAAAGCCAATTCCTATATTATTTAGAAATTTGCCCATGAGGAATCTGGAGCCGAAGACGAAAAGAAGTGCAATGCCTACCGCCGAATGAGGCATCACAATAGGTACATCGATGAGCCCTTCCAGGAATCTTTTCCCCCGAAACTCATGCCTTGCCAGGATATAAGCCAGGGGAACTCCAAGCAAAAGCCCTACCAAAGTAGCTACCAGCGCAGCGTAGATAGTGAGCAGAATGGAGGAGTATACCTCTGTCTCCAGCAGCGTATTCCATAGCGTCCCAGGCGAAGAAGAGAATATCGTTTTGAGTGGGGGGACGAAAATAAAGAGCAGGATAACCGTGCCCAACACGATAAACACCAGGTTCATGCTATGCAGTTTTGCTCGAATACCTGTTTTGCTCATGCTTTTCCTCCTCAAATGGAATGCTCATTATCGCAGGGCCATAGCCATCTTGTGGCCCCTATCCGATTTGCTTCGGTTTCGTGGCTCGTATTCAGCGGGAATCTCTTCCCCAGCGAGGCAGCAGGCAAAATAGAATTGGATGGAGTTATTAGAAAGGGGAATAGGCAGTGGCGATAAAAATAGCACCGCGCTAAGCAGGGTGCTACAACATAATGACCAGAATTCATCTTCTCTCCTTTCCAAGCACGGGAGGCACAAGCATTTCTACCCATACCCTCGAGGCTTTTAACCTACCGGTTGCTCACCATAGATTATTCTTTAGGCACAGCAACTCGGAGAGAGCCAATATTTAGCTTTCGAGTATCATATCATAAATCGGAGCCGCCACTCAACTCAGCTCCAGAGGCAAATACGCCTTATTGTGAAAGTTTCTCGGGAATACCGCACTCACCTCCTTGACCCCTGAGTGTTTCCACGGCATGAGGAAGAGCCGGCAATATTGACCCAAGGCATTCACGAACGGCTTTAGGGCTACCAGGCAAGTTGATAATCAAACAGCTCCCACGGGTGCCACTAACCGCTCGACTCAACATAGCGTGAGGCGTCTTTTTGAGGCTCTCGCCCCTCATCGCCTCAACAAAACCGGGGGCGATTCTATCCACTACCGAAAGAGTTGCCTCGGGAGTAACATCTCTGGGGCCAAGGCCGGTCCCGCCTGTGGTGATGATGACGTCCACGTTACCCTCATCCACCCACGTGATTAGCCTCTCAGCAATAACGTTTTTCTCGTCAGGGACAATATCGTAGTTTGTGATATGGGCCCCTGTTTCAGAGAGTATCTCTCGAATAGCCTCACCACTTCTATCCTGGCGTTCGCCACGCCAGCCTTTGTCACTAACTGTTAGTATCCCCGCCCTAAACATATTTCCCTCTTACCGTCATTCTTCGCTTCGCGAAGAATCCCCACCACCCCCCAAAGCAATAGTCGCGCCAGGCTTGTTCCTTATTGAAATATCAAGGCTCCTTACCTCTCCAATATCTTTCAACGTCGAAACCATAGCTAATAAGGCTTTGGCAATGATATCCTTTACAAAAGGTTTTATGAAAACCTGTTTGCCATTCACAAAAAGGAAGGCGTCACCTTCAGCTTGAAAGACAAATTTGTTTTCTATGAAATCGGCTACCGCAGGGGCATCATTCGATGAGAACTGGGGCACACCTATATCCAGCGGCTCGTCACTGACTATGGCGGAGAGCATTTTAGGGGAGCACAGCAGGTCTTCTCCCAATTCTCTTCTGTATACTTCGATTTTAGGAGCTTTGCCTCTTTTGAATCCCTCAACCAGAACCAGGTCAAATTCACCACCAACAACTCTCAGAATCTCTTCAATGTTAGGGTCATGCTCTACACCTTTGACGAGGACGAGCCTGTCAGGGGAGCTAATAACCACGGCATCACTGCCTGCTCTGGCAAATTTCCAGCTATCTTTCCCAGGCGTGTCTATCTCTATCCCTCCTGGACTGTGCTTAACAGTAGCCACCCGATATCCTCTTTTTTTGAATTCCCCAATCAGCTTCTCAACAAGCGCTGTTTTGCCAGCCCCTGATTTGCCCACAATAGAAACAACTGAACACATTTCTTATTCCCCCAGTATTAAATCTTCACTCCAATCCAACATCTGCACTTTAACCATATCCCCTGCCTTAACTCCCTCTGTGTCTTCAGGGATAATAGCCAGGCCATTTGCCCTCGCCATCGATGTAAGAATTCCCGAACCCTGCGGCCCTGTAAGGTAGGCGTGATACTGTTCGCCATGCTTCGTAACCCTTACTCTAGCGAAGATGCGACGCCCATCGGTGTTTGTTACATCATCCTCTATAACAGCTTGAACACATGGCTTAGCGAGGTTTTTCTTCCCCATCATCTTCAGGATAGCCGGGCGCGCAAACTGCTCAAAGGTAACCATAGAACTAACAGGATTGCCTGGTAGGCCCAGGTGAAGTATCTGCCTCTCTCCATTCATAATCACCCCAAAAGCAGATGGTTTCCCCGGCTTCATACATACTGTCCACAGGGCAATTTCCCCACGCTCTGCCAAAACATCCTTTACCACGTCATAATCTCCCCGAGATACACCACCAGAGGTAATAAGCATATCTGAATCCATTCCCTCGTCAAGTTTCTCGTTGAGTGAGCAAACTGAATCACGTCCTATGCCAAGGATTTTAGGGAGCCCTCCGTAATGCCGAATTTGAGCAGCGATGGAGTAGGAATTACTATTATAAATCTTACCTGGAGGCAATGGTTGTCCAATATTTACAAGCTCATCACCCGTAGCCAGAACTGAAACAATCGGACGGCGTATAACCAGAGCAGTAGAATATCCCAGAGAAGCTAACACACCTGTTTCTGACGAGCGCAGTACAGTTTCCTTTCGCAGAATTAGCGCACCCCTGGCAATATCCTCCCCCTTACATCGAACATTTAATCCTTTCTCTACCTGGCGCAGTACGCCAATCTGGGATACATCACCCCCCGACGACTTTCGCACCACCTCGTCAGTATCTTCAAATCGCACGATAGTATCAGCCCCCTGGGGCAATGGTGCTCCTGTCATAATGCGAATTGCCGTTCCTGGCTCGACTTCTCTGCTAGCTAAAGAGCCAGCAGCAACTTCGTCTACAACGGTAAAGAGCTTCGGCGACGGCTCGCCTGCGCCGCCTGTATCCTCAGCCTTCACAGCAAAGCCATCCATAGCTGAATTATCTAACGGGGGAACGTCAATCGTGGAATAGACATCTTCAGCCAGAACCTGGCCCAAACAATCCAGGATGGGCTTCTCTTCTGGTCCCAGAACTGCGACGTAGCTCAGAACCTTCTCTAAGGCTTCTTCAACTGAAATCACCGGGCTAATTATAGTCCAGTACCTCCTGTTTTTGCCAGCATGTGTGTTGGCTTGCAACCGCCTGGCAAACTACCAATTCTATTAGAAAAACGAGCCGTGTTCTATTGAATTCCCCACTGGACAAATCATGCTGGGAACATCCCAACTGCAAGCTCAATACCGCCAAATTCGGACAGTTTTGCTTCTTAAGATAGACTTTCTCTCCAGCTACGGTTAATGGTATGGAACTTATCCGGCCTCCATTTCTAAGCTGAAGCTTCTACCCGGTTTCGACCGTTTTCCTTGGCTCTATAGAGAGCATCGTCAGCACGAGAAATGAGAGAGCGTTCGTCTTCGGCCGGTTTGT
Source organism: Dehalococcoidia bacterium (assembly GCA_030605765.1). Classification (GTDB taxonomy): domain Bacteria; phylum Chloroflexota; class Dehalococcoidia; order GIF9; family AB-539-J10; genus JAGMDB01. The sequence goes on from JAUWHP010000021.1 coordinate 56,984, forward strand.
AGCTGGATACCCCCTCGCTTACCGTTACACTGAACACATTCCCCTCAAAATCCTTCATCTCGGCGTCCTGAATCGCCTTTCGCACCCGTTCAGCTACATCCACAGCATAAGACAAACCAGCCTTGAGCAAAATAATGATGAATTCCTCCCCTCCGTAGCGCCCCACAACATCTGTGTCCCGAATGTTTCGCTGCACTAATACGGCAATTCCCTCCAGGACTTCGTCTCCTATGAGATGTCCATATTGGTCATTGACCTTCTTAAAATGGTCAATGTCCAGCATAATCAGGCTAAGTTCCTC